>CAVGQS010000023.1:0-20816 GCA_963631415.1 Lactococcus garvieae | reverse complement strand
ATATTATTAAGGGCATATATAAATAAGGTATTGTGAAAGAAGAATGATGACACAGAAGACAATGACACAGGCAACACAGAAGACTCTTACAGTATGCCGGGCTTCGGCTGGCACCGGCAAGACGTACACGCTGGCAGCGCGCTACATTGCGCTGCTGATGGACGAGGACTCTAATTATTTGTACCGCAACATACTGGCGGTGACGTTCACCAACAAGGCGACGGCTGAGATGAAGCAGCGCATATTGTCGTATTTGTACCTCATAGCTGAGGGAAAGGACAGCGGCTTCTTAGGTAGTGTGAAGGGATATATGACCAAGAATAAGGCGAAGGACGACGACTGGTTCCGCAACAAGGCTGACAGTGTGTACCACAATATATTGGAGGACTACGACAATATGAGGGTGGTGACGATAGACTCGTTTCTGCAGACCTTGGTGTCGGGCATGGCGCAGGCAGTGGGCATAGGCGCGTTGTTCAACGTGGTGCTTGACCTGAAGCACACCATTTCGACTGCTGTGGACGAGATAATGACTACGCATATCAACGAGGATACGAACACTATGAAGCTGCTTACTGACTACGTGGAGCAGCAGCTTGGCGACGAAAAGAATTGGGACGTGAGGTCATCGCTCTGCTCAATGGCAGACGAGATTTTTAAGGAGTCTGTGCAGAGTGAGGACCAAAGCAAGATTCTTGACGCAAATGTTATAGAGGCTTATCGCAAGGCGGTAGCAAATGTGGACTTTGAAGCGGAAAAGTCGAAACTGGAGAAACTGTACCAAGTGGTGAGTGATTGTGAAACACACGGTGAGATTGTAGGTGGAAGGAACTACTACTTTTTGATAGAGCGTGTGCGCAAGTCTCTTGACAACACGGCTTCCTCAGCGCAAATGTTCAAATGCCTTTCAGATGGAGATTTCGAGAAGTTGAATGACGACAAATTTCTCAAAAAATTCAAAGACCCAATCAGAGCGAGCCAAGTGCAGCAAACGCTGATAGATATGCATAACTTGTGTAAGGATCTGCGAAAGAAGTGGCTCGTGCGCCAGATTACCCTTGAGCGTCTCAACGACCTTATGCTGATGGCGTCGGTGAAGAAGCGCATAGACGTAAACATGGACGAGGCAAACAGCATTTTGTTGGCGCGCACGGCTTGCGTGCTGTCGAAGAGCCTCAAGCCGGGCGATGCTGACTTCATACTGGAAAAGGCGGGCGTTCGGTTCAAGCACATAATGATTGACGAGTTTCAGGACACCTCCGTGCTGCAGTGGAGTGTGTTCAAGCTACTTGCTGAGGAGGTGCTCGGATCTGGCGGCACAGTTCTGGTGGTGGGCGACATCAAGCAGAGCATCTACCGCTGGCGCAATGGCGACTATACAATCATGGAGAATCTTGGCAAGTCGGGAGAAGTGTTGGACAACTACTTCACCGAACAGTTGCTGAAGCGCAATTTCCGCAGCCAAGCCAATGTGGTGGAGTTCAACCTGTCGCTATTCAAGAAATTAAAGGACATCAATGCCTTCGATGAGGTAAGCGGACTATACGACGAGGGGTATGAATCCGAGCACCTGAACGATTTCCACAAATGGGGAAGTGTACACAACGGCTATGTGCAGTATATGGTGTTCCCATATAGCAATAGCCAGTCGGACGATACCCCGCAGGATAGCAAGACGGTAGTCCGCGATATTGCCAACCAGATGTTTGAAGATATCAACAAATTGCTGGACAAGGATCAGTCGTCTGCCGATATTCTCATCTTGATACGCAACAAAGATGAGATGGTCCCTATTGTGGAGGCGT
This sequence comes from Lactococcus garvieae, assembly GCA_963631415.1. Lineage (GTDB taxonomy): Bacteria > Bacteroidota > Bacteroidia > Bacteroidales > Bacteroidaceae > UBA6382. Next base: position 19,011 of record CAVGQS010000023.1, on the reverse strand, counting down.
ACAACAATTCGTCGCCGCCCAGCAGGGGCGTGTCGCTGTGCTCCAACGACAGTTTCAAACTTGGCAAGTCGGAGTCGGTACAGCTGATTGTTGCGGCGCTGAAAGCCATCTACGACTCTGACTCCATATCCAGGGAGTTTCTGCGTGCCCATGGCAAGGATGTGGAGGATTTGAAGACGTGCGACAGGCGCATGCCGCTTTATGAGATGACGGAGTATATCGTAAACATTTTGTTTTGCGGCGCTGACAATGAGGTGAAAGTCAACGACATCGACTATGTGAATTGCTTCGTCGACAAAGTCCGCTCGTATGTGGACAACTACGGGTCTGACGCTAAGGGATTCCTCAAGAGCTGGGACGAAGATTTGAACAAATCGACTATTCCTGCCACCAACAACGGCGGCATCCGCATCATGACCATCCATTCTGCCAAGGGACTCGAAGCCCGCCATGTGTTTGTGCCGTTCTGCTCGTGGGAGCTGACAGGTGGAAAACATAGTACGACGCTTTGGGTTGAGCCAAAGGCTAAGACCAACGACCCAACTGTCACCCGTCCGAAATTGATACCCACTACATCTAAAGCTGCAATGGCAGAAACCGATTACTCGGCGGACTATGAAGCGGAGAAGAAGGCGCAGCTGGTGGACAACCTTAATTTGCTGTATGTGGCTCTGACGCGCGCCGCCGACAATTTGTTTATATACACGCCGCTGAGCGACAAGTTGCTCGGTCCAAAGGCGACAGTTCCCGCTACGGTGGGCGATTTGGTCTTTGAGTGCTTGAAGGATGAGAATGTTGAACCGAATAAGACTCTGCTCGAAAAGGCAAAGGAGGAATGGGACGGCAGCCAAGACGGCAAGCCTGCCTGCGCCATGTGGAGTATGGGTGACCTATATTTCCGCCCTAAGCAGACTGCGACGGAGGAGGCGCGCTCGCCGTTTGAATATAAGTACAAAGATGAAGAGAAGACGGAACTCCGCTATTTCTCTACGCGCGGCAATATCTCGTTCAGGCAGTCGCAGGAGTCGCTGCTCTACAATCCGAGAAAGGACAACGACCAGCGCAGCTCGCGCATCGACGCGGGCATTCTGCGCCACAACATACTGGCTGAGATAAAGACCTTTAATGACGTTGACAAAGTGGTAGACAAATTCTACACAAAGGGCATCATAGAAAGCCAAGAGGACGCAGAGGAGATAAAGAAGGAACTCAAAGGGGCGTGGAAGAAATGGCCAGAGATGGATGGCTGGTTTGGCGGCACGTGGAAGCTGCTGCGCGAAGTGACGCTGATATGCCCTGCCGGCAGCGGCGCTGACTCCAAGACGGAGCTGCGGCCTGACCGCGTCATGATAAAGGACGGGAAGGCTGTGGTGCTGGACTTCAAGTTCGGAAAGCAGAACCACGAGAAGTATTCGCGCCAGGTGAAGGGCTACGTGGAGGCTCTGCAGCAGATGGGCTATGCCGACGTGGAGGGCTGGCTGTGGTACGGCTTCGACAACGAACTTGTCAAGGTGTGCTGACGCAGCTATGAGAATTGCTAAACAACACAATGAAACACAATTTAATTGAGAAAGGAAAAGATGGAATTTTTGAAATTTGTCGTTGACGATTTATATAAGAAATTTAACGGGCAGCTGGAAAACGTGACCGTGGTGCTGCCCACGCGCAGGGCGGGCCTGTTCGTGAAGAAATATCTTGCCGAACTGGCTGAGGGCAAGCCGGTGTGCGCGCCAGAGTGCACCACCATAACCGACTTGTTCGACTCGCTGTGTCCGCTGAAGCCTGCCGACGAAATAAAGGCGGTGTGCCAGCTCTACGAGATATACAAAGAGAAGACTAAGGGCATAAGCCACTGCGGCGCCACGCTGACTCTCGACAAGTTCTACAGCTGGGGGCGCCAGCTGATTGCCGACTTCAACAATGTGGACAAGAACTGCGTGGACTCTGACGGCAAGGATATATTCCGGCACTCGTCGGAGGCCCGCAAGTATGACAAGGACATACTTGACGAAGAAGTGAAGGAGCGCCTGAAGAGCCTCTTGTGCGGCGAAGCTGCCAGCGGGAGCAGTGTGCAGGCGGACAACGACTCCTACAAAGCCTTCTTTGAACAGATATGGGAAAAACTGCCAGATATATACAGCGCGTTTTCCGAAAAGCTCAAGGAGGAAAACTGCGCCCTTGAGGGAGCGCGCTACAAGTGGGTGGTGACGAATTTCGAAGATTTGTGGACGGGCATGAGCGACAGGACGTTCGCCTTTGTGGGCTTCAACATACTGCTGGGCGCTGAGCGCAAATTCATGGAGCTGGTAAAGAAGGAGGACAAGGCGTTGTTTTACTGGGACTACGACAAGGAGTTCGAAGTCTCTCACATCCCCGCTTACCGCAACGTGAAGCAGGATATGGAGAAATTAGAAGGCAAGTACGACGATACGCCGAGCAGCAAGGAAAAGCCGCTCATGATAATGTCTGCCACGTCAGACAACGCCCAGGCGCGCTACGTTCACGACTGGTTGCTGGACCACACCAAGGCGGGAGAGTCGTCGGCAGTCATCCTGTGCGACGAGGCGATGCTGCAGCCGGTGGTGTTCTCCGTGCCGCAGGAGCTGTCGGGCAACGTGAACGTAACAAAGGGCTTCCCCATGAAGCTCACGAGGATATATGCCCGCATCTGTTCGTGGCTGAAGAATGCCACGAGTTCCGATTTTGCCAAAACGCTGGGCGAACTGAGGGAGTTCATCGACAAGGAGTGGCGCGCCAACTGCAAGCCGACGGTGCCGGCTGACGACAGCGGCAGCGCCTCGCAGGAGTGGTACGAGATGCTCGACCGCGAGTCCATCTTCCAGGCGCGCTGCGTCGTTGTGCGCTTCATCAGTCTGATAAATGATGACGTGCTAAAAGAGGTGAAGGAGTTCTCAACTATTCGCAGTCTGCTGACCGCCCACCTGAGCACCGTGACCATACCCTTCCACGGCGAGCCTATAACCGACGTGCAGATTATGGGCGTGCTCGAAACGAGGGCCCTCGATTTCGACAACGTGCTGCTGCTCAACGTGGAGGAGGGAGTGGTGCCCAAGGCGAGCCACGACAACTCGTTCATCCCTTATTATCTGCGCAAGTGCTATGGGCTGACCACGCTCGACGACCAGGCGCAGGTGTATTCCTATAATTTCTTCAGGATATTGCGCCGGGCGAAGGATGTGACGCTGCTCTACAGCGATGCCATGACATCAGAAGGGCAGAAGTCCATGTCGCGCTTCGTGATGCAGATACTTGTATCTGGCAATATGTTCGGCAATGTGAAGCGCTCCAAACTTGTCAGCAAGACAAATGGCGCTGCACAACCTGTCGGGCAGACGCAGGAGGCGGATGGCGCTGACAGTATCAAGAACCTTTGCGTTTTCGAGAACTACGGGGAGAAACTCCTTAAGGAACAGAAACCTGGCCGTCCTCTCTGCATTTCCCCCTCTGCCATCAACAGCTATCTGCGCTGCCCCAGAAACTTCTTTATGAAGTATATGCTTGAATTGGAAGAACCAGAAGACGACAGCAGCAACCTGATGCAGAAGAACGACTTGGGAACTCTGGTGCATGAGTCAATACGCGCGGCATATACAATTATCACCAAAACAGAAAACGAAAAAGAAGAAGACCAAGGGGTAGGAGCCATAAGCCGCAAGAACATCGAGAATTTTCTGGATGATAAATATAAAAAAAAGGATAAGGCTATCGACATGGCGTATGCTTCTATGAATGCGGATTACAAAAAGCGCGGCAAAACAACCGCTTACAATCGCAAAGACCACCCCATAGAGACAGCCGTGGCGATGAAGTACATGAAAAACGTGCTGTCCAACGACTGCAACCTGACGGAGTTCCATATTTTGGGCAACGAGCTGAAGAAATACGCAACGCTCAACATTCCCAACTTTGGTCCTATTAAAGTGGGCGGCAGCATCGACCGACTCGACACGGTGACGGACAACGGCAAGCAGACTATTATACGCATAGTGGACTACAAGACGGGCAGCTACGAAGCGAAGAAGATGAACGCTAAAGACCTAAACGGAATCTTCACTGTTGGAACCAAGCAAACCTACGTTCTGCAGACCATGATTTATAGTCTTGCGTGCTTGGAAGACAATCCGCCCGCAGAGTTGAATAACGGCACCATCATCAAGCCGCAACTGCTGTTTACTAAAAAGAATCTGTCCGGCTTTAACCCCAATGTCACGATAGGCGGAAAACCGGTCGAGAATTTCAGAGACTGCCAGAATGATTTCAAAGAAGGCTTGACGGATCTTGTGCAGACAATCTTGGAGGACACGGACTTCGAGCAAGTCCCCTCGCCTGACACGTCCAGTGAGAGCCCCTGCAAGACTTGCCCCTTTGCCGTGCTATGCGACAGACAGCAAGTGTCATAGGGGCGCCGTGACCATACAACAAAAAAAGCCGTGAAAGCGCAAGCTTTCACTGCTTTTTCGTTGTGTGCTGTAAGATTATGATGCAGCGGTGCTGTTGAGCACGATTTTGAGTTTGTCCACAAATTCGTCGGCTCCTTCTTTGGAGAACGTGAGCGGCGGGAGCAGGCGCAGGGTGTTGGTGCCGGAACAGCCGGTAAACACGTGTTGCTCCTTCACCAGGCGCGTGCGCACCTCCTTGTAGGGAACGTCGAGTTCGATGCCTATCATGAGTCCGCGTCCGCGCACCTCGATTACGTGGGGCAGGTTGCTCTCCTTGAGTTTGGTCATGAGGTAGTCGCCCACTTCGCGTGCGTTGTCGATGAGGTGTTCGCTCTCCATCACGTCGAGCACTGCCAGCGCTCCGGCGCAAGCCAGGTGGTTGCCGCCAAACGTAGTGCCGAGCTGGCCATACACGGGTTTGAACTTAGGCGATATGAGCACTGCCGACATGGGGAAGCCGTTGGCTATGCCCTTGGCCACAGTGATGAGGTCGGGCTTTACGTCGAGCCACTGGTGGGCGAAGAACTTGCCGCTGCGGCCATAGCCGCACTGTATCTCGTCGCAGATGAGCACGGTGTTGTGCTCGTCGCACAGCTTGCGCAGTCCCTGCACGAACTCGGCAGAGGCCAGGCGAATGCCGCCGACGCCCTGTATGCACTCTATGATGACGGCGCAGACGTCGCCTTTCTCAATCTCCTTCTTCCATGCCTCAAGGTCGTTGAGGGGCAGGTAGGTCACGTGGTGGTTGGCGTTGACCGGCGCGATATATTTGGGATTGGCGGTAGCCTCCACGGCGAGCGAGGTGCGTCCGTGGAACGCCTTCTCCAGCGAGAGGATGCGGGTGCGTCCGTTGTAGAAGGAGGCGAGCTTGAGTGCGTTTTCGTTGGCCTCGGCGCCCGAGTTGACGAGGAAGAGGTGGTAGTCGTCGTATCCGCACGCCTTGCCCAGGCGGGCTGCCAGCTCGCGCTGCAGGGGGTTGATGACCGAGTTGCTGTAGAAGCCCAACTTGTTGAGCTGCTTGGTCATAGCCTCGGTGTAGTGGGGATGGCAGTGGCCAATGCTGATTACGGCGTGGCCGCCGTAGAGGTCGAGGTATTCGTTGCCCTCGGTGTCCCACACGCGGCAGTCCTTGCCGTGGTCTATCGCGATGTCAAAGAGTGGAAAGACGTCAAATAGTGTCATGGTTGTCAGTTTGTTGTGTGAATGTTGTCAAAATGCCGAAGCCTTGAGGTTGAGCCCCGTGTGCTGGTCGATGCCAAACATGATGTTCATGTTCTGCACCGCCTGTCCCACAGCGCCCTTGAGGAGGTTGTCGATGCACGAAATCATGAGCAGCTGGTCGTCGTGTTTCTCCACGTAGACCACCGCCTTGTTGGTGTTGACCACCTGCTTCATGTCGGGGCTCTTGGTCACGACGTGGGTGAAGGCTGCGTCCTTGTAGTAGTCGCTGTAGATTTGCTGCACCTCCTCGATGGACTTGTTGCAGGTGGCGTAGGCGGTGACGAAGATGCCGCGCGCAAAACAGCCCCTGACCGGCACAAACAGCACCCTGCCGCCGTAGCCAGGGGCGAGTTCCTGCACCGTCTGGTTTATCTCGAGCAGATGCTGGTGGGTAAAGGTCTTGTAGGTCGAGATGTTGTCGTTGCGCCAAGAGAAGTGGGTCGTGGCGCCGGGCTTCTGGCCCGCTCCAGTGCTGCCGGTGATGCCGTTGACGTGGATGTCGCCGCTCAGGATGCCAGCCTTGAGCGCAGGCAGCATGGCGAGCTGAATGCAGGTGGCGAAGCAGCCGGGATTGGCCACGTGGTTGGCGGTGCTGATGGCATGGGCGTGGGTCTCAGGCAGTCCGTAGACGTAGTCGTGGTCGCCGGCGATGCGGAAGTCCTGCGCCAGGTCGATAATCTTGACATGGTCGGGAATGGTGTGCTCCTTGAGGAACGCCTCGCTCTTGCCGTGGCCAAAGCAGAAGAACACCACATCGACATCGCTGAAGGGCATGTCGCTGCTGAACTTGAGGTCGGTCTCGCCCACGAGTCCTTCGTGGATGTCGGCGACCGGGTTGCCAGCGTTGCTCTCGCTGTTGGCGAATACTATCTCCGCCTCGGGGTGGTTGAGCAACAGTCTTATGAGTTCGCCGCCAGTGTAGCCGGCAGCTCCTAAAATTCCAACTTTAATCATTTTGTCTTCTTTGGGAATGTTTCTGCAACGTGTCCGCAGGATGGGGCAGGTGCAGGAATGTCCGTAGTTAGGCTATCTTCTCTCGTCGGGGTGGGCGAGGTAGTAGGCGCGCAGGGCGGTAGAGGTCACCTTGATGAAGCCCTTGGCGTCGTCGGAGGTCCAGGCCTTGGCAGTCTCGCCATATTCGCCCAACTTGTTCTTTACGAGGTCGTTGGGCGAGTCTACACCCACCGTCTCGAACGACAGCGGACGCAGTTGCAGGGTCACTTCGCCAGTCACGTTGCGCTGCGAAGAGAGGAGCATGGCCTCAATGTCGGGCATCACGGGCTCCAGGTACTGGCTCTCGTGGAGGAACATGCCGTACCAATTGCTCACCTGATCCTTCCAGTACTGCTGCCACTTGGAGAGCGTGAACTTCTCCAGAAAGCGGTGGGCGCCGATGATGAGCATAGGAGCGGCAGCCTCAAAGCCCACGCGTCCCTTGATGCCGATGATGGTGTCGCCCACGTGGCAGTCGCGGCCGATGGCAAAGGCGGCGCCAATCTCCTCAACGGCCTGGATGGCCTTGATTTTGTCGTCGTAGTGAACACCGTTGACGGAGCACAGCTCACCCTTGTCGAAGCCCAGGCGGAGCAGTTCGGGCTCCTGCTTGGTGGGGTGCTTGAGGTATGCGCTCTCGGGCAGTCCCTGCTTGCTGTCGAGAATCTCGCCGCCGCAGATGCTGGTGCCCCAGATGCCCACGTTGTATGAATATTTCAGTTTGGTGAAGTCAGCGTAGTAGCCGTGCTTGTTGAGGTAGTCCACCTCTTCCTGGCGGCTGAGGTTGTTGTCGCGCGTCAGTGTGATAATCTCCACGTTGGGAGCCATGACGAGGAAGGTCATGTCGAAGCGGATCTGGTCGTTGCCAGCGCCGGTGCTGCCGTGTGCTATCGCGTCGGCGCCAATCTCGTTGGCGTAGCGGGCGATGGCGAGGGCTTGGAAGATGCGCTCTGAGCTGACCGAGATGGGGTAGCAGTTGTTGCGCAGCACATTGCCGAACACCATGTATTTCAACGACTTTTCGTAATATTCCTGAGTCACGTCGAGCGTGACGTACTTCTTTGCTCCCAGTTTGTAGGCGTTCTCTTCGTTGGCCTTCAACTGCTCAGCGCTGAAGCCGCCCGTGTTGGCGCATGCCGCATAAACTTCGTAATTCTTCTCCTTCGCGAGGTACATTACCGTGTAGCTTGTGTCGAGACCGCCACTGAAGGCAACTACAACTTTCTTTGCCATAAGACTATCGTTTTTGTTTGTTTTTTGCTGTGTATATATATAATAAGGTATAAGGGGCGGGACGAGATGGCGCGCGCCGTGTGTTTCTGTCTGTGCTTGTTCGTCTGATGGAGCTTGTCCCAGCTGCGGTTGCTTGCCCGCTGTCGCTGTCGTTTGTCCGCTTGCCGGCTGTCAGCCCCGTCCCTGCGGTAGGCGTCTCCTACCTGAGGTTTCTGCGCGCGGCTTCCTTGGCCATCTCTACCACGTCGTCGGGCAGCTGCACGGGCAGCGGTTCGCCCACGTGGTCGGCGGGGTCATAGAGCATGGCGGTGCACACGCAGTATTTGCGGCCTGTGCGCGCCAAGATATCGCAGTTGACGCAGCGCGGCTGTTCGGGAGTTCCGCAGCCTGCCCAGTACTCGTCGTCCTGAGTGAGCTGGGCGAAAGTGACGGGCACGTAGCCCAGCATCGTGTTGATGCGCATCACGGCAATCTGGCTCGTCAGACCAAACAGCTTGGCGTTTGGCCAGCGCAGGCGGCTCAGCGAAAACGCTACCTTCTTGATGCGGGTCGCCAAGTGGTGGCCGCGATATTTGGGCAGCACAATCAGACCGGAGTTGGCCACATATTGCTTGTTCTCCCAGCTCTCGATGTAGCAGAAGCCCGCAAACTCGTCGTCGCTGTCAAGGGCGATGATGGCCTTGCGCTCCTTCATCTTGGTGGCCAGATACTCGTGTGTGCGCGAGGCAATGCCCGAACCGCGCACCTTGGCCGACTCGGTGATGGTGCGCAAGATGGTGTCCACATATTTCTCGTGCGAAGCGTCGGCAACGACTACCCTTATCCCGTCGTCGGGGTCGGGGCAGGTGCAATGCGGCGCTTGCTCCGTCAGGTCCATGGACTCGTTATTCTCCATAATTAGGCAGTATTTGTTTTAGTGCATCGATGACAACAGTCTTGCTGGTGCCCTCGCGCAGCATGACGAAGATGGTGTCGTCGCCAGCCACGGTGCCTACTATTTCCTTAATATTAAGATTGTCTATCTCAAGCGCAAGGCTGTTGGCGTAGGCGCTGCCGGTCTTCACCACGGCGAAGTTTCCCTCAAAGTCCACACTCTTGAAGCCGTAGGGCACGAGCTGGCGCTTGGGCTCCGACTCTGTAGGCTCGGGCAGCACGTAGGCGTACCCTCCGTCTTCGGTGCATACTTTCGATACCTTGAGAGTCTTCAGGTCGCGCGACAATGTCGGCTGGGCCAGCCTGAACCCCTGTTCCCTCAATGCGTTGAGCACTTCCTCCTGGCTCTCAAACCTGTTTGACTGCAAGAGGTTGCGCAACATTTCCAATCTTGTTCTTTTTATGGCCATAGTAGCGGTTGCATATTTGTTGTTATTCAATGCAAAGTTAGTAATAAATTTTCGTTACATTGCATATAAGCCGCTGGCTATTCTTGTGAAAAATTACAAAAAAATGCGAAAAGCGCCCCATGTTGCTACAATTCGCCCCGCGTGCAGCGGCGCAAAAGTGTGGAATTTAAACTAAAGATGCCAAACTTTTATCTTTCTGACAATGGCCAATGTTCTTTTGGTAAAGATGGATATTTTTGCCATTATAGAAAAATAATGACAAAAATATTCTATTTTCCTTATAAAACCATGCGCTCTGCACCGCGGAGGGGGAACAACCTCGATTGAAAAAACACCTCAGTTGAAAAAACTAGGACTTCAGTTCGTCAGAGAGCCACTTGGCGTCATCTCGCGCGGACTTAATTTTTCCGGACCGTCAGCCGTTTCCTTTGGAAACGGATAGCCGTTTATGTTAAAACGGTTATCCGTTCCTGCGGGAATTGCAACGCCCGGTGGCTCTCAGGTGAAATAAAGTCCTTGTCTGATGAATTAAAGTGCTTGTCTGATGAAACGAGGTGCGCAATGGTTTAGAAGCCGTCAAAAAAAGTGCCAGCGGACAGCAACAAAAAAACAGGGCTGGACTCCATGCGTGGAATCCAGCCCTGTGGTTTATTTGGGGATTGGTTTGTGCGGCGGCCTACAGCCTGGAGGCTATCTCGCCGCTGCCGAGGCAGATTTTGCGGTCGGCGTCGTAGGGGAGGTAGACCACGGCGAACTGGCCGGGGGCTACGCCCTGTATGCTGCGGTTGCTCTTTATGACGTATTTGCCGAGCGTGGTATTGTAGGTCAGTGTGCCGGTCTCGAATTCGGGCGAGTGGCGTATCTTGAATGAGATAGGGGTGTTGTCGGGGGTGAAGCCGAGGGTGGGGGTGGCTATGGTGTGGAAGTCGCTGAGGGTGAACTTGTCGGCGTTGCACAGCTGCGAGGGGTTGTCGATGTGGCGTGTGACGAAGACCACGTTGTTGTCGATGTCCTTGCTGACCACAAACCAGGGGCCGCCGCCGAGTCCGAGTCCCTTGCGCTGGCCAGGGGTGAAGAACCAGTAGCCGCGGTGCTGTCCCACCACGTTGCCGGTCTCCCATTCCACTATGTCGCCGGTGAGGGTGCCGAGGTAGTGCCCCAGCAGCGAGTTGTAGGTGGTGTTGCCGAGGAAGCAGATGCCCTGGCTGTCCTTGCGGCGCGCCGGCGCCAGGTTGTGGCGTTGGGCTATGTCGCGCACCTCGTTTTTGCGCATGTTGCCCAGTGGGAAGTGGAGCGCGCTGAGCTGCTGCGGGGTTATCTGGCAGAGGAAGTCGGTCTGGTCCTTGACGGGGTCGGGGGTGGTGGCGAGATACTTCACGCCGTCCTTGACCACGGTGGAGGCGTAGTGGCCCGTGACGGTCATGTCGAAGTCGCGGCCCACCTTGTCGTAGAAGCAGCCGAACTTGACGAGGCTGTTGCACATCACGTCGGGATTGGGGGTGAGTCCTTTGCGCACCCGCTCCACGAGATACTCCATCACGTTGTCCCAGTAGTCGCGGTGGAGGTCTACTGTCTCCACCTTGAGGCCGTATTGGCGCGCCAGCATGTTGACCATCTCGAGGTCTTCCTCCATGGTGCACGAAAACTCGCTCTCTTCCTTGGCTCCGATGATGATGTAGAACAGGGTGGGCTTGTGGCCCTGTTCGCACATGAGGTGTGTGGCGACGGCGCTGTCTACTCCGCCTGACGCGAGGACTGCTATGTTCATATTCTGTATGTGTGTGTGCTTTGTCGGTGTGTTGGTTTAGGATATCTGGTTGTTGAGATAGCCGGCGGTCTCTACTGCTTGCTGCACCTCTTGCGGGCTGAAGGATGTGCCGCACACGGTGAGCGTGGCTGTCTGCAGGTCGGCTGTGGCTGTCTCCACGCCCTCTACGCCGGCTGCTGCCCGCTCCACGTTGGCCTTGCAGTGGCTGCAGGTCATGTTGCTGACCTTGAAGGTGGCGGTCTGCATGGTCAGGCGGCTGTCTGCCACCTGCTTGCGCTCGCTCCGTGCCTGCATCTTCCGCTTCACGAACGCTACGGCTATCAGGGCGACGAGCACCACTCCGCAGACGATGGAGACGGGGCTGGTGCCAGCCTCTGTGCAGTGGCGGCAGAGGGCGCCCGAGAAGTTGGTGAACCACTCGTGGGGCAGGACGTAGGTGATGAGCAGTCCGCCCGCCATGGCGCCGCAGATGATGGACACGAGGTATGTGGTGAGCGTCTTGGCGCCCAGAAACTTGCGCAGCACGGTGATGGTGGCGATGCTCGTGGCGGGGCCAGCCATGAGGAACACGAAGGCGGCTCCCGGGTCAAGGCCTACGGCTATGAGCGACGCCGCCAGGGGTATGCTGCCCGTGGCGCACACGTAGAGCGGCACGGCTATGACGAGCACCAGCAGCATCTGGAGCACAGGCGGCAGGTTGAGGTTGCCGATGAAGTTGTCGGGCACGAGGGCAGCCACCAGCGCCGCCAGCGTGAGGCCTATCAGCAGCCACTTGGCTATGTCGCCGAGGAAGTCGCAGAAGCCGTACTTCAGCGCCACCACTATGCGGCGGTCAAAACCAACAGGCTGCTTGGCGCTCTCGTCAAAGAAGTTCTCGTCGGGATCCATCTGGGCATCGCACTGCGCGCCGCAGCTCTCCCTGAGTTCCTTGCGCTCCCTGACGCCCTCAGCCCAGCCGCCGAAGATGCCGGTGAAGAAAGCGGTGAGCGTGCGCATCACGGCAAAGGGCAGTCCCATCATGCTGTAGGTGGCGAGGATGGAGTCGATGCCCGTCTGGGGCGTGGCAATGAGCAGCGACACGGTGCCGCCCTTCGACGCCCCGTTTTTGTAAAACGCCATGCTGGTGGGTATGATGCCGCACGAGCACAGCGGCAGCGGCACTCCGAGCAGCGCGGCATGGACAGCCGAACTGAGGGGGCTGCCGCCAAAGTAGCGGCGTATGATGTCCTTGGGCAGAAAAGCGTAGAGCAGGCCCGCAAATCCGAATCCTATGAGGAGGAACGGCGCCATCTCGCACAGCGTGTTGACAAAACTGAAGAAGAAACTCTGCAATGCTTCCATAACCAGCGTGATTTTGTTTTCGTGATGCAAAGTTACGGTTTTGTGAGTGCAACCGAGTTGCAATCTTCGCAAATTATCTCCAGCCGGCGCCGGGCAGCGGTGCGCTCACCGCTTTTTGTCAGCGGCTCGCCTTGTCGGCCTGAGCCTGGATGAGCGGCGCGTATTTCTTGGCCATGCCGCGCATCACGTTGGCGGGCGAGTCATTGACGGGCGTCTCGGTCAGCTCCGGCTCAGCCAGCTTCTGGGTAAAATTCCATTCAAACTGGAAGATGTCGTCGCGCAGGTTCTTCTCGTCGACCTTGACGCCGCGGCGTGCTGCCGAGAGCGAGTGGTTGATGAATATCTCCCAGCGGCGCTTGTAGAAGTGGGCGACGAGTCCGTGCCAGGTGCGGCTGGCGTAGTCGCGCAGGTTGTGTCCCTTGAATCCCCACGTGGTGAGCAGGGTGCGCGCGTTGACCTCAAAGTATTCCTTCTCGTCGGCGGTTTTTCCCCACGAGCGAGCGTCGCGCACCCACTTGTTGAACGAGAAGTCGTCGTGGAGGCTGAGCACGAGGTCGAGGTCGTCGAGCGTCTGGAGCATCTCGCGGGCCTTCTGCTCGGCGGTGGCTATGTCGCGCGCATAGCAGGCTTGCGAGAAGTCGTTGCGCAGGCAGCAGAAGTAGTTGCCGAGCACTTCGCGCCCCTGGTTGGCGGCATCGTATACATAGAGCATGTTGCTGCTGTTGTTGACGGCGAGCATCTGCTGCCACACGTTGAGCGCCAGTACGTTGTCGTTGGCAAGCTTGGCAGATGTCTGGTAGGGCGCTTCCAGCTTGGTCTTCTGGCCGTCTTTCTCCACGTCAATCTTGCGCAGCCGGGGGTATTCGGTGGCGGTGTTGGGGCTGCCGGCATAGTCGGGATTGTTGATTATCTTGTGGTAGAGCTCGCTCCACGCCTTGCGGTAGTCCTCATCGGCAGCGCCACAGTGGCGGTCGGCCAGACCGCGAAGAAACTCGTCGTCGGTGGGGTAGCCGCTCCAGGCTTTCTCGAAGAAATACTCATACATGAAGGGGTTGATGTCGAAGCCCTCGAGCGTGGCGCCCAGTCCGCTGAAGTTCTGGCCGCCGTCCTTGAAGGTGCCCTCTACGCGTCCGCTCACTTTCTGGAACTCCGCGTTGTAGCCCGTGTTGCCGCCAAAGTTGCCGAGGTAGCACCACAGGTAGGGCTGGCCGTGGTACTTGTCGGTGCTGCGCCATATCTCCTGGAACTCAGCCCAGTAGTCGAGCAGCAGCAGCTTGCCCTGCGGCACCGCGCCCAGAAACGCCTTGATGCGCTCGGGAGTCCAGGTGGCCTTGTCGTAGTAGAACATCCAGGTCATCTGCAGCCAGGTGGCGTGCGGGTCTACGTCGGTGAGGGTGGTGTAGATGCCCTTGGCGACGGCGGCGAGGTAGGCGGGGTCTCCGTTGGGCAGTTTCATCTCGTTGAAGGGATCGATGCCGTAGATGTGGTCGGTGCCAAACTCCTTGACGACCTCACGGATGTAGTGGTGCTGTATCTCAGCGAAGAGGGAGTCTTGCGGGTCGAGGAAGTAGCACGACGTGGCGTCGGTGAATCCCGACCAGTTGTGCAGCTTGCTTATATTGGCGTTGGGGAATATGGCCTTGATGGCCTCGGGCACGTGTCCCGAAAATCCGGGCAGCACGGGCTTCATGCCCAGCTGGCGCTCGCGGGCCACTATCTTCTTCTGCAGCTCAAACTGTCCCTTGAGCCAGCTCTGGGGCAGGGGTCCCTGCCACTTGTCGATGTTAGACATGCGGTGCCAGGGCAGGTGGGCGGGGCCGGTGAAGAACGAGCGCACCTCCTGGTCCGACAGTCCGAGGCCGGTGAACACGCGGTAGGCTATCTCCTCCATGCCGGTGTTGGCCAGCGGCATGTTGATGCCGTTGAGCGCCATCCAGTCTATGAGCCGCTCCCAGTCTGCCCACTGCCACCAGGGCATGGTGTAGCCGTAGGTGCAGTAGTTGAGGAAGAAGCGGTTGTCGCACCTGGCCGTCTGGCTCAGCCGCTTGGTGTCGGGCAGTCGGTCGGGCATCACCACGGGGCTGGTGGCGAGCCACGAAACGGTGGTGTGGCAGACGTATTTAAGGTAGTAGTTGAGTCCCACCGCCATGGTGTTGGCATTGGTGCCGCTCACGGTGGCGTGGCCGCCCTTGGCCACCACGCTGTAGGTGTCGGTCTTCTGCTTTTTCTGCTTGAAGGTGAAGTGGGCCTTGTGCTGCGGGGCAATGCGGCCCACGAGGTCGTACATTGCCTGCTCGTCCTTGGTGACGGCTGAAGCTAGTGTAATCATACAGAGCGAGAGGGTGAGGAGTGTCAGTCTTTTCATTTTGTTCTTGAGTGTGTGCGCTGGCTAAATATTTATGTAGTTTTTTGATGCCACAAAGATAGTGTTTTAGATTTGTATTGCTTAAATATTCGTGCGTAAAAAGGCTCTGCGGCGTTTTTTGCGTCTAAAATTAGTTTTGGTGGCATTAAATCACTACATTTGCATTGCTTAGAAACAAAGCAAAAACAAGGTATTAACACACTCCAAACGCAAAAGCGATGAAAGGTATTGTTCTGGCGGGAGGAAGCGGCACGCGGCTTTATCCCATCACCAAGGCTATCAGCAAGCAGCTCATACCCATCTACGACAAGCCGATGGTCTATTACCCCATCTCAGTACTGATGCTTGCCGGCATCAGGGAGATACTGATTATCTCCACTCCGACCGACTTGCCTCTGTTTCGCCGCCTGCTTGGCGACGGCTCGGACTACGGCGTGAGGTTTGAGTATGCCGAGCAGCCATCGCCCGACGGCCTGGCTCAGGCCTTCATCATAGGGCGCGACTTTGTGGGCGACGACTCGGTGTGCCTCGTCTTGGGCGACAATATCTTCCACGGCAGCGGACTGGAGGACCTCCTCCACAAGGCGGTGGAGACGGTGGAGACCGAGGGGCGCGGCTGCGTCTTCGGCTACCGCGTCAACGACCCCGAGCGCTACGGCGTGGTGGAGTTTGACGCCGGCGGCAAGTGCGTGTCGATAGAGGAGAAGCCCGCCTGTCCCAAGAGCAACTATGCGGTGGTGGGCTTGTATTTCTATCCCAACGACGTGCTGTCGATAGCCCGCGACATCAAGCCCAGCGCGCGCGGCGAACTCGAGATAACGTCGGTCAACCAGGAGTATCTCAGGCAGAAGCGACTGATGGTGCAGACCATGGGGCGCGGCTATGCCTGGCTCGACACCGGCACCCACGAGAGCCTCAGCGAGGCGTCTACCTTCATTGAGGTCATCGAGAAGCGCACAGGACTCAAGGTGGCGTGCCTGGAGGGCATAGCCTACGAGCACGGATGGGTCAGCGCCGACAAGCTGCGGCAGATAGCCCAGCCCATGCTCAAGAACGAGTACGGGCAGTTTCTGATGAAGCTGGCGGACGGCAAATAACTTATTGAAACAAACAAAAACAAGATAGCATTATGAAGAAGATTCTTTTGATGGCGATAGCTTGCCTGGCAGTGAGCCTGGGCAGTTGCGCCAAACCGGCAAAGGCCGCAATGGAGCAGAACAGCGCGGCAGACGAAAACAGCGGCGTAGTAGTGAAGACCCTGCCTCAGGGCGTAGCGGCTGACAAGATTATGGACAACATAGCTGCCGAGTTCAAGGGCCAGGTGGTCGTGGTGGACTTTTGGGCAACGTGGTGCC
Source organism: Lactococcus garvieae (assembly GCA_963631415.1). Lineage (GTDB taxonomy): Bacteria > Bacteroidota > Bacteroidia > Bacteroidales > Bacteroidaceae > UBA6382. The sequence goes on along the minus strand of CAVGQS010000023.1, from coordinate 2,932 downwards.
CGCCCTGCATGGCGGCAATGAAGAGCATTGACCCCATCAAGGACAAGTATCTGGAGGCAGAAAAGCCCGTGGCGTTTGTCTACGTCACCGGCGAGACCTCTCCCCTCAACGACTGGAAGGCGGCAATACCCGCCATCAAGGGCTACCACTACCGCCTCAGCAACGACCAGTACAGCGCGCTGCTCCGCAGCCTCGGCATCAGGGGCATCCCTACATATTATATAATAGGTATGGACGGCAAGCGCTCCTATGACAACATCGCCACGGGCGGCTATCCCGGCGACGAGGTCATCACGGCACAGATAGAAGACGCGCTCAACAAGAAATAAGAGGAGATAGACACCCATGCAAAGCATTTCATTGGCAAGCCGGCTGCGCGCCGACAGGCTGCTGCTGGCGCTGCTCCTGCTCTTGCTGCCGCTCATGGCAGCGGCCGACGAGGCGCTGAAGAGCAAACTCGCCGCGCTGCCGCAAGTAACCGAGGTCAAGGAGGTCAAGGACGAAGCGGGCTTCGAGAGCCGCTATATCCTCAAGTTCACACAGCCGCTCGACCACCAGGACCCCTCTAAGGGGAGCTTCTCTCAGCGCGTCATAGTGATGAACCACGGGGCTGACCGCCCCACGCTGCTCGTAACCGAGGGCTACGGAGCTGGCTACGCCGCCGGCCCGCGCTACAACAACGAGCTGTCAACCTATTTCCACACCAACATAGTGTTTGTGGAGCACCGCTTCTTCCAGGAGTCCACGCCCTCGCCCTGCGACTGGCAGTACATGCGCGACCGTCAGGCCATGGCAGACCTCCACGCCATCGTCACCGCGCTCAAGAGCATCTACGACAAGAAGTGGATAAGCACCGGCATCAGCAAGGGCGGCGAGACCTGCATGGAGTATCGTTCCTGCTATCCCGAAGACGTGGACATCTCGGTGCCCTACGTGGGTCCCGTGTGCCGCGACGTGGTTGACGGACGCCACGAGCCCTTCCTCCGGCAGGTGGGCAGCGCCGCCGACCGCAAGATGATAGAGAATTTCCAGATTGCCGTGCTGAAGAAGAAGGCGGAGCTTATGCCGCGCTTCAAGGCCTTGTGCGACCAGAAGCAACTAAAGTTTTACATACCCATTGAGGACGTCTTCGACTACTGCGTGCTGGAATACAGCTTCTCGGTGTGGCAGTGGGGCAAGAAGATTGAGTCCATTCCCAATCCGGGCGCGCCCGACGACGTGCTGTTCAACGAACTCGTCACCGTAGTGGGGCCCGAATATTTCTCCACCACCGGCGACATCTCGTTCTTCGTGCAGGCCTACCGCGAACTGGGTTACTACGGCTACGACCTCAAGCCCTTCAAACCCTACCTCAGCGTCAAGTCAGCCAAGCACTATGTGCGCGACGTGATGCTGCCGCCCGAACTGCGGTCCGGCAAGTTCGACAAGACGCTCTCGCGCCACATCACCAAGTACCTCAAGGAAAACGACCCGCAGATGATATGCATCTATGGCGAGATAGACCCCTGGACCGCTGCCGGCGTGACGTGGCTCAGCAAATACCCCAAGCAGAACCTCAAGGTCTACGTCAAGCCCGGAGGCTCTCACTCCACACGCATCAACAACATGCCGCCGCAACAGCGCGACGAGATTCTCGCCACCCTCTCGCAGTGGCTCGGCGAACCCGTCAGGACAAGCAAATAACACAACATCAAAAACATAGCAATGAAAGAATTTTTGTACCCGTCTCACCTCGGCGACCTGAAGAAGGCCCTCGGTGAAGCGTTCGAAATCAAAAAAGACCACTATAAGTACGAGCATCTTGGCAAGCACAAGACAGCCCTCCTCATCTTCTTCAACAACAGCCTGCGCACCCGCCTCTCCACCCAGAAGGCGGCGCTCAACCTCGGCATGAACGTCATAGTGCTCGACGTCAACCAGGGCGCATGGAAACTTGAGACCGAGAGGGGAGTGGTGATGGACGGCGACAAGAGCGAGCACCTGCTCGAGGCCATTCCAGTCATGAGCTCCTACTGCGACGTCATCGGCGTGCGCACCTTCGCCCGCTTCGAAAGCCGCGAGGACGACTACACCGAGAGCATCATACGCCAGTTCATGCAACACAGCGGCAAGCCCGTCTTCTCCATGGAGAGCGCCACGGTCCACCCGCTGCAGGCCTTCGCCGACCTCATCACCATTGAGGAATACCGCAAGAAGGAGCGCCCAAAGGTGGTGATGACCTGGGCTCCTCACCCCAAGGCGCTGCCGCAGGCCGTGCCCAACAGCTTTGCGCAGTGGATGCTCGCAGCCGACGTCGACTTTGTCTACACCTGTCCTGAGGGCTACGAACTCGACCCGCAGTTTGTGGGCGACCTGAAGCCCGAATACGACCAGATGAAGGCACTCGCCGGCGCCGACTTCGTCTATGCCAAAAACTGGAGCTGCCCAGGCGTGACACGCCCCGCCGACTACGGCAAAGTGCTGTCGCGCGACATGAGCTGGATGGTAGACTCCGCCCACATGGCGGTCACCGACAACGCCCACTTCATGCACTGCCTGCCCGTGCGCCGCAACATGATTGTCAGCGACGATGTCATCGAGGCCCCCTCCTCCCTCGTCATTCCCGAAGCAGCCAACCGCGAAATCTCTGCCACCGTCGTCATCAAGCGAATCCTCGAGTCGCTGTAGCGGCGCGCCGCAAGTTGGCTCCGCGCCAACTTACGCTAAACCATTGCTGTCCGCTAACACCCGAAACAGCACACCCCTCCTAAACGACAAGACTCTTACCAATCCGTAGCCCCAACCAACAGGGCTGCGGATTTTTTTTTGCCCAGCAATCTCCAATCTGCCAAATATCCAAAAATGCGGTCATAAAACAATAAGAAAACAGTTCGCAAAACACTTCAAAGTTATAAAGTAGGACTTAAAAAATTTTCGTGCGGACTTAAAAAAT
>CAVGQS010000022.1:0-20859 GCA_963631415.1 Lactococcus garvieae | reverse complement strand
TTTTTTAAGTCCGCATAAAAATTTTTTAAGTCCTACTTTATAACTTTGAAGTGTGGTTTTCTGATTTCGGTTGACTCGGGAAACAAAGATTTGGGAAACAAAAAAACGCCCGAGGCTCGATTTTACTCGGCTTCGGGCGTTTTTGTTTATTTATGTCCCGCTAGTTTTAGCGGACACGGGTAGTAGTAGCGTGTATGTACGCTGAGTGCAATTACTTGCAGAGGAACTTCTTGCCGCGGCGAATGTAGATCTGGCCCTTCTGAGGCAGGTCTACGGGACGTCCGTTGAGGTCGTAGCAAGCGTCCGACACGGGAATCAAGCTGTCAAGACCTGCGGTGATGCCCTCAATGCCTGTGGGGACGTCGGTAGCCTCGATGTACCACATTGACGCTCCGGCGCTAGCCACCCAAGGCACGATACGGGTAACGTCGCCTGCCAAGTGGAGGCAGGGGTATCCGCTATTGGTAGGGTTAGTACACTTGATGACGCTGAGTCCCTCTGTAGTGCTTGAAACACTGAAGGTACCGGCGCTTGACTGCGTGTTGGTCAAGACCGAGCGGACTTCAACACCCAGCGTAGGTCCCACCATGTAGTCGGGAAAAGCCTTGTTTACCAGATAGTATGTGCCGTCTGACGCTTCCTTGAAATACCAAAGCGAAGCGTCGGAAGAAGCGTCGGTGCTCACGCTAAGAACCGTACTGGAGGACGCGTTGAGCACGTAGTTCTGCGTACCGCGGCCGTAGTTGCGGATGGTGTAGTAGCAAGTGTCGGTAATCTCCACGCGGGGAGCAGAAGCCATGGCGCTGTTGAGAGCCTCGTACTTCTTGCGCGTAGGTGCGGCGGAATACTCTTTGTAGGCGTTGTTGATAACGTCGATGGCATCGCTGGTGTACTGGCCCACGATAGGACCTACGTTAGCAGCGTCAGTCATGTCGCCAACTACCTCCTGCATGCCGAGAGCGGTAAGGCTGTCGCCGTCTACCGAGGCGCAGTAGGTGTAAGCGGAGTCAGTGATCTGCTCGATAGAGTAGTTCTTGTAGACAATGTTGTAGCCACCGCCAGAAGTGCCATAGGTGTCCTCTTCATAGACGAAACCGATGGTGTTGTTCTTCTGCCATGTCATGGTGCTGTAGGCACTGCTGATGTAAGAACTCTGGTGACGGCCGTCCCAATCCTTAGCGATAGCCGTAGGAGTGCGGTAGTCGGCGAGCGACTCCAGTTCCTTGTAGTAGATACCCACATTGGTACGTCCGCTACCGAACGGTACGCTCTGCAGGAGCAGGAACATCTTGGTGTTGTCAGCCTTGCGTGTTACAGGCACGAGCATTACCTCGCCGTTGCAAGCGTTGGAAACAGCGATGACGCCGTTGTTGCCGCTGCCGGAGAATGCCACTGTGCTCCAAGAGCCCTGAGCCTTCTCAGTGTCGGTGAAGGTAAAGATGTTGAAGTTGCGTCCGCCAGTGGTACGGCTTGAGAGGAGGATGCTGCCGTCGGGCAACTCTTCTGCCTTAGGCTCGTCGCCGCCAGGAACAGGACTGTTGTCGCAACCGCCGAGGAACTCCCATGTCTCACCGAAGTCGTCGGAGTAGAGAGCCCAGTTGGCAGTCTGGCTGCCATTGTAGCTGCTGCCTACGCAATAGAGGCGGTAGTAGCTGCCCACCTTGGTCTTGGTGCTCTGGCAAATCTTGCCGCTACCAACAAACCAACCCTTGATAGGACCGTAGGCACTGTTGTCGAACTTAGAATAGATGAACTCTTCGTCAAGATACGTAGGCTCACCCCATGTTGCACCGTTGTCCTCGCTGTACCAGCGTGCCCAACCCTGGTGGTGGGTACGAGTACCGCCGAAGAATCCGGGAGTACCAGAGCAAGAAGTAATCATCATGCGCGAGCTCTCGCGGTCGCCCACAATACACGGGTCGCCGTATCCGGCTTTCTGGTTTCCTTCTGTGGTGTTGCCGTCGCCAGTCATAACCTCAGGCGTCATGATGTCGTCCCAAGTAGCACCGTTGTCGTGACTGCGGCGGATGTGGAGGTCGATTCGTCCACTGCCGATATCAGCGCGGCTGTAGCGGTAGTCAGCCACTGCCACCACGGTTCCGTCGTAAGCCGTAGCAATAGCGGGGATACGATAAGGAATGGCGGCGGTTGTCAGAGTCGGGAACAGGTCGAACTGCTCCTCGGCAGGAGTAATCGCCTTGCGGATGGTAACCAAGAAGTTGGTGAGGTTAACACCGGCGTTGGCACCCGAGAGGGTAAACGAGGTTGAAGTTTCGGTAAGACCCTGGCAATTCACGCTCTGAACGTCAGCCGACGAGGTGAACTGGTTGCCTTCAGCATCGGTCACGGTGATGGCAGTGCTTGCCGCCATGACGAAATTGAAGCAATAGCCAGCAATGCTGTAGTCTGTGCCAGCAGTGATGGTATAGGTCTGCGGAGAGAACTGGCCAACCATAGTCTGGAGGCAAGTGTCGTTGGAGCTGGCAACGGTCATGTTGTTCCAACCAGCATTGATGGTGAGCTGCGGCTCGGTAGCCGTAGATGTCCATACCTGTGCGTAGTTGCTGTTGCCAGCAGTGAAGGTACCTGTGCTCATGTTGACAGCCACAGTGCGCTGCGCCCAAGTCCACTGGATGCTGCTGCCGGCGTCCTTGCCGCCTGACCAGAAGGCGAGGATGCTGTTGCGGTTGTTCATGATATTGCTGGCATTATCCTTCTCAGAGATATACCAGGATTCGGTGTCGCTGCCCAAATCGGAGCTCTCAGAGAAAATCCATGTGGCGGTGTAGCCAGAGGGGATGCTGTCCTTGTGAACCATGATGGGGTAAGAAGTACCACCCTCGTCACCAGTCATCGTAGTAGGAGCTGCAAGCACCTTTGAGGGACCTGCTTCCTTATTATATATGGTATAACCATCGGTGTCGTTACCGGTGCGGAGCCAGAGGTCTGCGTCGGCAAACTCAGTCTTGCTAGTGGTGAGGGAGATGTTAGAACCTGTGGGGTTGCTGATGTAGAGACCAGCGGCGCCAATGCGCATCGTGTACCAGTCAAGGCCAGTTGCCCACAAGGTGTCCTGAGTAATCACTTGAGTCTTTGTGCTATCCTTAGATATTACAGAGTCCTGCTTTTCTTCGTCAACAATCTCGCCGTCGTCACCGTCGGTAACGTCACCAAAAGTGTAGACGTTGGAATAGTTGTCATTATAGCACTGAGAGGTGCCCATCCATGCATCCCACGTTCCGCTGCTGGCCTGCGAGAATGTTCCGTCGGTAGAGCCATCGGAACGTTTGGCTGACAGAAGTTTGCCATTAGTAACAGCCGAAGCTGAGGTAAGCTTGAAGCAGCAATAGATAGAATCGTAGGTTTCCAAAAGGCCAGTGTTGCTGTTGGTTCCAGAGCTGCTGCCTTTCCAAACCAGATACTTGTTGGTAGCAATATTCTTGAATGCGAAAATGTCTGTACCCTTCTTGATGGCAGTGAACTTAGCGCGGTTGCCATAGCTCTTGGCAGCCAGTGCATTGGCAGAGCCATACTGAAGAGTTTTGTTGTCGTCGGTGTAGAACGCATAGCAAGTACCACTCTTCTGGTGGTTGGTGATGGTGTAGACGTGTCCGTCAACAAGTTCAGCTGAACCTACCTGCGCAGTACCAGTTACAACCTTTATTGTGTCGGGAGTAACCTCTTCAGTTTCGGTCTTTGTGCTATCCTTAGATATTACAGAGTCCTGCTTTTCTTCGGTTACACCTTCACCATCGGTACCATTGGTAACGTCACCGAAGGTATAGACGTTGGAATAGTTGTCGTTATAGCACAGAGAGGTGCCCTTCCATGCATCCCACGTTCCGCTGCTTGCCTGCACAAATGTTCCGTCGGTAGAGCCATCGGAACGCTTGGATGTCAGAATCTTGCCATTAGTAACGGAAGTGACAGAAGTAATCTTGAAGCAGCAATAGATGGAATCGTAGGCTTCCTGAAGACCAGTGTTGTTGTTGGCTCCAGAGTTTTTGCCTTTCCAAACCAGATACATATCGGTAGCGACATTCTTGAATGCGAAAATGTCTGTACCCTTCTTTATAGCCGTAAACTTAGCGCGGTCACCATAGCTCTTGGCAGCCAGTGCATTGGCAGAGCCATACTGAAGAGCATTGTTGTCGGTGTAGAACGGATAGCAAGTACCGCTCTTCTGGTGGTTGGTGATGGTATATACGTGTCCATCAACAAGTTCAGCTGCACCTTCCTGTGCGGTACCAGTCACCACATTAATTGGATCGGGCTCAGCCTTGACCTCCACGTCGGTGACATCGGTGAAGAGCCACTGGCATCCTGTGTCGGAGCGATCCTGTGCGCTGGAATTCGGAGAGAACCAGTTGTAGACAGGGTTACCGGAGATTGTGGTGGCGTTGAGCTCGCAAGTAGTAGAGCTGCGAACGATGTAGAGACCAGTCGTTGAGCTGTACTCCAGTGTCCAACCTGTTTCGGGAGCGGTTTCCGTCAACTTGATTTGAGTGTTGTAGGTAGCCGTGGGATCCAGGTATGTTCCTGTTCCTACGTTCTTGATGTCATAAGTGCCGTCGGTGCGCTCTGTCAAAGTCCAGCGGAATGTTGCATAGCCGGGATTGGTGGTAGAGCCAGCTACAGCGCCGCTAGCAGCATAGGCATACTGGCCATTGCGCAACGTTGCGCAGATAGTGAACTGCTTGTCGGTCACATTAGTGGATGACGGAGTGTTGATGTTTGCCTTCAGTGTGGTAAGGGCAGCCGAAGTGGTGGTAGCAGCGGTGGTATATTCAGAAGCTGCCAGGTCTTGCGAAAGCAGTGTCTTGGCGCTCTCCACGGCTGCGAGATAATCAGTGCAAGCGGTAGAGCTGTACTGTCCGAGGGCGTCACCTATAGAGATAGACGATGCGCTGACAACGGCGTTGTTGAGGGTAGCGCGGGCTTCAAACAAGTCCTTGCGGCTCTGAGCTTCGTCGTCGGTGATCACTTTGCAGCTTTCGGAGCCGATGAACTCGGCAAGCTTGCGTGCAACAACTACATAGCCCTTGCCATAAAGATAGTTGCCAGAGAAGTAGTTGCTGTTGGCAACACCATTGGAAGCGAGGTCAGTGTAGATGTCTACGTAGGTAAGGGTATCGTCTGCTTCAGCAGTGGTCTTGAGCCAGCTGTTGAATTCAGTGATGCGAGTGTTTGCCGAAGATGTAGGCATGAGGCTGACCAGAGCAATCTTACTTGTAGGAGAGTTGGTCTTGAGTTTTTTCACGAGAGCCGTGTAATTTGTCTCGATCTCGGAAAGTTCGGTAGAGCCGTTGAGGTCTTCAGTACCAGTGTAGAGAATAATCTTTGCCGGGTTCTCGCGAGTCACGCCGTTGGCGCTATTTGAGAAAGCGGCATCGATATACTTGCTGACAGTGGCGATATTGCCACCATAGCCCCACCATGCGCCGCGGTTCTTGACGTTGGCGTTGTTGAGCAGCTCGTTCCACTCACCGTTCTTCACCATCTCGTCACCAAAGAACAAGATGTCGGTAGACTTGGTCGGGAGCACGCTAAAATAGGTGGCGCGCATGCCGTGAACACCGCTGAGCTCGGCAGTGTTCTGAATGGTCTGAGTGTTGTCGGGGTAAGAAGACTCGATGCCCACATACTCCTTGATAGCGTCAACCCAAATCTTGTAGCCGTAGGCCTCAAGGTGGATGCGGTCAAGCGAATAAGGTGCGCCGTCGCGGATGCCACCCATCTTGGAGTACAAGTCAATGTAGGTGGTCTTTTCGTTGGCATCAGCGATAGCCTTAATCAACTTGTTGGCAGCCTGGATGGTAGCCAAGGTCTTGTAGTTCTGGTCGTATGCCGGCAGGATGCTCTGCAGATAGATTTCCGTCGACGGGCTTTCGCGTCGGATGGTCTCTACCGTCTTAGAGATGTTGTCGGCAATAGACTGCTCATTGTAGCTGGTGCCCAAGTCGTTGGTGCCAATCTTGATGAACACCTTTGCGGGCTTGAAGCGCGACCAACTCTCGACGTTGTCGAGGATTTCAAAACTGTAGCCACCGGAGTTACCGCGGTTTACCACACGCGGGTCATTGCCGAAGGCTTCTGTCCAACAGTGCATGTCGGTAATGGAATTGCCGACAAACACAATGGCGTTTTCGGGCAAACCAAGAACTTTCCATGTGTCAAAGCGATGCTTGCGGAAAGCTTCGTCTGCCTTTGCGCCTTGCAGTGATGCAAACAAGAGCAACACTACAAAGAGGAAGAACGTCTTAATTTTCATGACATTAAAACTTGAGTTAATAATAGAGTGAATTGAAATTTTTCTGTTTAAGTTTAGTATTGCGAGCGCCTTCGCCTAGATGTTGGCGACTCGGATTATGTCAGCAAAGACTCCTGCCGCCGTCACGTCAGCTCCAGCTCCGTAGCCTTGTATGACCATGGGGTACTGCTTGTAGCGCTTGGTGGTTATCAGCACCATGTTGTTGGAGTCTTCCAGGTGGTAGAAGGGGTGGTTGCGGTCTACCGGAGTCAGCGCCACAGTGGCCATGTCGTTTTCCCAGCGAGCGATGAAACGCAGCTTCTTGCCCTCCTGTTCCAGCCGGCGGCGCTCGTCTTCGAAGGGTTTGTCGAGCTCAGGCGCAATGCTGAAGAACCTGTCGGTGTCGCCCTCAAAGAACCGCTGTTCCATGAAGGGAGTGAGCCTGACATCGGCAATGTCTAGCCGGTGGCCTGCCTCGCGCACAAGAATCACGAGTTTTCTCACGACGTCCTTGCCGCACAAGTCCTGGCGCGGATCGGGCTCCGACAGTCCAGCCTCCTTGGCCATGAGCACGGTCTTGCTGAACGGGCTGTCGGCCGACATCTTGTTGAATATATAGTTGAGAGTGCCGCTGAGCACCGCCTCTATCTTAATCACCTCGTCGCCGCTGTCACACAGGTCGCTGATGGTCTTGATGATAGGCAACCCTGCACCCACGTTGGTCTCGTAGAGGAACTTCACGCCCTTGTCGAGGGCTGCGCGTTTCAGTCCCAGATATTTCTCGTAGGGCGACGATGCCGCTATTTTGTTGGCAGCCACTACCGATATGTTGTTGTCAAGCAGCGTTTCGTAAAGCGCGGCAATGTCAGCGTTGGCCGTGCAGTCCACAAACACCGAGTTGTAGAGGTTCATGTCCGTAAACTTGCGGCAGATGGACTGCGGAGTGCTCTTGCTGCCCTTCTCTTCCACCAGGTTGGCTATGTCGGCAGTGTCGATGCCGTTGGCGTCGAAATAGCACTTGCGAGAGTTGGCCACGCCCACCACGTTGAGTTTGAGGCGCCTCTTGAGCATGAGCGAGTCGTGCTGCTCCTGCAGTTGCCTTAGCAGGCTGCCGCCCACGGTGCCGATGCCGCACACAAAGAGGTTCACCACCTTGTATTCACTAAGGAAGAAGCTGTCGTGAATCACGCTGAGCGCCTTTGTGAGCTGGTGTTTCTCCACCACAAGCGAGATGTTCATCTCCTGCGCTCCCTGGGCAGAGGCTATGACGTTGACGCCGTTGCGTCCAAGCACGCTGAACAGCTTGCCTGCGATGCCGAGCTTGTGCTTCATCGGTTCGCCGACCACTGCAATGGTGGCAAGGTTGTCGATTACCTCGATAGGATTCAGCGCGCCAGTCTCTATCTCCTTTGCCAACTCCTGGCTGAGCACCTTTTTGGCCTTGACGGCGTCTTCGTGAGTAAGGCAGAGCGAGGTGCTCGTTTCGGACGAGGTCTGCGCCACCATAAATATGCTTATGCCGTTGTTGGCCAAGATGGAGAAAATTCTGCGGTTGATGCCTATCACGCCGACCATGCTCATGCCGCTCACGTTGATGAGGCTGGTGTCGTTGATAGAGGTCATACCCTTTATGCCGTTGGGGCACACGTCGTCTACTTCGTCGCTTATCACGCTGCCCTTAAACTCAGGATGAAACGTGTTTTTGACATAGAGAGGGATGCGCTTGGCAAAGACAGGGAAGATAGTGGGAGGATAGATGACCTTGGCTCCGAAGTTGCACAACTCGGTGGCTTCGCTATACGTAAGGTGCTCTATCGTGTAGGCAGAGGGGATGATGCGCGGGTCGGCAGTCATGAAGCCGTTGACATCGGTCCATATCTCAAGCACCTCGGCATTGAGCGCCGCTGCGATGATGGCGGCGGTATAGTCGCTGCCACCACGCCCCAGAGTGGTGGTGATGCCCGACACTATGTCGCTGGCGATAAAGCCCGGCACGATTGCCACACCCTGCTCGTCGGCGAAGGTTTCTGCTATCTTCTTGTTAGTGACGGTGAAATTGACTGTTGTGGCAGTCTCCTTCTTCTCCGTAATGATAAACTTGCGCGAATCGTAGAGTGTGCTGCCGTCGACATACTGCTGCACGATGCGCGAGCTGCACCGCTCGCCATAGCTCACGATGGCGTCGGCAATCTTCTGCGTCACGTCCTTGATGAGGTATACGCCGCGAAGGATGCCGCCCAATTCATCAAACAGCCCGCTGAGCTGCTCTTTGAGGGCAGCATTCTTGCGGGCATCGCTGATAATGGAGTCTATGTGGGAGTGATGGGTGTCAATGATTTCCTGAAGCACGGTCTTGTAGTCCTCGTCGCCTTCGGCTGCAAGCCGTGTCACCTTGACCAGGTTGTTGGTCACGGTCTTGAGCGCCGACACGACCACCACAACAGGAGTCGCCTCAGCCTCAACAATCTTTTTTATGTTTCTTATGCCCTCCAGTGTTCCAACCGAAGTGCCGCCAAACTTCAGAACTTTCATCAAGTGTTAATAAAACGGAAAAACTTTGCCGAGCAAATTTAATGAAATTTTCTACATTTCGTGCCTGTTCCCATAAAATAATGTAAGCCCACCAACAGATTTTTTCACAAGCGCCCACGTCGACAAAACAAAAAAACGGTGATGTGGTCACCGGTTTTATCAGACATAAGGTTTTTCGCCCCTGCGTCAACAAGAAAAACATTTGCAAAAACACAAAAGAGGTCAGCGGTTATGATTACATTTGCAGAAAAATTGCGAAATTGACAAGTTGGGAAAGACACCAGATACTTTATCGTCTGCCAAACGAGGACACCGCGTATGGCATCAATAGCGAAAAGGTGCGCGTCTACAGTTCGCTGCACGACGTGGCGCCTGAAGCCTCGGGGTTTGTAGTGGCGCCGTTTCAGCCCAGCAGCCACACGCCGGTCTTCCTTTTTGAAGATATAGAGACGAGCCGCCTGGTGTTGCCAGAGGCAGAGACAAGATGCTGCGCCACCGTCTGCACAAGTGGCAGAGAGGCTTACGCCACCGCTTTCAACCACGTCAGCCGCGCCATCGGCTCCGGCACAGTGCGCAAAGTTGTGCTAGCCCGTTCGGAAACGGTCAGCGGCGCTGATGCCGACATGCACCAGCTCTTCGCCAAGGCGTGCCGCGCATATCCCGGATGCTACGTGGCGCTAATGAAGATTCCGGGCCACGGCGCTTGGCTCACCGCCACTCCCGAACTGCTGTACCGCTCCCGCAACGGCGTAGGGCAAACCACTGCGCTGGCAGGCACTATGGCGTGGAACGAGGCACAAAGCGGCAGCGGCTGGACCGACAAAAACAAGGAGGAACAGCAAATGGTGGCCGACTACATACGGTCGCAACTGACGCTCCACGGCATTGACTTCTTCCAAAGCAATCCCCACACAATGAAGGCTGGCAACTTGGCGCACATACAGACCGACTTCACGCTGCAGACTGACAGCCACAACGATATCGACATTCTGCAGCTGCTGCACCCCACCCCAGCCGTGGCGGGCATGCCGCAAAGAGAAGCCGTACGCACAATACAAGAAGCTGAAGGCAAGGACTTCAGACAATACTACGCCGGCTTCAGTGGGCTGCTGAACTGCCACGGCGAGACAGCTTGCTTCGTTTCACTGCGGCTGATGTGTCAAGAGGGAGACCGCTTGACGCTATACGCTGGCGGAGGCATTCTGGCACAAAGTTCGCTGCAAAGCGAATGGAACGAAACGGCACAAAAACTCAACATCATGAAGCGGCTGCTGGACTTGCAGGAGTGCGGCCAGACTAACACATATAATAATGTATAGCGACAAGGAAAACGCCAACAGCCTCACGGCAATGCTCATTGCGGCAGGAATACGCGACATCGTGGTATGTCCCGGAAGCCGCAACGCAGTGCTGGCGCACAACTTCCACGAGGCGGCGCGGCGGCACGGCTGCTTCAGACTGCACTCCGTAGTCGATGAACGCAGCGCGTCGTTCTTTGCCATCGGCATCTGGCTCGCCACAAGGAAACCCGTGGGGGTGTGCGTCACGTCGGGTTCCGCTCTGCTCAACACCCTGCCCGGTGTTGCCGAAGCATACTACAGGCAAGTGCCGCTCGTGATAATATCAGCCGACCGCCCAGCGCGGTGGATTGGCCAGCTCGACGGGCAGACCATAGTGCAGCCAGGCGCACTACAGCCTTATGCACGGTGCATACAGATGGACAGCAAACTGACAGCCGACGAAGTGCCGACGTACAATCCACTGATGCCCCTGCACATCAACGTGCCGATAGAGGAACCGCTGTTCAACTTCACGACAGCAGAACTGCCCGTGCCGGAGTTCTCGTTCTTTGAGCAGCAGACTGAATCCAACAGTCTCTCCGCTAAGCTCGACGAGGCAGCCGCCATCATCAACCAAGCTAAGCTGCCCGCCGTGGTGATAGGACAACACGAAGGGGAGGCGATTGACTCGCTCATTGAGCTCGACAAGCAGGACAAGCTGCTGCTGTTGCCTGAGATAATAAGCAACCACCCTGGAGCAGAGCGAACCGCCTGGATAGAGTCGGCAAAAGCCGAGGGCATAGCCATGCCCGACGTGGTGGTACACGTGGGCGGCGCTCTCGTCAACAAATGGCTGAAAATCAAACTGCGGCAACAGGAATCGCTCAAGGTTATACGAGTTGACAAGACCGACGAAGCACCCGACACTTTCTCACATCTTGAGATGAAAGTCAAGTGCGACGAGAAGACTTTCTTCGACGCCTTGCTGCCCCTCATTGTGAGGCATCAAGCCGTTGCGGAATTTAAAAATCAGGTTGCAGAGCACAAGCCCGCTCCGTCGTCGGCCGAAGAACTCGCCATGGCATACCTGTGGGACAAAATTAGCGGCATGTCGCCATGCGACACAACCATCTTTTTGGGCAACAGCACTGCTGTGAGGATGGCAGCCCGGCTCTTCAAGTCAGGAAACGTGCCGATGTTCTGCAACAGAGGAATAAACGGAATTGAGGGAAGCGTGTCGGTGGCTGCGGGTTATTCCGCCGTCACCAAGCGCGATGTCTACGCCATTGTGGGCGACCTCAGTTTCTTCTACGACGTAAACGCCCTGTGGAACCGTTCGCTGAGGAACAACCTGCGCATCCTTATGTTCAACGACCACAAAGGCGGCATCTTCTCACGACTGCCCGGGCTGGCAGCCTCTCCCGCCCTTGACGATTTCATCGCCGCCCGGCACAACGCCAACGCCAGAGGCATCGCCATGAGCTACGGGTGCTCCTATCAAGCCGTCCACTCGGAGCAGGACTTCCGACACGCTTTGGAAGACTTTACCGGCAAGAACCACGACAACACAGACAAACCTAAAATTTTGGAATATGACACGGATTTGGAACAAGATCAAAGACTTCAATGAAATCCTTTTTGAGGAATACAACGGCATAGCCAAGATAACCATCAACCGACCGCGCTACCGCAACGCCTTCACGCCACTGACCGTTTCGGAGATATCGCAGGCTCTCGCCTACTGCCGCGAGGCGCAGGATATATGCGTGGTAGTCCTAACCGGAGCTAACTCGCAGCGCAGCGAGGGCATGACAGACGAAGAATATCTGAAGACTCAGGCTTTCTGCTCGGGCGGCGACATGAACGTGAAGGGCAAGGGCGGCTATGTGGGCACCGACGGTGTTCCGCGCCTCAACGTGCTAGACGTGCAGAAACAGATTCGCACACTGCCAAAGCCCGTCATTGCTATGGTAAACGGATTTGCCGTCGGCGGAGGTCATGTGCTGCACCTGATGTGTGACCTCACCATCGCTTCCGAGAACGCAAAATTTGGGCAGACAGGACCCAAGGTGGGCAGTTTTGACGCAGGCTTCGGCGCTTCGTACCTCGCCCGCATCGTAGGACAGAAGAAGGCGCGCGAGATATGGTTCATGTGCCGGCTCTACACAGCGCAGCAGGCAGAGCAGATGGGCATGGTCAACAAAGTAGTGCCCTTCGACAAGCTCGAAGACGAGGTGGTAGACTGGGCTGAGACCATGATGGAACGCTCTCCACTCGCTTTGCGCATGATAAAAGCCGGACTCAACGCCGAGCTCGACGGTCAGGCGGGCATACAGCAGTTGGCGGGAGACGCAACGATGCTCTACTACATGCTCGACGAAGCACACGAGGGCGGTCAGGCATTTCTGGAAAAGCGCAAACCCAATTTCAAGAAATACCCAAAACTGCCGTAGCACCTTAATAATATATGGAATATTCTATCGAACCTGTCACGCTAGACTTCAAAAGGCCAGCAGGCACCAGTCGCGGCGTGTACCTAAAGCGAAAGCTCTGGTATGTACACCTCAGCGACGGAGACTGCCGTGGCACGGGCGAGTGTGCCCCACTCCACGACCTGTCGTGTGACTTCCGTCCCGACATGGAGAGACTCATCGACAAGGCATGCCGTTCGCTTGTAGCCACAGGCAAGATTGACTATTCCACATTCTCCAACTACCCCTCAGTGGTCTTCGCCCTCGAGACCGCCCTATTGTCGCTTGAGGGATGCCGCCACGGCAATGCCCTCAAACTTTACGACAACGACTTCACACGCTCCGCAAGCGGCATACCCATCAACGGACTCGTATGGATGGGTAGTTACGAAGAGATGTCGGAACGAGTGGAGGAAAAACTGCGGCTAGGGTTCAGATGCATAAAGATAAAGATTGCAGCCATCGACTACGACAAGGAAATTGAGCTGCTGACAAACTTGCGCAACCGCTTTCCCGCCAATCAGTTGCAAATAAGAGTCGACGCCAACGGAGGATTCAAGCCGCAGGAGGCGGCAGAGGTGCTCAAGACCCTCCACCCGCTCCAGATACACAGCATTGAGCAGCCCATAGCCGCTGGCCAATGGGAGGAGATGACCACGCTGTGCAAAAACAGTCCCATACCCATTGCGCTTGACGAAGAACTGATAGGCACCAACGACACCAAGCGGAAAGAAGAACTCCTCGACACCATAAAACCCAACTACATCATACTCAAACCAACGCTACACGGAGGTCTGAGGGGGTGCGAAGAGTGGATTAGCCTCGCCCGGCAACGCGGCATAGGCTACTGGGTAACCTCTGCCCTTGAGAGCAACGTGGGACTCAACGCCATTGCGCAATGGGCGGCGCATATTGGCAGCACCAACATTCCGCAAGGACTGGGCACAGGGCAACTCTTCACTACTAACTACGAGTGTTCAGACCTTGAGATTGAGGACGACAAGCTGTGGTTCCAATCAAGAAGGCAGCGAGAATTCTGCAGACAAGCGCAGAAATTCACAGAAGAATGGGACGAACCGAACAGGACTGTGCTGTTGCAGACGTCAGGCTCTACCGGGACCCCGAAGATTATCTTTGCTGAAAAAGACAGAATGACGGCTAGCGCAAAAGCCACTATAGACTTTCTGGGACTAAAGCCAGGCGACACGGCGCTGCTGTGCCTCCCGCTGGAATACATTGCAGGCAAAATGATGGTAGTAAGAAGCATCGTAGGCAACTTGCGGCTGATTCCAGTATGCCCGTCTGCACGTCCGTTCCGCACTCTCAGCGTGCCGCCAGCATTCGCCGCCGTCACACCACAGCAAGTAGCAGAAAGCCTCAAGCACAGCCACGACACAGAAATCATGCGCGGTGTAAAGAACATCATCATCGGGGGCGGTCCCGTGCCTACAAATATTGAAGCGCAGATGAAATCGTTTCATAACAACATCTACAGCACCTATGGCATGACGGAAACATTGTCGCACATAGCGATGCGAAGGCTCAGCGGCGACAAAGCCACAGACCGCTACACGCCTATGGACGGCGTGAGGATTTCACTTACCGATGACGGACGGCTTACTATCTATGCTCCGAAAATCTGCGGCCAACTGCTAGTCACCAACGACCTCGCCACCATCTACCCCGACAACACCTTTACCGTCAATGGGCGCACAGACAACACAGTCTGCTCTGGAGGAATAAAGCTGCAACTTGAAAGCATCGAACAGAAACTGCAGACAGTATTCAGCTTTCCATTCGCGCTGACTGCCGTTGCTGACGACTCGCTGGGCGAAGCCCTTACAATACTCTATGAATGCGACACGTCGGCAGAGGACATCAAACAAAAGTGCAAGGATATACTCGGCAAATACGAAGTGCCGCGACATTTCATAGAAGTTGCCAAGGTTCCACTCACGCCAACGGGCAAGCCGTCGCGTGCAGCAGCAAGGCAGCTGGCAGCGTCGCTTGTCAAAGTCCGTTGACAATATCCAAAAGTTCGCTGACCCTTGTCGGAGGATCGGCATGCTCCCACACATCACCCAGCACGGCAGCACCGCCAAAGCCCCTATGCGCAAGATAGCGCAAGGAACTGCCGGTCACACCGCCCAACGCAAAGATCTTGCAGTCTATCACGCCGCGCTGAGCAGCCTGCGCCAGTTCTGCGTCTGTGAAGGCAGAGCTGTAGCCTTGTTTGGAAATGCTGTTGAACACAGGACTCAGAAAGACGTAGTCACAACAAGGCTTGTGTTCCACCACCTCCTCAAGCGAATGGCAAGAATAGGATTTTGTTCCTGTAAAACCCTCAATGTTCATAGGGCGTTCCTTGCCAAAGTGGCCACCACGCAGTCCCCATTTCCCTACAAGTTCGAAATGGCTGTGCAGCACAATCCTGCCAAGCCAGTCCTCGCCGATATCAGCAAGGAGGCTCTCCAGCTGAGCTTGCGTGGCATCAGGCTTGCGCAAGTGGAGCAGTTCGAGTCCAGACTCAAACATTCGGTTAATCATCAGCGCCTCAGATTCGAAAAACGCAGGGCGCGTAATGACAGCCAGTCTCATTTTTGGGGTTGTGTCTTCAGGTCAAATGATGCGTCCCAGTCTTTCCATACTGGCACACGACCCAGTTCGAGCAGTCGCGCATTGATTTCTTTCGCCGTACGGCTGTCGTTGACGGAGAACTGGTCGAGAGCCTCTGGGTAGGTGTAATAGCCACCGGGCTGAGTCTTGCTCTCCGCGCTCATCGTGGTAACGCCGAGCGTGGCCATGTTGTCGCGGATAAAGGCGGGCTCGCGGGTAGAATATGAAATGTCGACGTCGTGGTCAAAGATGCGCATGGCAAAAGTCACCTGCGCCAACTGGCGGTCTGTCATGACCGAATTCGGTTGGAATCCCTGGTTCTCGGCAGGACGCATACGCGGGAAATTGACGCTGTATTTAGTGCGCCAGTAGTGTTTCTGAAGATAGCGCAGGTGGCGTGCCATCATGGTGATATCAGTGCGCCACTCACGCTCCAGACCGATAAGGACGCCCATGCCGATAGAGTGCACGCCAGCCTGGCCCATGCGGTCGAAGCCGTTGACACGCCACTCAAACTTAGACTTCATGCCACGCGGATGATATATCTTGTAGTTCTCCTTGTGATATGTCTCCTGAAAGCATATCACGCCGTTCATGCCGTGACCGGCCAGTTCACGGTAGTCCTCGGCGCTCAATGGTTGTACCTCTATCTTGATATTGGAGAAATAGCGCTTCGCCAAGTCTACGCTCTTAGCCAAATACGGGAGTCCCGCCTTTGCGGGATTCTCACCTGTCACGATTAGTATATTCTCTACTGGGGCAAGTTTCTTGATGGCCTTGTATTCATCCTCAATCTGTTCGGGAGTGAGGATGACGCGCGCCATGGGATTCTGGATGTGGAAGCCGCAGTATACGCACGAATTGGTACACGAGTTGGTGATATATAGCGGAACGAACATCGACATGACCTTGCCGAAACGTTCCTCCGTGTAGTGACGGCTGAGCCTGGCCATAGTTTCGAGATAAGGCTCGGCTGCAGGCGAAACGAGAGCCATAAAATCGTCAATGTCACAATGTTTCTTGGCAAGGGCGCGACGCACGTCAAGCTCTGTCTTGTCATATATTTGTTTTGTCAGACCATCCCAGTCTGTTCCTTCTATTTCGTCTGAAAACATCTTTTTTTTTATTTATTGTGATTTGCACGGACGGAAGGCATATTCCTTCAAGCTAGTTATGACGGGGTTGTCGCCACAAGCAGCACAGTCCGCATTTTTATCTATATTTAATGTAGCGCTCTCCATTGTCAGCGTGTCAACACACAGACAGCGGTTTACCAAAAGTTGGCCGGCACCAGTGAGATACTTGATGCACTCCGCAGCTTGCAGAGATCCGCACACTCCTGCTACAGCTCCGAGGACGCCTGTCACCGCACAAGTCTCCACATTCTCCAACTGGGGAGGTTCGGGAAACAGGCAGCGGTAACACGCCGTGCCGGGCACGTGGGTCATCAGCTGCAGACTGTATCGGTTTATGCCGCCCATGCAGAAAGGCTTATCTTGCAAGACGCAGGCATCGTTTATCAGATACTTGGGTGAGAAATTGTCGGTGCAGTCAACGACGAAGTCGTAAGACTGGATAATCTCAGCGGCATTGTCCTGGCTCAAGAAAAAGTCGTATGGCACGACCTTGACGTCTGGATTGAGCGCCTTTATCCTCTCGGCAGCCGACTCAACCTTCGGGCGCCCCGTGTTGGCGGTCGTGTGGATTGTTTGGCGTTGGAGGTTGGAGAGACTCACCGTATCGCCGTCGACGATACCAAGCATGCCTATCCCGGCAGCTGCCAGATATTCCAGCACGGGCGACCCAAGTCCACCGGCACCCACCACAAGGACTTTGGAGTTGAGCAGGCGTTCTTGCCCCTCTGCCCCAATGCCTTCCAAAATTATGTGGCGGTTATAACGCCTGCGCTGCTCCGTAGTCATCGCACCTGCGGCTTTCAGTCGTCAAGGAAACTGGTAAGAGGAGAACTTGCCGAGGCTTCAAAACTTGCGGCTGATACTGCCAGTCCCGCCTCATAAGCCCTGCGGCCTGCCACAACAGCCTCCTTGAAGGCTACCGCCATGGCGATGGGGTCGCCAGCCACCGCAATGGCCGTGTTGACCAGACACGCCGAAGCGCCCAGTTCCATAGCCTCAGCGGCATGGCTCGGTGCTCCTATTCCGGCATCGACAACCACCGGCACACTGGCCTGCTCTATAATGATGCGCAAGAAGTCGCGGGTCTGCAACCCCTTGTTTGTGCCAATGGGCGCTCCAAGAGGCATCACCGCCGCGGCACCGGCCTCCTCCAGACGCTTGCATAGCGTGGGGTCAGCCTGGCAATACGGCAGGACGGTGAAGCCCATCTTCACCAACTGTTCGGTAGCCTTGAGCGTTTCGATGCTGTCAGGCAAAAGGTAGCGCGGGTCAGGATGGATTTCAAGTTTCAACCATGCGGTGCCAAAAGCCTCGCGCGACATCTGGGCGGCAAACACGGCTTCCTCCGCATTGCGCACTCCGCTGGTATTGGGCAGCAACTGCAAGCCGGGCTTCTGAATATGTCCCACAAAGTCGTCGTGCTCGTCGCCAAGCTCCACCCTCTTCATAGCGAGCGTCACCATCTCTGTACCCGAGGCCTCAATGGCTTGCTTCATCAGACTGTTGTCACCAAATTTTCCTGTTCCCAAAAACAGGCGGGAGTCAAACTCTCTGTCTGCTATGACTAATTTATTCATCTTATTATTTTGTTTTAGTAACTGATTATCTTATTTCCTGTTACGGCTGCACTGCTCGTTCACGAGTCTCACAAGGCGCTGTGTCTCTGCCACGGGGTCCGGCGCACCGACAATGGCGCCAGAGACAGCTATACCGTCCACTCCGGTGTCGGTTATCAGTCCCGTGTCTTGGCAGCCGATGCCTCCTATTGCCACCACCGGCATGGTGACATGCTCGTCGTGCAGACGGCTCATGATGGCAGCCAGTCCGTCCGCCCCCAATGTTGGCGCGAGTTTCTCCTTTGTCTGTGTGAAGCGCAGCGGTCCGCACCCCACATAGTCGGCACTCCGCTTGTAGTGCATCAGAGCCTGTTCTGCCGTGTTGGCTGTGCCACCTATTATATATTCTTCGCCAAGAACCTGGCGAGCCTCGTCGATGGGCATGTCGCTGAGGCCAAGGTGCACTCCGTCAGCCGAAATCTCCTTGACCAGTTCCACGTGGTCATCAATGATGAGAGTGGCGCTGTACTTGTCGCACAACTGGCGCATCTCTCGCCCTACCCTGAGGATATCATCCGGTGCGGCATTCTTCATCCTGAGCTGCACCCACCGACAGCCGCCTTGGAGTGCCATTTCAGCCTCCTGCAGCTCCGTATACCGTTCTGTCTTGTGAGTAATAAACTGCAGGCAGCCCCTATACTTTATTTCCTCCATCGTTTCGTCCATCGTTCTCTATCCTCCGCAAAAGGCCTTGAGCACCGTAATTCTCTGGAGGGGCTCCAGTCTGAACTGCTGCCACTGTGTACGCGCCACAACCGCGTTGTTGACTGCCACTGCCACGCCTTTTTCCGGCATGCCTAGCGACTCCAGCAATTCAGCGAGAGTAGCGCACTGGGTTTCCGTTTCCTTATTATTTACGACTACTGTCATTTGCTTTCACAATTTTACTTTGATTTTCTTTGCTTTCGACTCATTCCACATGCGGTCAAGAGCCGTGACCACGTAGGTATATTTCTGCGAACCGCCGTTATAGGGCAAGTTCAAGAAGGTATTGGGAGTCACGGCAATTATATTTGCGGAATTGTCGAGATTGACCTTTTCGCCATTTTTGAAGCGGTACACCACATAGCGCACCGCACGCTGCATCTCGTCGTTGTCAGAGCGTGGAATCCACACCAGCGCAGGACCGTTGTCTGCCCAAATCACCTTGGCGCCCTTGATTTTCTTGGGCGCTTCGTTGTCCTTGAAAGGCATCTGCGGCACCAGCGCAGGGTGTTTGTGGAACTGGCTCTGAAGGGCGTTGGCAATATTGCCCACGTTGTTGGCTACGGCAGCCGAATACCACAGGCAACTGCCGCTCACGCCAGGCAGGCTGCGCTGCAGCCTCATCTTCTCAGGCAACTGGTTGACGCCAGGATTCTTGAGGTCGGCAGCCCTGACGGTGCGCTCTACGTCTTGTCCTATATATAGAGGTCTGGAACTTGCCAGCTTCGACCACCAGCGAATCAGCGTGTCATAGTCGGCAACTTTGTGGCCAATCTCCCAGTAGAGCTGAGGGATGTTGTAGTCAATCCACCCCTTGTTGGCCCACAAAAGGACGTCAGCATAAAGGTCGTCATAATTTTGGAGTCCGCCAGTGTTGCTGCCCGGCACCTCGGCGCCCGACCTGGTGTTGTGGTAGATGCCAAAGGGCGACACGCCGAACTTCACCCACGGCTTCAGCCGTTTTATCGTCTCGTGGAGTGACTGTATGAGTCGACTGACATTGTCTCTACGCCAGTCGCCTATCGACGCGAAGCCCGCACCATATTTGGCGAAGTCCGCAGCATCGGGAATATCCACGCCCGCCTCAGGATAGGGATAGAAATAGTCATCTATGTGTATGCCGTCAACGTCATATCGGCTCACGATGTCGCTCACCACTTCGCAGATATATTCGCGGTTTTCCACATACGCCGGGTTAAACAGTATCAGTTTGCCGTATCTGAAAAACAGGTTCGGATTTTCCATGTAGGGATGCGAAGCCGCCAACTCCGTGGTGCCCGATGTCTTTGCCCTATATGGATTAATCCAGGCGTGCAGTTCCATGCCACGGCTGTGGCATTGGTCTATCATCCACTGCAGAGGATCCCACATTGGCGACGGCGGCAAGCCCTGAGTTCCCGTCAGGAACCGGCTCCAAGGCTCAAGCAGGCTCGGATACAAGGCGTCGGCCTCTGCCCTGACCTGAAAGAATACCGCATTGACATTGCATTTCTGCAGCGCATCGAGTTGGCGCACAAGCTCCTTCTGCATGGCGTCGCGTCCGAGCCCCTGGAACTGTCCGTTGACACACTGTATCCAGCTGCCGCGGAACTCGCGCTTTGGGCATGAAACGCCCTGCGCCAACACCGTCACGCACAAGAACAGCAAGACTACAATCGAGGAAAATCTGTGTTTCATTCAAAAAACTTTTTAAAGCTATCGCTTGGATGAAAGACGAAAATGCGCCTGCAGCTATGTCGCCACCATTGCGGACACACGTCTAATTACAAAAGTAGCAAGAAATTGTCAGCAAACAAAGAACAGCGGGGTATATTTGCACCCCTCTGACGAAACCGCCGCAAGACCTCAGTTCGTTTCAATAAGCATCACAATTCATTTGGAGCTCTTTGGCGAAGCGAGGATTCCCTCACAGTACTCTGGTGCACAGATATTCAAGCGAACAACCTATTATAAACGATTGCTGTCCGCTACCCCCTCCGAAACTACAAGACTCTTACCAAATCCGCAACCCCAGCCACCGGGGCTGCGGTTTTTTTTTGCCCAGCAATCTCCAATCTGCCAAATATCCAAAAAAGCGGTCATAAAACAACAAGAAAACGGTTCGCAAGCACACACTTCAAAGTTATAAAGTAGGACTTAAAAAAATTTTGTGCGGACTTAAAAAATTTTCGTGCGGACTTAACGA
Organism: Lactococcus garvieae; assembly: GCA_963631415.1. Classification (GTDB taxonomy): domain Bacteria; phylum Bacteroidota; class Bacteroidia; order Bacteroidales; family Bacteroidaceae; genus UBA6382. Next base: position 68 of record CAVGQS010000022.1, on the reverse strand, counting down.
AAAAATTTCGGGCGAAACGCTGCAACGTTTCGCCCCGAAACGTTGCTTTGTTTCGCCCGAAACGTTGC
>CAVGQS010000021.1:0-21283 GCA_963631415.1 Lactococcus garvieae | reverse complement strand
GATGTAATGCGCTGAAAATGAGGCGCGCACTAATTGTGCGGATTTTCACGAAAAGGACTTTTGGGGGCAGGCGATTTGGGGGCTCGGACGTAAACGGTTTTAGCGGAGCGCCAACAAGATTCATGAAAAGCCAGAAGAAGTCCCCAAACTACCGACGTTTTTTTTGACTGAGGGGGGCTTGCTTTTTCAAAAAAATATCGCAGCGTCTGTTTGTTGGGGCTGTGGAGCAGGCCGGCATGCCGTTTTGAGTTTTAGCGGACAGCAATAAATGGATAACCGTTTATGATGGTCCGGAAAAATTAAGTCCGCGCGCGATGACGCCAAGTGCTTCTCTGATGAACTAAAGTCCTTGTTTTTTCAAAGCAGAACGCTTCTGCCCGGCATCGTGTAGGGGTTTTGTACGAAAAGTTTGTGTTTCGAAGGGCGCGTGGCGGCTTGGCGAAGCCCGATTTTGGCTGCTCTGAGCCATTTGCGGCGTTGGTCTGCCGCCTAATTGTTTCAAGTTTCGTAATTTTGTAGGCAAACAGAAACTGCGCATGAAAATTATTGTCGTAGAAAGTGCTGGAGAGTACAATAATCCCAGCGGCGGTACGTTTTATAGTGTGTTGGCGCATTGCCCGCGCTTGTGGCTCAAGGCCGACTCCGCGTTGCTCAAGAACAACAATCCCTTTTTTGTTCCGGACTTCACCCGTGAGTGTTCGGCATCGCCATACTTGGCGCTGAGAATCAGCAGGATGGGCAAGAGCATCCCTGCCCGTTTTGCCAGCCGGTACTGCGACGCGTGGTCCGTGGCGGTAGATTTCACCGCTGAGGACGTGCTGCGGCAGCTGCGCAAGAGCGGTGAGCCGTGGGACATGGCCAAGAGCTTTGACTCGTCGGTGGCCATTGGCAGCTTTGCGGAACTGCCGCCTGAGGGCGACGCCAAGCCGGCTACAGCAAGGCTCGAGATAAACGGCGAGGAGCAGGCGGTGACTGTCTGCGCTGACGTGCGCTCGTTTGCCGACCGGGTGATAGAGAGCGTCAGCAGGGTGTTTACACTGAGGCAAGGCGACTTTTTGCTCGCAGGGTGTCCGGACCGTAGGCCTGTCGTGAAGATCAACGACCATCTGGACGCCTTTCTGAACGGGCAGAAGCTGTTGGACTTTAATATAAAATAGGTAAGATGAAAGCAATGAGACATAAGATATCTAAATTCGTGGCGTGCGTGGCGTTCGCAATGTCCCTTTGCGTCGTGGAGAGCTACGGCGAGGGCGAGTTCGTGCACCTGGACTGGAGCCGTGTGGACTTCTCCAAAAACGTGCCCGAATACTGCAACACCGTAAGCCTGGGCAGCAACTACGGCGACTATACTTATAGCGCCAGGGTCTTGTATCCTGAGTTTGCCGAACTGTCAAGGTGCGAGGCTGAGGCGCTCAGCTCGCTGCAGACAGACTTCGGCAACGACGTGAAGGTTGAGACCCGCTTGGGCGTCAGTCGCAAGGAGGGATTTCTGGACGTAGTGGTGGTGCCTGTGGTCAAGCGCAACGGCAAGCTGCTCAGGCTGGTCAGCTTCAAGCTGCAGATAGACAGCGTTGCCAGCCAGCCGGCCAAGTCTCCGGCTTTTGCCGCCAAGTCGGCTTCCGCAGCTTCTTCAAGATACAAAGCCCATTCGGTGCTCAGCGAGGGCAAGTGGGTAAAGATAAGAGTGGAGAAGGAGGGCGTCTACCAGCTGTCAAAATCCTTCTTGGCAGAGATGGGGTTCAGCGACCTCAGCCGAGTGAAGGTCTACGGCTATGGCGGCAGGGTGCAGAACCACGCCATCAGCTACGGCTCTTATGTCAACAGCGACTACGACGACCTGGAGGAGATTCCCCTCTACCGCCGCAAGGACAACGTGCTGTTTTTTGCGGAGGGCTGCGTGAGGTGGTCAAACTGGACCCTCGCCTCAAACAAGAATCCCAACGGAGAGTGCTACGCCACCCACACCAACAATACCTATTCCAAGTATTCGTATTACTTCGTGACGGAGGGCGACAGCCAGCTGCAGATGGGCACGCTCGAGTCGCCGCAGACAACGTCGCAGACGATCAATACCTATCCCGAACATTTCGTGATAGACAACGACGCCTACAGCTGGTATACGGGCGGGCGTACGTTCTTCGACAGCTATGACTATGCCGGAGGCAACTCCAAGAACTATACGATAGAGACGCCCGACATCGTCTCGGACTGCACCGCCAGGGTCGACGTCTCCTTCTCAGCCAAGGCCAACAGCGTGACGACGGCTCAGGTCAGCCTCGGCTCGCAGAGCCTCGGCACGCTGTCGATGTCGGCGCTGGCCACCGACTACGACAAGGCTACGACCTCCGACCGCACCTTCCTCACGCAGATGTCAGGCAACACCAGCACTCTCAACATCACTACTACCAAAGGCAACGCGGCGCGCCTGGACTACATCAGGGTGTGCTACCGCCGCCGTCTCAAGATGAATGGCGACTTCCTGGTGTTCAGCCACTACCTGTCGTCGCCCTCCACGATGACCCTTGAGGGCGCCTCCTCCAACACCGAGGTGTGGAGAATAGGCTACCCCGGCAATCCTGTGGCCAAAGTGGCGGCTACGCTCAGCGGCACGACCATGACATTCAGCGTGGAAAACCCCACGCTGCGCTACGTGGCGGTAGACCTGGCGGCGACCTATCCTAGTCCGGTCAACGCAGGCAGCATAGCCAACCAGGACCTCCACGCTGACTCGGTGGCTGACATGGTCATCATCATTCCTGAGAGCGGCAAACTGGAGGAGCAGGCGCAGCGACTCGCCTCGTTCCACGAAAGCAGCGACTCGCTCAAGGTGAAGGTGGTGAGGGCCGACTTGCTCTACAACGAGTTTTCTTCCGGCACGCCCGACGCGGGTGCCTACCGCAGATATCTCAAGATGCTCTACGACAGAAACTCCGGCGACAGCCTGCCCAAGTATTTGCTGCTCTTTGGCGGCTGCGTGTGGGACAACCGCGGCGTGACCTCGGCGTGCGCCAGCCTCAACCTCAAGGACTATCTGCTCTGCTACGAGAGCGAGCCGTCGGTCAGCGAGGTGAGCTGTTACGTCAACGAGGACTATTTCGGCATGCTCGACGACGGCGAGGGCGCCAGCATGAGGTACGACAAGGTGGACCTCGGCATTGGCCGCATTCCGGTGACCGACGCTTCCAAGGCTAAGATAGTGGTCGACAAGATTATTGCCTATGCCGCCAACAAGAATCCCGGCAGCTGGAAAAACGCCGTGTGGTTCCTGGCCGATGACGGCGAGAAGAACAAGCACATGAACGCTGCCGAGGGCGTGGCGAAGATGGTGGAGAAATACTATCCCAACCTCAAGGTGGGACGCATCTATTGGGACGCCTACAACAGGGTGAGCACCGCAACGGGCTTCACCTATCCGCAGGTGACCACCGACGTCAAGACGGCCATGCAGAAAGGTGCGCTGGTGATGAACTACATGGGCCACGGCGCTCCCTACTGCATCTCTAAGGAGAATGTGCTTAAACTGGCTGACTTCAAAGAGTTTGTTTGCGACAAGATACCCCTCTGGGTGGTGGCGTCGTGCGAGATTTCGCCCTTCGACCGCGAGGAGGAGAGCATAGGCGTGGAGAGCCTGCTCAACCCCAACGGCAGCGCCATAGCGTTCTACAGCTCTACGCGTGCGGTCTATTCCACCCAGAACAGCTACATCAACAACTACTTCATGTACTACGTGCTGGGCAAGTCGAAGACGGGCAAGCGCTATACGCTGGGCGACGCCAACCGCCTGGCTAAGGTAAACCTCGTTTCTTCGGTAGAGGGCGAGATAATGAACAACCGCGACTACGGCGACAACAAGCTGAAGTATGCGCTGCTGGGCGACCCGGCGCTGACGGTAGGCATGCCCACCCGCACCGTGGTGCTCGACAGCATCAACGGCGAGGCCATCAAGACCAGTGCGCTCCACAACCTGTCGGCGGGGAGCATGGCTAGGTTCTCCGGCCACATCGAAGACACCGACGGCACTCCGCTCAACGGCTTCAACGGCCAGGTGACCGTCACGCTCTATGACTGCAAGGACACCATCACTTGCCACAACAACACCAACGAAGACGTAGACCCGCTGGTCTACACCACCTACGACCGCATGCTCTTTGAGTCCAACGACTCGGTAAGGCTCGGCAAGTTCACGGTAGAGATGCCCGTGCCGCTCGACATAAAGTACAGCGGCGGACTCGGCATGGTCAACATGTATGCCGTCAACGCCGACAACACCTTGGAGGCCAACGGCACCAGCACCAGCTTCACCGTCAACGGCACGAGCGAGGACATCAAGTCGGACTCCATAGGGCCTGAACTGTTCATCTACCTCAACAGCCCCGACTTCAAGAATGGGCAGACGGTCAACGAGTCGCCTTACTTCTACGCCAAGCTGAAGGACGCCGACGGCATCAACATCACCGGCAACGGGGTGGGGCACGACCTCGAACTGATAATCGACGGCAAGGAGAATACCTCTTACGACCTCAACACATACTACCAGAACGACTTCGGCAGCTACACTTCGGGCTCGGTGTCCTACAAGATTCCTACGCTCACCGAAGGCAGCCACAAACTGGTGTTCCGGGCTTGGGACATCAAGAACAACTCCTCGTCAGCCTCACTCGACTTTGTGGTCAAGACAGGCTTGAGCCCGCAAATCAGTTCGGTGTCGCTGAGCCGCAACCCTGCCTCAACGTCTACGGCGTTCCAAATCAGCTACGACCGTCCCGAAGAAGAGGCGACGATCACCGTAAACGTCTACAACTGCTATGGGCAGAAGTGCTGGACCCACACTGAGTCGGCCATTTCCGACGGCTACTACACCATCAGCTGGGATTTGGCTGCCAACAACGGCGTGGCTCTGGCTTCGGGCGTCTACATCTATGAGGTGAAGGTTTCCTGCAATGGCGGCTCCGAGGCGGTAAAAAGGCAGAAAATGATTATCTCAAGACAATAAAAGGAGATTTTGGGAGTTTATAAATAGGTTTAAGAATACAGCAAGATTTTGATATGAAGCAAACAGGCTTATTGACAGCGGTGCTGCTCGCCGGAGCAATTTGCGCCAACGGACAGGACATCAAGGAGAAATTCAACCCGGTGCAGACGGCGGTAGTGTCGCAGAGCATCGCCCCTGACGCCAGGGCCGGCGGTATGGGTGACATAGGTGCGGCTACAGAACCCGACGCCAACTCGCAGGCTTGGAACGCCGCCAAATATCCTTTTGCCATCTCAAAGGGCGGTATAGCAGTCAACTACACCCCGTGGCTGCGCCAGATTGTCAACGACATCGACCTCGCCTACATGGCAGGCTACTACCGACTGGGCGACTATCAGGCGGTGAGCGGTTCGCTGAGGTATTTCTCTCTCGGCGACGTGTCTACCAACGCTGGCGGCGATGGTGCCGACATGACGATACGTCCCTACGAGTTTGCTGTCGACGCAGCCTACAGCCGCATGCTGAGCGAGAAGTTCTCTGCTGCCGTTACCCTGCGCTATATCTACTCCGACCTTTCGGGCAACTACGATGACGGCTCAAAGCCTGGTTCGGCTTTTGCTGCCGACATCGCGGGCTACTATAATACCTACGTCAATGCCGGCAGCCGCGAGTGCCAGCTGAGTTTGGGTTTCGGCGTCTTCAACTTGGGCAGTAAAATCAATTACGGCGACGACTACTCCTATTTCTTGCCGACCACCCTGCGCTTGGGATTCAACTACACGATTCCTATCGACGAGTACAACAAGATTTCTATCTGCGGCGACGCCAACAAGCTCCTTGTGCCTACGTATCCTACCGACGCTCAGTGCGCCAAGAAATTGGGCTATACCACCGACGACGGCCAGGACCATACGGCAGAGTATCAAGAATATCGCGAGAAAAACTACTACAATATGTCTGCCATTTCGGGCATCTTCAAGAGCTTTGGCGACGCGCCTAACGGCTTCTCTGAGGAACTTGAGGAAATACAGTGGTCGTTGGGTCTGGAGTATACCTACAACGACAAGTTCTCTATACGCGGCGGCTATCACCACGAGGCTGAGACCAAGGGTAACCGCAAGTACTTCACCGTAGGCGCAGGTTTCAAGATGAACGTGTTCTCGCTGGACGCTGGCTACGTAATCTCTACAGCGGCAAGCAACCCGCTTGACCAGACGCTGCGAGTAACGCTGGGCTTCGACCTCGATGGCATAAAGGACATTCTGAGCCGCGGACGCCGCAGGTAACAGCCAGTTTCTTGTGCGTCGCAAAGCCGCAATGGGGTAAGCCTCCAGAAGTTTTGGGACAGCAAGTATTTTTGGGCTGCAAGGATTATGCTTTTCTGAATTTTCGATAAGGTAACATGCGCGTAGGTTTCGGATATGATGTCCACAAGATAGTGGCAGACCGCGAGTTGTGGCTTGGCGGAGTGAAGCTGGAGGCAGACTTCGGCCTGCTTGGACACAGCGACGCCGACGTGCTGATACACGCCGTGTGCGACGCCTTGCTCGGTGCTGCGTGCTTGCGCGACATTGGCTACCACTTTCCCGACTCCAACCCAGCCTACAAGGGCATCGACAGCAAGATTCTGCTTGCCAAGGTGGTGGAACTCCTGCACAACGAGGGCTACCGCGTGGGCAATATCGATGCCACTGTGTGCTGCGAGCGCCCCAAGGTCAATCCCTACGTGCCGCAGATGCGCCACTGCATGGCTGAGCTGATGGGCGTGGCTGACAACTGCGTGTCGGTGAAAGCCACGACTACCGAACGGCTCGGGTTTACCGGCAGGGAGGAGGGAATTTCTGCCTATGCCGTGGCATTGGTTGAGCATATATGATTTTAGCCCGTCGCTTTGGGTTAAAAAAATATAAAAACTCAACAATCATTCCGCTTGTTTCTGGCGTTTTTGTGTGGAAATAACTATTTTCGCATGTATTAAGAACTATTGTAGTATAATGTGCGTGGCTTCAAGTACACGCTTAAATAGTAACGCTATGAAACGGGTTTCTTTATTCTGTATGATGGCCTTTGCGGTGCTAGGTGCCGCAAAAGCGCAAGATGATGTATATTTTATACCCTCAAAGGACGTGAGGGAAGTTAAGCCGGTTGACAGCCATACGACATGGTATGACAACGGCACGGTGGTGGAAAATGCTGCCACTACAACCAAGGCTCTGGGCTACCAGGAGAGCCGCGACGTCGACGAATACAATCGCCGCACGACAGCGGTCGACACGTCCGGCAACGTCAAGGAGGTTGAGTCGACTTTCGACGACAGCGAAGACGGAGTGTCCTATCCCTGTACAAAAATGGTGATGCGCTTCTACAGCCCGCACCCCGGTGTCATCGTGAGCAGCCCATATTATTGGACTATCTGCTACGACGACGTGTGGGACGCATACTACGACAGCTGGGCATTGTCCATTCCTAGTTACACTTGGTGGTCGTGCGCCTACGACCCGTGGTACTACAGCAGCTGGCGCTACCGCACCTGCTGGGATTTCACCTGGGGCTGGCACGACCCGTGGTGGAGCTATTCCTACTGGGGCTGGGGCCGTCCCGCCTACTGGGCGTGGAGCAGGCCGGCGTTCAATCCCCACCATATGGGACGGCCTATGGGTGCGCACAGCGAATTTGGTCATGGCGGTTTCGCCTTCCACGATGGCGGTCGACGCGGTTTCATTCCGCGTGACTTCGGTCGCAGCAATGGCGGTCGCAATGGCATCTTTGCTGGCGGCAGGCGCGACAACGGCGGATTCTTTGGCGGTCGCAACGACGGCGGCTCGCGCATAGTACGCGCTCCGGGCAGGGGAGGCGACAACCGTGCCAACTATAGCTCTGCCAATCGCTCCGACAACAACAGAACCTTCCGTTCAGACAACAGCATAACCTATCGTTCCGACAACAACAATAGGGCCTACGGCCGCAGTTCGTCTGTGCAATCGCAGCGCTCGGTGTCGCCGTCGCGCAGCGGTTCTTCTCCGTCGTTTGGCTCTGGTTCGCGTCAGTCGGGTCCGTCCTTTGGCGGCGGTGGCGGAATGAGCCGCGGTGGCGGTGGCATTAGCCGTGGCGGAGGCGGCGGCAGCCGTGGTGGCGGTGGCGGACGCAGATAAGCGTGAGCCACTAAGCCGTAGACCGCAAGATTATTGCAAAAAGAAATTTCAGCCCTATATATATAAGGTAGGGCTGAAATCAAATTATAACACAGAAATCAAATAATAATTGACTATGAAGAGGAGTTTTGTCGCAGCGGCACTTGTATTGGTGTCCTCAAGCGTTTTTTCGCAAGACATTTACCAGATAGCGGAGTTGAGCACAGCCGACCTCAACGGTACATCGCGCTATGTCGGCATGGGCGGCGCCATGGGTGCCCTCGGCGGCGATTTGTCAACGATGTCGTCGTCGCCGGCGGCTACGGGTCTCTACAGGCGCAGTGACGTGGCGGTGACCGCCAGTCTGGCCTCGCAACCGGGCGGCTACGAATTTGACGGCAAGCACAACAAGCATGTGTCGTTCGACCAACTCGGTTTTGTATATTGCTTCCCTGTCATGGACAAGCAGCTGAAGTTCATAAACTTCGGCATCAACTACCACAAGCAGCGCGACTTCAACCAACTCGTGGCTTCGTCAGCCGACGACCTGAGCGGAGCGGGCTACGCGTCGCAGACATGGCAGCTCGCGGACTTGTGCAATTTCTGGGGCGGCTCCAACGTGGGCACGCCGCTGACCGATATGGCATACCGGAGCTATCTCCTTGGCGACGCCTCAAGCAACTACAGTCCCTACAGCGCCAAATCGCATTACTACAACAAGGCGCGCTGGGGCAGCAACCAGGCGTACGACTTCAACCTGTCGTTCAACGTTAGTGACAGGTGGTATTTCGGCATCACGGCGTCGGTCTACAACGTGGTTCAGAAAAGTTCCATGGCTTACACCGAGGACCTGCTCTACAAAGAGACTTCTGGCGAATATACTAACGACGGGTTCTACACGCTGACCAACAACAGCAGCCTGAAGGGCACGGGTTACGACGCCAAGTTCGGAATGATTGTGCGCCCCTTCAGCAACAGCAATTTCAAAATCGGCCTCACGCTTACAACGCCTATCTACTATGAACTGACTTACCGCAACACGGCCACGCTTAGCTCATACGACACACGTTGGAATCTGGACGAAAATATCTCAGTTCGCGACCAAATTGCTCGGATGGACTACGACTACAAGGTGCGCACCCCATGGAAGGTCGGCGTTTCGGTAGGCAACACATTCTTCGGCAAGCTGGCAGTAGGCGCAGAGTATGAGTTTGCTGACTATTCCTCTTCCTCAGTGTCGTATGGCGATGACTTTGACGGCTGGAACGACGCCAAGGACCGTGAGCTCAACCGCCAGGCGGACAAGTTCCTGAAGGGCACTCACACTCTTAAGGTGGGTGCGGAACTGACGCCGGTGCGCAACTTCTATGTGCGCGCGGGCTACAACTACGTCACCTCCTCCATCGACAAGGATGCGTTCCTCAACCAGTACATCAACAGCGCCTCAATCGATGCGGCAAGCTCTACCGACTATCTCAACATCTCGTCTGTCAAGCGCTACACAGCTGGCATCGGTGTGAAATTTGGCTCCTTCTATGCCGACGCAAGCTGGCTGTACCAGTGCCAGAACGGCAAGCTGTATGCTTTCTCGGCTTCTTCCGACGGTTCGGTTTATCCGGTGCCCAACTGCGATAACGTATGTCCGTCACGCCACGTGAAACTCAACAAATCGCAGATTGCCCTGACTTTGGGCTACCGCTTCTAAATTTTTGTAGACCATGAAAAGAACCGCGTTATTCCTTTCAATGCTGCTTGCGCTGTGCGTCAATGCCACGGCGCAGAAGATAGAGACTTCCTTTTGGAACTGCGTGCTTGGCGATGCCTACGAGGGCGTGGTGAAGAACCTGCAGGAGCAAGAACTCAATCCGATTGTCACTGAAGACGGCGTGTTTCTGCAAAACCGCATTATCTATGATGTCGACTTCGCCACTATAGGCCTGAAGTTCACCTCAGAGGGACAGTTCTACAATGTCTTCGGCTACAACAAATACACGTCAAAAAAGGAGGCTAACTCAGCTTTCGACATGGCATTGTCGAAAATCAAGAGCCGCTATCCCGATGTGCAGTCTATGAGCAAGTCCGGCAGTTGCCTGCGGCTCTACGCCTACACCGACAACGGTCACGAAAACGTCTTCTCGCTTGGCCTCTACAGGGGCAACGGCGATACCTACTTCGTAAGGCTGAATATCTACAGCGACTATCTCGTAAGGAAAAACGCTGAGCAATAAGCATCGCTGACTCCTCGCGCTTTGCGGACGGCAAAAGCGCGAGGCAATGTAGCGGCACGAAAAAGGGGGCAAACCAAATCTGCTTGGTTTGCCCCCTTTTTCGTGCCGCCCTGTTTGGGCAGAGCGCCTTGCCAGCTGCTTAGAACGGAGCGTCGAACGGGCCTTCTTGCTCCTCCACTTCTGTCAATCCTCCAGCAAACATTGAGGACTCGGCCACGGTCGGTCCCTCATCTTCGTTTGAGTTGCAGTATTTGAGCGTGGGAGAGTCGCTTGTGGCGATAACCCTGCCGGATGTTATGGTTACAACGCTAGCGCTGGGAGTGATATATTGTTTCTTCTTCATATCGATGCGTGATAAAATGTTCTTGTTTGGCTTTATCCGGAAAAACGACGGATTATTTCACGATGATTTTTCTGGTCGCGCCGTTGCTGTACTTCACGATGTTGATGCCCGGCTTGACGTCGTCTTGTCGCTGGCCGCTGATGTTGTAGACCGCCACAATGCCGTCAAAGTCAGTGGCTGACTCTATGCCGGTGATTTCGTTGCCCGAGATGACAATGTTGAACGAGGGCGACGGAGTCCACGTGTTCGAGTTCGGATTGAATTTGCTCAGCGTGAAATACGAGCGGTAGGGCGGGACGGTGGTGTCCTTGCCTGCCTGGTAGAACATGTTGTTGGCGATGAAGTAGTAGTTTTTGTCGTCGGTGTTCTTAATTGTCGTGCCCGTGAACGTGCCGTACATGTTGGCGTCCGAAGTTGTGGGCTCTGCGGCAGCCATGCACACGGTGCTGCTCGCCACTCCGATGATGCTTATCTGGCTTGCCGACTCGTCCTTCTTCTTTATCACGACAGGTGTGCCGGCATCAATGTTCGCTGCATGCTGCGACAAAGTCAGCTCTGTGCCGCTCACGCCGGTGATGCTGTAGCACTCCACATTGCTGCTTTCTATGTCGATGGCAAACGGAACGCAGAGCGTGCCCCAGGTGTTAGCCATGTCTCTAGTGTAGGACGATGTTGTTGCGGTAAACGTCTTGGGAGTAAGGAATTGCTGGCTCTCAGAGAGTGTAAGTTTAGGACAGGTGGGAGTGTCAGAAAAGTTGTATACCACGTTTTCTTGCTGACCAACACCTGATGCTTTACTAAATATAATGTAGCGCGTTGGGATTGATGTAAAGTATTTTGGACCATTGTTGGTACATATAAGTCCGTTTATCTCAGCGCCATCTCCAATATTCACAGTCGCATTACTGCTTTTAGACGCATTGTAAATTGCAGCCTTGTTTGAAGTGATTGTTCCTCCGGTTATAGTGGTGTTGGACGCTTGGGTTGTATACTGAATATGTATGGCAACACATTTTTGTTCGAAATAATCTGAACTAGTGGCGTTGGTACCTGTGTATGTGTTCTCTACACTGCCTCCTGTCATATTGAGATTGCCGTAGTAAACCCAAATAGTTGCGGTGTGTGCCACACTGGTACGTAGGGTCCCGCTCTCCAGATTAAGTGTTCCCTGAACATATACAACGTTGCTGGCATTTGTACCTTCATGGACAATCGCTCCGCTTCCTTTTATTGTCAAGGTTCCTGTAGAGGCTATGGATATTAAGTTCCTTATCGAGCTGTTGTTGCTAAGGGTAAACTCCTGCAAATCAAGAGTAATGTTTTTGCTGACGGATATCGTACCACTGATGCTCGCGTTGCTCACCAGCGTGATTGTCTCTCCATCAGCAGCTTTGCTGAACGCTGCTTCAATGGTAGTATATTCCGTGGTGCCGATCTTGGCTACTACTTCTGAGAGTGCCGTTTGTGGAATGAGCACCGTTGCTAGCGACAGTGCGGCAAAAATTAGTCTCTTCATGGTGTTTTGTGTTAAACAATTTGTTTGATTGTGTGCATTATGATGTCAACCTTGTCTTCGGTGGGCAGAGTGCCGTCAATCCAGTTAATCTTGACGCCCCTGCGCTCCATGCCTCTGAACCATGTCATCTGCCGCTTGGCAAACTGATGTATGGCTATTTCAAGGTCGTGCACCATCTTGTCGTAGGTCATTTGCCCTATGAGGTAGAGCGTGATGTATTTGTATTCCAGTCCATAGTAGATGAGGTTCTCAGGGGCTATGCCGCTGTCGAGCAGTCCCTTCACTTCGTCTACCATACCCTCCTCAAGACGGGCGTGCAGCCGCTGAGTAATGCGCTGGCGGCGCAGGTCGCGCGGAATGTCGATGCCGAAGTTCACCGAGTCGATTTTGGGGAACGAACGTTGTTCAGCGGGAATGTCGCGGTAGAAAGTCTCTATCTCTATGGCGCGAATGGCGCGCTGCGCCGTGTCGACGTCGGTGGTGTTGTGTAGGGTCTTGAATGAAGAGAGTATAGCGGTCAGCTCCGCCAGGCTCTTGTCTTTAAGCGAGTCTCTCAGCGAGGGATTTTCGGGCACCTCAAACAGGCGGTAGCTCCTCAGCACCGACTCCACGTAGAGCCCCGACCCGCCGCAGAAGACGGGAGTCTTGCCCCGCTTGGTCATGTCGTTGTAGACCTCCAGGAAGTCGTGCTGGAAATTGTAGACTGTATATTTGCTGCCTGCCGGCACAATGTCTATCAGGTGGTGTGCTACCGGCTTGCCGTTGGCGATGTATTCGCCCAGGTCCTTGCCGGTGCCTATGTCCATGCCGCAATACACCTGTCGGCTGTCGCCGCTGATTATCTCAGTGTCGAGAGCGCTCGCCAGTGCTACGGCCAGAGCCGTCTTGCCGCAGGCAGTGGGACCGATGATGGTAATCATAAGGTGTTTGCTTGGCGTTTTGTGGAACTTCTTTAGGGTAAAAACGACAAGAGGCAAGCACCCGCTTGCGCAGGGAGCTTGCCTCCTGATATGTTAGGGATTAGTTCATCCGAAATGATTAGATCTCAGAGAAGTACTTGATGGTGCGAACCATCTGAGATGTGTAGGAGTTCTCGTTGTCATACCAAGAAACAACCTGTACCTGATAGGTGTCGTCGTCAACCTTAGATACCATAGTCTGGGTAGCGTCGAAGAGAGAACCGAACTTCATGCCGATGATGTCAGAAGAAACGATAGGATCCTCGTTGTAGCCGTAAGACTCGGTAGCGGCAGCCTTCATAGCGGCGTTGATGCCCTCTACGGTTACGTCCTTGCCCTTAACAACAGCGATAAGGATGGTGGTAGAACCAGTAGGAGTCGGAACGCGCTGTGCAGAACCGATGAGTTTGCCGTTGAGCTCAGGGATTACGAGGCCGATAGCCTTAGCTGCGCCAGTAGAGTTAGGCACGATGTTCTGAGCACCTGCACGAGAACGACGGAGGTCGCCCTTGCGCTGAGGACCGTCAAGGATCATCTGGTCGCCAGTGTAGGCGTGGATGGTAGACATGATACCAGACTGGATGGGAGCGTATGCGTTGAGGGCAGCAGCCATCGGAGCCAAGCAGTTGGTGGTGCAAGAAGCGGCAGAGATGATCTTGTCGTCAGCTGTCAGAGTCTTGTGGTTCACGTTGTAAACGATGGTGGGGAGGTCGTTGCCTGCAGGAGCAGAGATAACAACCTTCTTGGCACCAGCCTGGAGGTGAGCCTCAGCCTTAGCCTTAGAGGTGTAGAAACCGGTGCACTCGAGCACTACGTCTACATCAAGCTTGCCCCAAGGGAGTTCTGCTGCGTTGGGCATAGCGTAGATGGTGATCTCCTTGCCGTCAACGATGATAGAGTTGTCTGTAGCTTCTACAGTGTGCTTGCCTTCGCCATACTTGCCGGCGAAACCGCCCTGTGCTGTGTCATACTTCAGAAGATGAGCGAGCATCTTAGGAGAAGTAAGGTCGTTGATTGCTACAACCTCATAACCGTCTGCCTCAAACATCTGGCGGAAAGCGAGACGACCGATGCGGCCGAAACCGTTAATTGCTACTTTTGTTGCCATAATTTTTGTTTTAAAAAAGAATTATTAATGAGAATATTTTGTCCGTTTTTTGAGCGTTAAGGAAATAGTGCGTGTCTCCTTGCACTATTCTTTTACAATTCGGGTGCAAAATTACTAAAAAAAATCTACTTTTGCATTGTAACAAACAACAAAAAAGAACAATTATGAGTTTTATTAAGGATTTTAAAGAGTTTGCAATCAAGGGCAATGCCATTGACATGGCTGTCGGTGTGATAATCGGTGGTGCATTTGGCAAAATTGTCAGTTCGCTGGTCAACAACGTCATCATGCCGCCCATTGGTGTGCTCACTGGCGGAGTGGACTTCACCGAACTGAAGCTGACCATCAAGGAAGCGCAGGACGGTGCCGCTGCCGTCACGCTCAACTACGGCCAGCTCCTGCAGGACGTGGTGGACTTCCTCATCATTGCCATGTGCGTCTTCATCATGGTCAGAGCCCTCATGAAACTGACTAAGAAGAAGGATGAGGAACCCGCACCGGCGCCCGATCCAGAACCGACAAATGAGGAAAAACTCCTCACTGAAATCCGCGACTTGCTGGCCAAGAAACAATGACACGCAGCCACCGCATAGGCCTGAAGCGTATTCTTCGCTTTGCAGCGCTCATGCCGTGTCTGCTCGCTGCCAAGGCTTACGGCATCGATGTCGACACGGTGCGCCTGTCGGGGCCTTTCGTCCTGCAGTCGCCAGTGGTTATTGACAGCACCGACACTTCGCAGAAGAAGTTCGGCTCCTTTGACTATCTCGCCACGCCCGTGTCGCTCGCCAAGGCCAAGGAGGGCAGGGTGGTGAGCCTGACTGCCGACAGCGCCCAACTGTGTGCTGCCGCCGGCGACAAGCAACTGGTGGTCCTTTCATTCCCCTTCCGCCTCGACGGCTTTGCGCAGACCAAGGTGCGGGTCAGCGGCCCGCGCTCCTGCAAGGTCTACATCGATGGGCGCGAGCACAACGGCAGCGAGGACCTGCAGCGCGGACAGTATGAAGTGACGGTCAAGATGCTCGCCGACACCGTGCCTCCCCATATTTCGGTTGAGGCAGCCGGTGGCAAGACGGTGACGCTTCTGCCGCTGAAGGACGGACAGAGCACCGGTCGGCCGTTCGACTTGTCCGACGTGCTCTGCATGAATCGCTACGACGGTGTCCGGCTGTCGCCCTCTGGCAAGTATGCCGCCTTCTCCGTCTCGTCGTATGACTCCGAGGGCAAGTGGCAGAGCGACAGCAAGATAGTCGAGGTTGCCACCAGGCGAATCCTGTCTGCAGAGGGCGGCATGAGGTGGATGCCCAAGTCCGACCGACTGCTCAAGGTGCGCCACTCCGACGGCATCAACTCGCTGCTGAGCGTCAACCCCGCCGACATGTCCGAGGTGGTGCTATGCGACCAGCTGCCACAAACCGATTTCGTCATGTCGCCCACCGAGGACTTTCTGGTATTCAGCAAGATGGTCGAGGGACCGCAGCGCGAAAGCCAGGTCTACGAGATCCTCACTCCCGACGACCGCCAGCCGGGCTGGCGCAACCGCAGCCTGCTGCAGAAGATGGACCTTGCCACTGGTGTCACCCAGACGCTCACCTACGGCAACAAACCACTCTATCTGTGCGACATAGCGCCCGACGGCAAGAGCCTTGTCTTCGCCTTCTCCGAAGAGCGGCTGACCAAGCGCCCCACAAGCCTCTCCACTTATTGTCGGCTCAATCTCCAGACCATGGAGTGTGACACGCTCATCTCGCGTGAGGGCTTCATCAGCCGGGTGGCGTATGTGCCCGGAACCCAAAAACTCGCGGTTGTGGGCAGTGCCGAAGCCTTCGGCAGGGTAGGATGCGTCTTGCCCGACAGCGTCACGCCCAATATGTATGACTACCAGATGTTCCTCTTCGACCTCGCCACTCGCGAGGTCACTCCGGTGACGCGCGACTTCGACCCGTCGGTGGCAGACATCGCCGTGCCGCGCGAGGGCGGCTGCGTCTTCTTCACAGCCAACAAGGCCGACTCGGTGTGTCTCTATCGCCTCGACGCCAAGACGGGACTCATAAGTTTGGTGCCGGTGCCTGCCGACAACGTGCTGGACGTATCGGTCTCTGCCGACGGCAGCATGGCTCTCTGCAGCGCCAACAGCGCCTGCGTGCCCGACCGCCTCTATGTGGTTGACGCCAAGAAACTCCGCTCAACGCTCTTCGACGACGCCAACGCTGACCGCATGGCGAGCCTGAACATAGGCACCTGCCTGCCGTTCAGCATCAAGAGCCAGCGCGGCTACAAGCTCACTGGCCACTACTATCTGCCAGCCGGCTTCGACCCTGCCAAGAAGTATCCGGTCATAGTGCACTACTACGGCGGCTGCTCGCCCACCACACGTCGCTTTGGCGGCGGCGGTCACTATCCCGCCCACTACTGGAACGCCATGGGCTATGTGGTGCTCATCTGCAACCCGGGCGGAGCGTCAGGCTTCGGCCAGCAGTGGGCTTCGCGCCACGTCAACACCATGGGCGAGGGCATAGCCGAAGACATCATCGAGACGGTGCAGGCCTTCCGTGACGCCAACCCGTGGGCAGACGGCAGTCGCATTGGCTGCGTCAGCGCCTCCTACGGCGGCTTCATGACACAGCTGCTGCTCACCAAGACCGACATGTTCGCCGCTGGCGTAAGCCACGCCGGCATCTCCGACCACACCAGCTATTGGGGCGAGGGCTACTGGGGCTACAGCTACAGCCAGGTCTGTGCAGCCGACTCCTATCCCTGGACCCGCAAGGACCTCTTCGTAGACAGGTCGCCGCTCTACAACGCCGACAAGATAAAGACCCCGCTGCTGTTCACCCACGGCTCTGCCGACACCAACGTGCCCATAGGAGAGTCCATACAGATGTACACGGCGCTCAAGCTGCTCGGCACCCCGACTGCCTTTGTGGTGGTGGAGGGCGAAAACCACGGCATCATGAACTTCAGCAAGCGCAAGAAGTGGATCAACACTATCATCGCGTGGTTCGACCGCTATCTCAAGGGCGACGACTCGTGGTGGAACAGCATCTACACCCCAAAGGACTTGTAATGCGAGCTCCCGGCGCTAGTGCCGCCCTTGTTTTTCTGCAAAAGGCGTTTGCCGTTTTGGAAAAAAGCGTTACCTTTGCAGCGAAAATAAAAACGGGGTGTAGCGCAGCCCGGTTAGCGCACCTGCTTTGGGAGCAGGGGGTCCCAGGTTCGAATCCTGGTACCCCGACAAAAGAGAGGAAGAGAGGTCTTCCTCTTTTTTTGTGCCTATATGTCAGCGGCAGCGCAGCCCCAAATTGCCTTCCATTGCCTGTCTCAACCAGTCCCAAAAGCAGAATTTGAGGTGTGGTTTTGCCGCAAAACTGTGTAAAGTCCTTATCTTTGTACCAAGCTACCCCAACTGCATATTGGAACTGTTGGGCACACTTCGCAAATACGAAATTTTCCCTACAAGCAAAACATGAAATATATTACAAGCAGAACCCTTTGCACCGCAGCACTGCTCCTTGCCGCAAGTTTAGCAAACCCAGTGCTGGCTCAGAGCAACACAACGAAAGAGATTCCCCTCAAGTATGGCGCCACCCGTCTGGAGCGCCGCCAAGACCCTGACATGCAGAAGTTTCGCGACAACCGCCTCGGGGCCTTCGTCCACTGGGGGCTCTACGCCATCCCTGGCGGCATCTGGAAGGGCAAGACCTATCCCGGCGCTGCCGAGTGGCTCAAGGCGTGGGCGGGCGTGAGCAGCGACGAGTGGATGGCGCTGATGAAGGAGTGGAATCCCACCAAATATGACCCCGTGGTGTGGGCAAAGATGTTCAAGGACATGGGCGTGAGGTATGTCAAAATCACCACCAAGCACCACGAGGGCTTCTGCCTCTGGCCCACCAAGACGACAAAATACAGCGTCAAGAACACGCCATACAAGAAGGACATCCTCGGACCGCTCGTCAAGGCGCTCAACGACGAGGGCATCGACGTGCATTTCTATTTCTCCATCATGGATTGGAGCAACTCCGACTATCGCTCCGCCATCAATAGCGCCGGCGACAGCCTGCACTTCGAGAAGTTCAAGAAGTTCACCGAGGCGCAGCTTAAGGAACTGTGCACGCTCTACCCGTCAGTCAAGGACTTCTGGTTCGACGGCACTTGGGACGCCAGCATAGCCCGCAGCAACGGGGCGTGGACGGCGCGTCTGGAGCAGCTGCTCAAGGAGTGGGTGCCCGGCGTCACCGTCAACAGCCGGCTGCGCGCCGACGAATACGGCAAGCGCCACTTCGACTCCAACGGCCATCTGATGGGCGACTACGAGTCGGGCTATGAGCGGCGCCTGCCCGATCCGCGCAAAGACCTGGTGGTGACCACCCGCGACTGGGAGGCCTGCATGACCCTGCCCGAGAACCAGTGGGGCTACCACAAGGACTGGAGCCTCTCCTACGTCAAGAACCCGGTCGAGGTGCTCGAGCGCATCATAGGCGCAGTGGCCATGGGCGGCAACCAAGTGGTCAACTTCGGTCCGCAGGGCGATGGCGACTTCCGCGCTGAGGAGAAGAACATGGCGCGGTGGATAGGCAGTTGGATGCGCCGCAACGGAGAGGCGGTCTACGGCTGCGGCTATGCCGGACTGCCCAAGATGGAGTGGGGCTTCTATACCCGCAAGGACAATACCGTATATATGGTGGTGCTCAACCAGCCCTACAGCGGCCACCTCATTGTCTCAACCCCCAAGGGAACCAAGGTGACAGGCGCTGAAATGCTAGACGGAACACCGCTCAAGGCTGTGCAGTCCACCACCAACGAGTACAGCATCACCTGCCCCTCGCCCACGCCCGGCGAACCCTACGTGGTGCGGCTCAAAATAGAAGAGAAAGGGCAGGGCGGCAAGCAGTTCCGCGAAGCCCTCACTTAGCAATTCATACATATATACAATAGGAAGATGAAAACCAAAACTCTGTGGGCAGCGCTGCCCCTCATGCTCCTCTGTTTCACCGCGTCGGCCAAGACCACCCTGCAGCGTCAGCAGGTGATGGAGGTGATGGCGCGCGTGGCTGACTGGCAGATTCAGAACTTCGACACGCCCCTGCGCCTTGCCACCCAAGACAACCGCAGCGAGGCAGACCTGGACTGGACCTGCGGCGCACTATATATAGGTATGTACGACTGGGCAGAACTCAGCCAACAGACCATTGGCACAACCAAGTATTTCGACTGGCTCAAGAGCGTAGGCAACCGCAACAAGTGGCATGTGGGAAGCAATGTCTACCACGCCGACCACATCTGCGTAGCCCAGACGTGGCTCCGCATGGCTGCCCGCTACAAGGACGACCAAATGGCTGCCTCCGCCCTCGAACGCGCAAAACAAGTGCTGGAGAATCCCGCCACGCAATACGGACTCAACTACGACTGGCGCACCAATCCCGGCACCACCAAGCGCTGGTGCTGGTGCGACGCCCTCTTCATGGCGCCGCCCGTATATCTTCAGGTCTACAACCGCACTGGCGACAAGCGCTACCTCGACTTCATGAAGAGCGAATACAAAGCCCTCACACGCATACTCTTTGATTTCACAGACCACCTCTACTACCGCGACAGCCGCTACATAGGCATGCAGGAGAAAAACGGCAAACCCGTCTACTGGGGCAGGGGCAACGGGTGGGTCATCGCCGGACTTGCCAACATGCTTAAGGTCTATCCGCGCAAGAGCGATCCCGAAGGCTACAAATACTTTCGCGACATCTTCGTCAAACTGGCCAACAGCCTTGCTGCCCTACAGCAGCCCGACGGCTACTGGCACGCCTCGCTGCTCGATCCCGCCAGCTATCCCTCGCCCGAAACCAGTTCCACTGGCTTCATCACCTACGGCCTCGCCTATGGCGTCAATGCCGGACTCCTCTCCAAGTCAAAAGTGATGCCCGTTGTCGAAAAAGGCTGGGACGCACTCTGCCGAGCCGTCGACACCGACGGCAAACTGGGTTGGGTGCAGCCCGTCGGGGCCGACCCCCAAAAAGTGACGCGCGACAACACCGCCGTCTACGGCATCGGAGCCCTGCTGAGCGCCGGCAGCGAAATCTGCAAAATGCTGAAATAACTGCCGCGTCATTGCCGCTCAGCAGGATCTCGCCCTCCCCAAATGCCCTCCCCAAACGATTGCCATAGCCTAGTATTGCCGAACCATACACGGACAACAACAAAACATTACGTTATATTACCAACTTTGCTATTTTTAGCGGACACCAACAATAGCATAACAGTCTGACACGCCAAACCAACTGACCAATCTGCAGGTTTGGCGTGTCAGACTTTTTTTTGCCCAACAATCCTCTTGATTGTTTTTGCCCGATTGCTTACTATCTGATTGCGTTCTTCCTAATTGCTTGCTGCGCTGCAATTTTCTTTACAATATCCACGTCTGCCGCCGCCCAATCCAGGTTGGCAAGTTCATCCTTGTTTTTCCATTCAAAATCAATGTGTTCCTTCAATGCGAAAGACTCTGTGAGGGGAGTGCACAAAAAGGCTGTCATCTCTATCGAAAAGTCCGGATATGCATGAGTGACGGTCGTTATCTCATCGCCCACCTCCACCGGCAGCTCCATCTCTTCCATCAGTTCGCGAGCCAGAGCTTCGCGGGGAGTCTCTCCCGGCTCAATCTTCCCGCCCGGAAACTCCCACTTGTAGCTGGTATACTCAAACCTTGTCTTTCCTTTCTGCATGCACAGATACAGCCCCTGCCGGCAGACCACAGCCGCAACCACACGATAATGTTTCATCTTCTTACTGATTGAGATTTCTTACGCACATTCTTTTGTCCACAAATGTATATCAACTGCAAAGATATTGCTAAACCGCCAAACAACCAACTCCTCATCACTTCATTCCAAACCATTGATTCCGCTAAAAACCAAAACGACATGAATTGACTCTTCGCAACTCCACCCCCCCCCCCGTTCGTATGCACTTCGTTTTTATAAACAAGGACTTTAAAAAATTTTGTGCGGACTTAAAAAAAATTCGTGCGGACTTAACGAA
>CAVGQS010000020.1:0-21416 GCA_963631415.1 Lactococcus garvieae | reverse complement strand
TCTTTCATAACAGGTTACCTTTTAGAACACAAAGGTAACACAGATTGTTGATTTTAAAGTAAATTCTTAGTTAAAGCTAACACAAGTTTTTGCAGGTGCGCCGCGTTTCGCGGCGAGATTTTTTCGTCAAGTGGCTTTAAAAATTTTTTAAGTCCTTGTTTTCAATCGCTCAAGTACTTCCAAAAAATTCTTTAGTGCGCGCCAGATGTAATGCACTGGAAATGAGGCGCGCGCGAATTACGCGGATTTTCACGAAAAGGACTTTTGGGGAATTAGAGGTTCGAGGGCTCGAATGTTAGAATATTTCGGCGGACAGCAATGGTTTATAATATAGCGCGCAAAATCCGGCAACAAAAAAACTCCCACAAAACCTGGTGGAGATCTTGTGGGAGCAGAAGCCGTGGCAGGCTGTTACGCCTGTCGCGGGATTGACTGCGAAGTCGTCAACTTACTTGATTTTCTCGTAGATGTAAACTTCGTGGATTTCCTTGGTGTAGCCTTCACCCTTGAACGGGCCCTGGCTCATACCGAGGATGATCTGAGTACCACGGTTGTTGAGCACGAGGAGGTCGTCGGTGGACGGGTCGATGCAAAGACCTTCGATTTCGCCAGCGCGACGGAAGTCGGTCATCTCACGGAGGAGCTCAACCTTGCCGCCCATTGCACCGCCAGCGATTTCGCCAGTGCGAGTTACGACCTTGCCGTTCTTGTCGGTCTTAACAGACCACGGAGTGTCCTTAACGGGTTCTGTGCCCTGTACGAGGCCAGTGAAAGGAGCACCGGTAATGTCCATCTTGTAGACATTGTCGGCAATGTGATAGGTAGATTCACCATCATCGGCAGAGAGAAGCATAGTTCCGTCAACGATGAAGATGCCCTGGCACCAGTAAGGTTCGGGACGGCACTGCACCTTGGTGTAGTACTGTTTTGTCTCGAGGCTGTAAGCGTAAACGTAGCGGCTGTCAACCCAGTCGGAGAGCCATACGAGTCCGCGCTCGCGGTCAACTGCAACACCAGAAACCTCTACCTGGCCGGATTCGGGCCTCCAAGGTATGCTCTCTACATACTGCAGAGTGTTGGCGTCGTAGATGTCTACAGAGATGTTCTGGCCGCGACCGAGGTTGAAATACTCGTTGCCGGTGTAGATTTTGCCATCGTAAACGTCGATGTCACCAAAGTGGTTGGCACCGCCCTTTGCGGGATCGGGGTTGTTGAACAAAGGATCGATGAACTTGCCATCCTTGTCCTTGGTCTGAACTCTCTTCTGAACGAGATTCCAGTTCTTGTCGTACTTGTAGAGACCACGGGTGTCTGACACATAGAAGTAGTCCTTGTCGGCGGCAATACCCTGACGACCGGGAACTTCAACTACCTTCTTCAGGCGATACTCAGTGCCGAGGTGCTGAGCGTAAGCAGCTGTTGCAACAACAGCAACTGCGACCATTACAAATAATTTCTTCATAACTGAAAAATTTATTGATTAGTTAAATTAAAAAGGAAATATCTTTTCTGTGGTTAAAAAGGAAATGGTTGTTGCGAATTGAGCCTCTGGGACTCAGATTTGCGGTATAAAGAGAGTGTGAACCCGCCCCAACTCAAAAAAGAACGGGCTCACACTCGACGGGTCGGATAAAACTAGAGTTTAATCTAAACCTTTCTCAAATTAGAACTTGAAGAGACCCATGATCTGAACCTGCTCTGCAGTTGTGCCACCAGGGTTGTGGTCGCCGTACATGGTGTGGCCGTAGTTAACCTGAACCTTGGTGTTCTTGGTCAGCTGATAGGTGCAGCCCACGAGGATACGGTTGTAGTTGTTAGCGCTGCTGTGGTTAACGCGATCCTGATACCAATCCCAACGCAGAACGGGGAGGAACTTGCCATAGTGATAGCCGATGAGGCCGTAGGCACCCTGCTCCTTAACGTTGTAACCGTTCATCATGCCATATTCAGCGCGAACGTCGAAGCCTTCAGGATTGTTGTACCATGCGCCAGCAACGAAGCGGTTGAGCTCGTGGTTGCCAGTAGCGGCAGGATTGTTGAGGCTGCCGGTCATAGAACCGAAGCTGTAGGTAGCCTTTACGTTGAAGAACTTGAAGGGCTTGAAGGTACCGCTTACATAGACGTCCTTAGACTTGTTGTTGTCGTCCTTGCAAGGAATAGAACCGTTGGTCAGGGCTACATCATAGTGGAAGTACGGAGTAACATCACCCATGAACATGATACCGAGGTCACGGCCGTAGTCTACGAGGTTGTAGGAATACGGGTTGCGGCAAGCCATGCGGTAAACGATGTTGGAGAAGTCTACAGTTTCCAGAGTAGCAGGAGAGATGTCGTAGTTCTCGTAGCCAAGCGGAGTGTAGAACTGACCGGCGCGGATCTTGAACTCAGGCATAATCTTCCATGTTGCGAAAGCGTCCATTACCTGGATGTTCTTCTGGCCGTTGCCATTGGTAGAACCAGAAATGCCGTTGAAGGCTTCAATCTGCAAACGGAAGTCGATCTTCTCGCCGCAGTTGCCGTCCATGATCAAACGGAGGCGCTTAGCCTGGAAAGAAGAAGTGGATGTGTTCCTACCAGCGGCGTTGTTGTAGTTCCAGCCAGTCTGGAGGTAACCAGAGATCTTAGGAAGACCCACGCAAGGAGCGGGCTGAGCCGATGCTGTAGCGACCTCAATGTTAGAAGTCTCAGGAGCAACTTCATTTTCATTGGCAGCAAAAACTGGACTCATTGCCAAAGCTACCACCGGGAGTACAAATAAACGTTTCATACTTTAAAGTTTTTGGTGATTAATAAATTAATACAATCTGTTTGAGTTGTTTTACGTCTTTGTAATTATCGTTAAATTCTATTCTCTGTGATAAAAAAAAATCTCTATGTTTGTCAGTGTTCCTTCGTGCGTTCCGAAGTGACTTGCTCTAATCTTTTCGCAACAAAGATAACACTTTTTCATAGTCTGCAAATAATTTTGGTGCTAATTTCGGGTTTTTTAGGGTTGTTAGCGTTAAAATTCCTTAATTTGCCGTGATTTCAGCAGCAATTTGCCGAATTCCTCAATGTTGAGCGCCGTGATGTCTGGCTGAGGCGTAGACTGCATGGCCGTTTCGAGCGTTGTTTCGCCAGAAAGCACCAAGACTCCTACCCCACCCGCATTCTGCGCGGTTCTCACATCGGTGTAGATGCGGTCGCCGCACATGGCTATCTCGTCGGGCTGCAAGCCGAATTTCTCCCTTATGCCGTCGAGCATGCCAGGATTGGGCTTGCCAATCACTATGTCGGCCTTGCGACCGCATGCTGCCTCGATGCACTTCTGGAGCGACCCGCAGTCCACGAGTACGGTCTTCTGGTCTGTAGGGCAAACCCAGTCGGGATTAGTGGCGATATAGGGCACGCCCTGCGACGCCCACCATGTGGCGCGGCAAAGACGCGAATATGTCAGTGTGGAGTCGAACGCCACGACGAGGACGTCGGGACGCTCGTCGGCGCTGTCGGCTACGGACTCAAAACCCGCTGCCTCAAACTCCTTGATCATGCTCGGTGTGCCGAGCAGGAACAGGCGCCGTGCCTCCGGATGGTGCGCCTTTATATACTCTATAGTAGAGATAGCAGAGGTATACATCTCGTCGGCGGTGGCGTGAATGCCAAGCGACTCCAGGCGCTTCAGGTAGTCAGCCTGGCTCTTGGTGGGGTTGTTGGTCAGAAACGAATAGCCGATTCCGTTGTCCGTCAACGATTTCAAGAAAGGTTTGGTAAAGGGGAAGAGAGTGGAACCCATGTAAATAGTGCCGTCCATGTCCAGTGCCACATGCTTGATCTTGGCACAGGCTTTCATAAGCTCCTTGTCGCTCATCGGCGACATATACTTATTGAATTCAGCCATAACACACTTGTTTTACTATAAGTTTGCCATGCCCTCCTTTGGGGCTTCATCCCTTTGGAAGACATGGCAAAATTAAACATTTCTTCTTAACGCGTATGCTTTTTCCCGGTTAAATTGTGGTTAAATCGAAATAAAGCATAAAAAGTGTTTATTTCTCGTCATTATATTGTATCTTGGACGCGCGTTCATAACCGTCGCGTGGTGCCTGCCACATTGAAATAAGGACAAACATGCCGATGAACGCTACCACAATTATAGTGGAGAACACGCCCGTCCAGCCAAACTGGGAGTCGGCGATGTAGCCCACCAGCAGACCTGACAGTCCAGAACCGAGATAGCCCAAGATGCCGGCGATACCGTTGGCGCGCGCCGAAGCTTCCTTGGTTGCCTGGTTGCCCAATTCGATGCCTATCAGCGCCTGAGGACCGTAGATAAAGAATCCGGCTCCCACGAGCACCGCTGCCGTAACGCCCAGTCCTGCAGTTTCGGGAAGGAAGCGGAAGAGCAGCATAAACAGACCAGCGCCTGCCATGCACACCACGCACATGCGGTGACCCTTGCCTTTGAAGAGTTTGTCAGTCAGCCATCCGGCGCAGAGGGTGCCGACGATGCCGGCAATCTCAAATGCCGCCACAGTCCACGCTGCGTCCTTGATGTTCAGTCCGCGGCTTTCGGTAAGGAACTTTGGTCCCCAGTCCAGGATACCCATACGCACCACATAGACAAACAGGTTTGCCACGCAGAAAGTCCAGACCCAACGGTTCTTCCAGACCATTGCCATTTCAAATTTCTTCTTGGCGCTCTTGTCGCGGGTAGTGTTCAGATTGCCCAGACCTGTGTCGGGGAGGTCAGGAAGACCCACGTCCTTAGGTTCGTCGCGCAGGGCAAGGAAGATATACACGGCGCCTGCCACTGCCATCATTGCCGGTATATAGAAGCACCATTTCCATGCTCCGATATGTGCGGCATATTCGAGAACCTGCTTAGTGGTAGCTGCGTCACCCAGATTTGCAGTAATTCTAGCTACTACGTCAGCATTGTTGCTAAGGTCAGTGCCGAGCGTGCCCATCAGATAGCCGCACAAGACAACAGCCAGGGACGCGCCCACCGAGTGAGAGCAGTTCCATATCGACATCTTGGTAGCAAGTTCTGAAGGATGAATCCAGTGAGGGAGTATTCGGGCGCACGGAGGATAGCCCATGCCCTGGAAGTACTGATTGAGGATAATGGTCACGCCCATTACCAGCGTGAGGGTCTCCACCATCTTTGGCCCGTTTTCCTGTCCTGTGAGCCAAGAACTGAGGTCAGCGCCAAAACCGAAGGCGAAGTTGGCCGCAGCGCACAGCAGCAAGCCGACCGCCATCACTATGCGGCCCCTGATGCGGTCTACCACATAGCCGTTGATGAAACGGGAGAAGCCGTAGACCAAAGAGCCGGCGAAGATAATCCACCCAAAGCTCTTGTTGGAAATGCCGTATTCCGCAGTGAGGCCCGGCATGGCCAAGGAGAAGTTCTTGCGCACAAAGTAGAACAGCGCATAGCCAATCATGGTTACCGCAATGGTACCTATCTGCCACTTCAGAAATTTCTTCTTGTTCTCTCCAAGAGAGTCATAAACATTTTTCATAACTATTGCTTTTAAGAGATTGAGTCTGATTGTATTATGCTACATTATTTTTCTTCTTGCCCACAGTCATGAGCATGAAGGCTATCGACAAGGCGCACGCAGCCAGCAGCATGGCGAACGTGGCGTCCCAGCTGACCTTCTCTGCCACGAGTCCCACCACGTAGTTGGCGAGGATGGCGGTGCCAAAGAAATAACCGAAGAAACCGGTAAAGCCGGCAGCGGTGCCAGCCGCATTCTTGGGGGCGAGGTCAAGAGCCTGCACTCCTATCAGCATCACCGGGCCGTAGATGAAGAACCCGATTCCTATCATGCAGGAAACGATGAGGGTGATATTGGGTGTCTCCATATTGAAAGCGTACCAATACAAGCCGATAAACACAGCCACCAGCAACATGAAGATGACGGTAGGCATAGAGCGCTTGCCGTGGAACAGCTTGTCGCTCACAATACCGCAGATAATGGTACCGGGAATGGCGGCATATTCGTAGGCGAAGTATGCCCAGCCCGCCTCCTTGAGGTCAATGCCCTTGTCCTTGAGCATGGCAGGCGCCCAGTCGAGGCAGCCATAGCGCACCATATACACGAAGGCGTTGGAAATGGCAATGAACCAGAGGAATTTGTTGTTGAACACATATTTGAAGAAGATGTCCTTGACGGGAAGGACCTCTTCATCCTTCAGGCTGTAGTTTTCGGGATAGTCGTTGCGCCATTCCTCTACCGACGGGAGTCCGCATGACTGTGGAGTGTCGCGTATCAGGCAGTAGGCGATTATCGCCACCAGGATGGCGGTTGCAGCTGGGAAGAGATAGGTGCCGGCAAGGAAATACAGCTGTTCGTTGCTGCCGTAGAGCATTGCGCCGAACCATGTGGCGCCGTATGTGGCCATCGGGCCCACAAGACCGCCTCCCACGTTGTGGGCACAGTTCCACACCGACATCCAGGTGCCGCGCTCCTTCTGGCTGAACCAGTGGGTCATCACACGGCCGCACGGAGGCCAGCCCATTCCGTTGAACCACCCTACCAGAAAGTTGAGCACACCCATCAGCGCTATGGCCAGCGTCTTGCGCTCGGGATGGTTCAAGAGGTCAAGCCCGGTAATAGGCACCACCATAAACGCCATCGCCACTGAGGCAAGAATCAGTCCCAGCGGCAAGAACTTGCGGGCGTCGGAGCGGTCGGACACCGACCCCATCAAAAACTTTGACAAGGCGTAGGCCACTGCATTCATTCCAAGCACGAGGCCCAGCTCGCTCTTGTCGATGCCAAACGGTTCGAGCATGGGAATTGCCATGCTGAAATTCTTGCGGACAATATAGAATGCCGCGTAACCGAGAAACACTCCGACAAACACCTGCCAGCGCAATGCCTTGTAGCGTGAGTCGGCCTCCGGTCCCTTCACTTCAGGTTTGAATGCCGGAGGAGCTAGAAATTTTCCCATAATGTTCAGTCTTATTTGTTGTTAATGTTCAGCGCTTTGGTGGCCTCTACATCCAAGGCCTCGGCAATGATGGAGATAGGATTCTCCACTGAGACTCCCGTCGACATCTCTATCTGCCATTTGCACGTCTCGCAGTCTGTGGCCACGCAGTCTGCGTCGGCTTCCTTAATCTGCCTGAACAGACTGAAACCGATGGTCTGCGAAACGTCGTAGTTTTCTTTCTTGAAACCGTAGGTGCCGCCTATGCCGCAGCACTGCGAGTCAAGCACCACGAGGTCAAGTCCGGGTATCATCTTCAGCAGTCCAGTGCTGTAGACCGCCCATCCGAGTTTCTCCATGTGGCAAGCCGTGTGGTAGGCAACGCGTTTCTTGTAATCAGAACGGAAGGCAAGCTTCACCTCGCCAGACTCTACCAGTCTGAAGATGAAGCGGGTTGCCAGCCACAAACTGCTCTTGGCGGCATTGTTGTCGATGTGGAGCAAGTGTTCGTACTCGTCGCGCATAGTGAACGTACAGGTGCTGCTGGTGGTAACGATCTGCCTGCCCCGCGCCAGCGAGTTCTTCATGGCGTTGATGTTGACCTTGCCGTTCTTGACTGCCTTGGCCGACATTCCGTTGGCAATAAACGCCACGCCGCAGCACTTCTCCTTGTCAAGCAGATACACACCGTAGCCTATGGCGTTCATCACCTTGACGAGGTCCTTGCCCAGCTGCGGGAAGTTGTAGTTCACGTAGCAGCCGTGGAAATAGCTCACCTGCTCAGGGTATTGAGCCTGAGCGGCTTTGGCTTCCTTCTTGTACCAAGCCTCGAAGGTCTGCGAAGCGTATTTGGGGAAGGTGCGGTGCTTGTCCACTCCTATGGTAGAGTGCATGACGCTCTTTGTGATGCCAAGCCCAAGCGTATAGTTCACTACGGGAGCCATCTTCGTAGCCACGCTGCCCACAAGGTCGGTGCTTGCCAGCGTGAAGTCTCGCAGGCTGGGCATGTGGCGGGAGTATTTTATGCGTGCGCTCTGAATGATGTCGCCCACCTTCACGCCCTGCGGGCACGCCACCTCGCAGCGCTTGCAGTTAAGGCACATTTTCAAAGCTTTTTCGTCAAAGAACTTGGGGTCTTTCAGGCGGTAGCGTTCTCCGTCGGGACCAGCGTGTTTCGGTCCCGGATAGGCTGTAGTGACAGCTGAAACAGGACAATACACCGTGCAAATGGAGCACTTGAGGCATTGCTCGAAATCGTTGGCACTGAGACTTGATATCTGCATGTTGTCTGCCATAATATAGAATCAGTTTTGCTTTGTAATCGTTTTGGAAACGGCAAGAGCCGTAATCATGGACACTCCCGTAGCGTCGGCGTTCTTGATGCTATTGTGGCCTCCAACAACAGAGCCCACAGCGTAGAGGTTTTCTATGGCGGCGCCGTCTTTCTGCGCACGCAGTTGTGAGTCGGTCTTCACGCCAAACTCCATGTAGGGCTGTGCGTCGAAGAAATTGTGGCACGTCCAGTCGGGACGCTCCGCTCCAGCCTCGACGTCGAGTCCGAAAATCGGTTCGTAGACTCTCTCGTAGTTAGCCACGATGCCGTGACTCTGGAAGGAGCCTGTGGCAAGGACAAAATCGCGCGCCTCCAGGCTTTCGCCCGGCAGATTGGAAGTAGAAACTTCTGTCAGACGGCCGCCAGCGATTTTGCCGCCGGTGACGGTGTCGCCCTGCATAAACACGCCGTCCAATCGCCGGAACTCTCTGATGAGCAGATTCTGCACGCGCACTCCAGGCACCGATGGCGGCAAGGTGGCTACGGCAAACAGCGGTTTGTCTGTCTTCGTGCGGAGGGCGTCTATGATGCCGCTGGCGTTAAGGTCAAATATCGCGGGCAGGAGCACTGCGTCGGCATCGCCTACCGAAGTGCTGATTTTTTGAGCCACAAGGTCTATCGTCTCTGGCGAGGCGAGTATCTTGGCAATATTTGCAGAGCGCATCTCAGAGGGACTCATCCTGCGCTCCTTGAGTGCGGGAATCTGCAGCGTCTTTACCGTCACTGTCGCTCCGAGAGACGTCAGTCCAGCAGAGATGAAGTCCACTGGGAAATCAAGGAAACCGGCAATATTGACAAGCAGTATGGTTTTGTACTGCAAGCTGCCGTCTGCGCCTACGCTGAAATAGTCGTCGATGGTGAGCCACGTCGGCTTCAACACACCCATAGGGGTGAGCCGCCAATGGTTTTCCGCAGCGTTGCCTTTGACCGCTATGCCTGCATTGCGGAGCAGTTGTTCTGCTTCAGCGGCAAGGTGCTCTATGTCCTCCACTTTAGAATACGGGTGGTTGGGGCCGAGTTTTTTTATTTCGTCAAGGGGGTGTTTGACCTCGCTTCCGTCTGCTGCGTAGCCAAGCAGGTCAAACGAACCTGAGTGAAACGACAGGGTGCTCTGCCCCGCTGACACTATCGCGACCTTTTTGCCCGCATTGGCAAGCGATATGCCCGAGACGAGGCCGCTCAAACCTCCACCTATTATTATAGTATCAAATTTCATAGCCTTAACTTCATTTTTTAACCGCAAACTTATCAAGTCCGCACAGTCCCTGGTAAACATTGGCAGCAAACTGGGCTTCGGCGAGGGTGGCGCCCCACCCTACAGGATACATGCCCTTCCAGCGCTCGTTCATGAAATCTGCCACGTCGGCTCCAGCCTCCGCTGCACTCTTATGGCAAGTTCCGCACATGAGTCCTGCCGCCCTGAGGGCACACAGTTCGCCTTGGCACGTGCCCATGCCCAAGCGTGTGCGGCGCCTTAGTTGCGTGAGCGTTTCTACGTGCTGTTCTTCAATCACGTGCTTCACCTCTGCCACCGTGACCTCTTCGCATTCGCACACAAGGCTGTCGTCTATTTCATTATTGGAGTCAATGTCCGCTGCCATAGTGCCGTAGCGGCCCGCTTTGACGTTGAAGGCATAAGCGTGTTTGTCGCGGTTGTCCGCTTTCGCCGTTGGCTTTTCTGAGCCAGGAAGCGGTGTGGTGGCCGTCTCGCATTTCTTGTCTATGTTGAGTTTCTTGCAGACCGTGTCGGTCGCTTTCTCCGCCATCAGGCGGTATGTCATCAGTTTGCCGCCCGTGATGGTGACAAAGCCCTCAAGGCCGTCGCGCTCCTCATGGTCAAGACAAACGATGCCGCGGCTGATGCTTCTGCCCGAGGGGTCATCGTCGGATGCCACCAGCGGACGCACACCGGCATAAGCGCGCAGTATGCGTGTCGAGGCAAGAGCCGGAGCCAATTGCGCTCCCTCTCTCAGCAGCACGTCTACCTCTTCGGGAGTGACTCTCATATCGTCGCATTTCTCTATAGGCACACGGTCGGAGGTGGTACCAATGACGCACACCGTGTCGCCCGGCACAAGGATGTCGGCGTTGGCAGGTTTGCGGCAGCGGTTGATGACCATATTGTTCACTCTGTGGCCAAAGATGAGCAGCGAACCCTTTGCCGGAAACATATTGACCGTGACTCCAGCCATTCTGGCGACCAGCGAACCCCAGATGCCAGCTGCATTGACAGTGACGTCAGCTCGCACCTCCACTTTTTCACCCGTGAGGTTGTTGCGGAGACGCACGCCCAGCACCTTGCCGTTGGCGGCAACCAGACCCATCACTTCGTGGTAGGTCAGTATGTCTGCCCCATGGCGGCGGGCGTCAATCACATTGGCAATGGTCAGTCGGAAGGGGTCTATCGAGCCGTCAGGCACCCTCACTGCACCAATCAGAGTCGGATTGGCGGCAGGCTCCATGCGCTTGGCCTCTTCGGGGTCTATGATGTTTGCGCGGATGCCGGCATTGCGGCATGCCTCCACAAACTTGGCTTGGTAGGCCAAGTCGTCGTCGGGCAAGGTAATGAACAGCCCGTCGTGCTCCTCGACGCAGTGGCGCGCTATTTTGCGCAGCGTCATGTTCTCCTCTATACACTCTCTCGCCGACTCAGCGTCTGTGACGGCATAGCGCGCCCCGCTGTGGAGCAGTCCGTGGTTGCGCCCCGTGGCGCCGTCGGTAAAGTCGTGACGTTCTACAAGCAACGTGCTCAGACCGCGCATCGCACAGTCGCGCGCCGTGCCCGCACCGGTAGCTCCGCCGCCTATTACTATCACGTCGTAGTGCTTGTTGTATACATTGTTGGTCATCTGTAATATCGCTTTACAGGGTCTTTAATTCATTCGATTCTCACACTCACAAAAAACAGACTTGCGCTTTTATGCTCTTTCTCTAATGGCCTGCGGTGGCAAATTTAATATAATATTCCGCATACCGAACAAACTTTGCAGTGGATTTATATAAAACAAAAACGCTTTTGTCCATTTTTCAGAATATTCTCTGCTGCGGCAAGCGTCATGTCGCCTATGCTCCTACTTGAAATTGCGCGAGGCAAACGGCAGACTCTCGTAGAGAGCTGCTTTCCAGAAGTGCCAGTTGTGCTGGCCTTCCCTGACACGCAGCCTGGCCCTGATGCCTTTTGAGCGCATCAGCAGGTGGAGCCGCTCCGTTTGGTCGAGCAGGAAATCATTGTCTCCCACGTCAAAGAACCACTCCACTCCTTTCAGCTTCTCCAGCAGGCCCTCGTCGGCTTTCTCAACTATGTTCACAGCAGCGTTCTCGCTCACCGCGTCAATCACGTAGTGCAGTTTGTTGTCGGCAGCCTCCTGCAAGCTCCGCGAGGAGTCGAGCCAGGCGCTCATGGCGTAGCACGACGAGAACATCTCGGGATGCTTCAGGCAATACACCGTACTGCCGCCGCCACCCATCGACAGTCCGCTCACGGCTCTCAGTTCCTTGGCTGTTCCAGCATGGTATTTCTCTTCCACAGCCGGAATCAACTCGCTGAAGAAGAAATCTTCGTAGTTCCAGCCCGGCATGTTGAAATAGCCGTTCCACGTGTTGCGGGTATCGGGGCCGCCAGCGTTTGGCATAACAATAATCATAGGCTTGATCTTGCCCTGCGCCAACAGCTCGTCTGCCACTTCGCCCAACTGCGCATTGTCGTTCCATGAACTATAGACGTCACTAAGCCCGTGCAGCAGGTAGAGCACCGGATAGCGGTTGTCGCCGTGACAGTCAAACCCGTCGGGACAGTAGACGTTGTACTTCACCCACTCTCCCAGTATCTCGCTCTTCACGCTGTCGGTCTTCACCACGCCC
This sequence comes from Lactococcus garvieae, assembly GCA_963631415.1. Classification (GTDB taxonomy): domain Bacteria; phylum Bacteroidota; class Bacteroidia; order Bacteroidales; family Bacteroidaceae; genus UBA6382. The sequence continues at coordinate 9,301 of CAVGQS010000020.1, read as the reverse complement.
CGCGCACTGAGTCCTGCAGCAATCAAAAGAACCAGCAAAAGTCTTGTTCTCATTCTTCAACAACATTTTTCATGGGCAAGCCGCCCGGTAAACAATTGCGGACGATGCCTTACGCACCGTCCGCACTATAAGTCTAGTATTTCAAAACAACCACCTCGTCTTGCGCAAGGCTTTTCCTTACATCTATTATTCGCTGGTTGCCACTGCCTCTGAAGCAGAGCGAGATATCGCGCCGGGCTAGTACGAACGGACCGTCCACAAGCACATCGACAGTTTCAAGCAGCGGTCTGTACTCGGGCTTATGCACAATGTTCTCCCATACAAAGCCCGTGTAGCACCAGATGTTCTTGTTCTGTTCTTCCTTGATGCGCCGGCACAGTTCGGCAGCCTCGTCCGCCACATAGAGCGGGTCGCCGCCAGAGAGGGTGACATTAAAGTTGTTTTTCTCCACAACGCCGAGCAGCTCATCGATGCTTATCTCTCGTCCGGCATTGAAATCCCACGACTGCGGGTTGTGGCAGCCCTCACACTGGTGACGGCATCCCGCCACATATATCGATGTCCTCAGTCCGGGACCGTCAACGGTCGTTCCCTCTACTATGTCAAGCACTCGCATATTCAGAAGTTGTTTTGGGTTGTCTTACTTGTGTACCACACGGTCGCGGAGTTCTGCCAGCTTGCCGGAGTTCCACCTGTCGGTAGTGCCGACGAGGTAGCCGGTGATGCGCTGCAGCGTGTCGATGTGGGTGCTTCCGCACTTGGGGCACACCTCCAGACCGTCGGTTGCGTCTTCGTAGCCGCAGTCCATGCAGCGGTTGCGGTTGTGGTTGACCGAACCGTAGCCGATATTGTACTGGTCCATCAGGTCCACGATGTCCATGATGGCCTGCGGGTTGTGGGTCGCGTCGCCGTCAATCTCCACATAGAAGATATGTCCGCCTCTGGTCAGCTCATGATACGGGGCCTCAATCTCCGCCTTGTGGCGCGGACTGCAGTGGTAGTATACGGGCACGTGGTTGGAGTTGGTATAGTATTCCTTGTCGGTCACGCCGGGAATGATGCCATACTTCTTGCGGTCAATCTTGGTGAACTTGCCGGAGAGACCCTCTGCCGGTGTGGCAAGGATGCTGTAGTTGTGCTGGTATTTCTCGCTGAACTGGTTGGCGCGGTCACGCATGTAGGACACAATCTTCAGACCCAGTTCCTGCGCCTCCTCGCTCTCACCGTGGTGCTTGCCCACCAGGGCTATCAGGCACTCAGCCAGGCCTATGAAGCCAATGCCGAGGGTTCCCTGGTTGATGACCGACTCTATCGTGTCGTTGGGACCAAGAGTTTCGGCACCGTTCCACAGGCGCGACATCACGAGCGGGAACTGCTTGGCCATGGCGGTGCGCTGGAAGTCGTAGCGCTCGTTGAGCTGGGCTGCCGTCACTTCAAGCAGGTTGTCGAGTTTGGCAAAGAATGCGTTGATGCGGTCTTCCTTCTTCTCAATGTCCATACACTCTATCGCCAGGCGCACAATATTCATTGTCGAGAACGAGATGTTTCCGCGCCCTATCGAGGTCTTGTCGCCATAGCGGTTCTCAAACACGCGGGTGCGGCAGCCCATGGTCGCTACCTCATATTTGTAGCGCTCGGGGTCGTTGATGTCCCACTTCTCGTGATGGTTGAAGGTTGCGTCGAGGTTCAGGAAGTTGGGGAAGAAACGGCGGGCGGTCACCTGGCAGGCATACTTGTAGAGGTCGTAGTTGGGATCCTCCGGCAGGTAGCTCACGCCGCGTTTCTTTTTCCATATCTGTATGGGGAAGATGGCTGTGGAACCGTTGCCCACGCCCTCGTATGTAGACTTGAGTATTTCGCGTATGATGCAGCGTCCCTCAGCCGAAGTGTCGGTACCATAGTTGATGGAACTGAACACCACCTGATTGCCGCCGCGCGAGTGGATAGTGTTCATATTGTGGATAAACGCCTCCATGGCCTGGTGCACGCGGCTCACGGTGCGGTTGATGGCGTGGTGGAGCACACGCTCCTTGCCGGTCATGCCAGTAAGTTCGCAGGTCTGATAGTCCGGGAACTTAGCGTCGTACAGGTCGCTGTAGTCGGCGTCCTCAAACGCCTCAATGTGCTTTACCTCTTCTATAAAGGAACTTCTCACAAACGGAGCCAGATAGAAATCGAAGGCGGGAATGGCCTGACCTCCGTGCATCTCGTTCTGCGCTGTCTCAAGCGATATGCAGGCTATCACGCTGGCTGTCTCGATGCGCTTTGCCGGACGGCTCTCGCCGTGGCCTGCCGAGAAACCGTATTTCAGGATTTTGTCGAGCGGGTGCTGCACGCAGGTGAGGCTCTTGGTTGGATAGTAGTCCTTGTCGTGAACATGGAGCAGATTGTTCTTCACGGCGTCGTAGGACGTCTCAGACAACAGGTAGTCGTCAACAAAAGGCTTGGTCGACTCGCTGGAGAACTTCATCATCATGCCGGCTGGCGAGTCAGCGTTCATGTTGGCGTTCTCACGAGTCACGTCGTTGTTCTTTGCGTTGATGATATCAAAGAAGTTATCGTGCATCTTGGCCTGGCGGGCAATTCTCCTCTTGTTGCGGTAGGCGATGTACAATTTTGCCACCTCCTTGCGGGGACTCTTCATCAGTTCCATTTCGACCAGGTCCTGGATGGCTTCCACCTCCATCTGTTCGCGTCCGGCCATACCGATGCGGTCGGTAATTCTCTGAATCAGTCCTTCGTCTTCACCGCGCTCACTTTGGAGCATTGCCTTGCGTATAGCGGCCTTGATTTTCTCCTCGTTGTAGCCCACTATACGACCATCTCGCTTGATAACTGTCTGTATCATTGTTCCTTGTTTATTTATTGTTAAATACGTTCTATATCGGCGCTGTTTTTCAGCACGACAAAGGTACATAACAATACCGAAACCAGCAAGCGCTTCTCTGTTATTTTTTCAATAAAATTTTTGAGCGATTCCTATTTTGGAAAACTTTTCGAGTTTTTGAAAATTATATTTATCTAACTTTCAAACACTTAACTTTTGATTTTGGAAAACTTACCAAAACCAAAACAAAATTATTTTCACAAAAACGGACAACTTTTTCTCCGCAGGAGTTTTCCGTGCAACACTTTTCAACCACATGACAAACCGACCGGTAATGACAGTCTACACCACCACTCCGCAAGCGTCAAAAAAGAATGTGCCACAGGTGCTTCAACCCGAAAAATAAGGGCGGAACCAGCAGCGACGGCAGAAAATTGAGAGTCTTCAGATCCTTTATATTAAGGAGGGAAAAACCAGTGGAGAGAATCAGCACGCCACCGACAATGGAAATCTCATTGGTGAGCGACTGCGAAATCACGCCCTGCGCCAACAGAGCCAGGCAGTAGAACATGCCTTGCCACAAGAAAAGCACCGGAGCGGCAAGAATCATGCCGATGCCATAGGTTGTGGCAAGCACGCACGACGTGACAATGTCGAGCGTGGCGTTAGTATATAGAAACGTGTTGTCGCCATTGAGCGCGCTCAGCATAGGCCCGACCATAGAGAATGTGCCTATGCAGTAGAGCATGCAGCCGGTGGTCAGACCGCGCGCCAACTCCGTGCCGGCATGCTTCTCCGCATATTTCTTCACGCGGTCGTCAATGTGGAGCATCGTGCCCACCAGTCCGCCTACGGCTATGGAGAGGATGAAAAGCACGGGATACTCGCTGTCACCGAGCCGCGAGATGCAGGCGTTGGCGCCCAATATCAGAGTGCACAGCCCGAGTCCCGTAAACAAGGCCTCGCGATACGTTTCCTTTATTCCTTTCTTCAGCACGGCACCCGCTATGGTACCCACCACGATGGCTGCCGTGTTAACTATAGTTCCAATCATCGTTTTTGCAAATGTCAGTTGTCACTGTGCGCCTCCAAGCAGCCGCAACAGCCTGCCGCAGACACATTTCCGATTGCAAAAGTACCACTTTTCAAGGTAAAGTGAGTAACTTTGCACGCTGAAACATGAAAGCAAACAACATGCAGAAAAAGAAAGTTCAATTCAGTCTCGTATATAGAGACATGTTCCAGTCCTCCGGCAAATTTCAGCCGCGCAAGGACCAACTTGAGCGCGTGGCGCCCGCCATCATCGACATGGGGTGCTTTGCGAGAGTAGAAACCAATGGCGGAGCCTTTGAACAGGTCAATCTGCTTTACGGAGAAAACCCCAACAAGGCCGTTCGCGCCTTCACCGCACCCTTCAACAAGGCTGGCATCAAGACACACATGCTCGACCGCGGCCTCAACGCCCTGCGCATGTTCCCCGTGCCAGCCGACGTACGCAAGCTTATGTATAAGGTAAAGCACGCACAGGGAGTCGACATTCCGCGTATCTTCTGCGGACTGAACGACGTGCGCAACATCATACCTTCCATACAGTATGCCAAAGACGGAGGCATGACCCCACAGGCCACCCTCTGCATCACCAACTCGCCCATCCACACGGCAGAATACTATTTCGACATCGCGCGCCAGCTGATTGAGGCAGGCGCACCCGAAATCTGCCTCAAGGACATGGCGGGCATCGGTCAGCCTGCCATGCTGGGCAAGCTCACCGCAATGATCAAGCAGAAATACCCCAACATCATCATACAGTACCACGGCCACACCGGCCCCGGACTCTCCATGGCCTCCATCCTTGAGGTCTGCAGGGCTGGCGCCGACGTCATCGACACCGCCGTGGAGCCGCTCGCATGGGGCAAGGTTCACCCCGATGTCATCTCTGTGCAGTCCATGCTCAAGCACGCCGGCTTCGATGTGCCTGAAATCAACATGGACGCCTATATGGAGGTGCGCAAGCTCACTCAAGAGTTCATCGACGATTTCCTCGGCTACTTCATGAGCCCGAGCAACAAGCTCATGTCGTCGCTCCTGCTCGGCTGCGGTCTGCCCGGCGGCATGATGGGCAGCATGATGGCCGACCTCAAGGGTGTAGAGAGCGCCATCAACTCCAACCGCACCAAGAAGGGACTTGAGCCCTACACCGAGGACCAGCTCCTCGTCAAGCTGTTCAACGAAGTGGCATACGTTTGGCCGCGCGTGGGCTATCCCCCACTCGTAACGCCCTTCAGCCAGTACGTCAAGAACATCGCCTTGATGAACCTGCTCGCCGACTCCATGGGCAAACCGCGCTACTCGATGATGGACCAGTCTATCTGGGGCATGATTCTTGGCAAGAGCGGCAGACTGCCCGGCAAGGTAGCTCCCGAAATCGTGGAACTGGCCAAGAAGAAAGGATACGAGTTTACCGACGCCAACCCGCAGGACAACTACCCAGACGACCTGCAGACCTTCATCGACGAGATGGCTGCCAACGGTTGGGACCGCGGTCAGGACGACGAGGAACTCTTCGAACTCGCCATGCACCCCTCACAGTACCGCGACTACAAGAGCGGCATAGCCAAGGAGCGCTTTGAGGCAGACCTCGCCAAGGCCAAGGCTGCAGCAGCCAGCAGCACCGCACCGGCACAGCCAGCAGCCAGCGCAGCCAAGCCCGAAAAGCCTGCCACTCCTAAGGGCGAAGTCAACAACGAGATTGCCACAGCCATCTCCATGGCCATGCAGCAAGCCACCAGCGGCGACCGCGAGAGCGGCGTCATCACCATCAAGCAGTACAACAGCCCCTGGGCTACCAGAAGGTTCTGACAAACAGCATATACCTTATAATAAACGGGTCTGCGCAAAAACCAATGCGCAGACCCGTTTTTGCGTTTATAAGCTACTCATGCCGCCGCACTGGCAACACCTAACCAGCTGAAAATCTTGCGAAAAAAAATCTCCACATCAGCATTTCCCACAGCAAACCTTAGCAGCACATTTACAGCGCGTTACAACGCAAGTCCACGTCCGTGGCAGCATCAACAATGACAAAAATGAACTGATTCAGCGAAGTTTATGCATGCTACAAGTAGCGAAAATGCTTGTCCGCGCGGCATTTTTTTTGTAATTTTGCACGTCTAAAGCAAAAGGGCGCAGCGTTGTCCGCTTTCAGTGCGTACAAGGCCTCTCCCACATTATTAATCTAACATCTGTTGTATTATGATTTTGCAGAATTTGCAGACCGATTTCAAAGGTTCCAATTGGAAACACGAAATCGATGTACGTGACTTTATCCAATCTAACTACGAACCCTACAACGGCGACGAGAGTTTCCTCTGCGGCCCCACCGAGCGGACCAACCACCTCTGGAAACTGTTGTCCGAGATGTTTGAAATCGAGCGTGAGAAAGGCGTCTACGACGCTGAGACCCGCCTGCCGCAGAGCATAGACACCTACGGAGCGGGCTACATTGACCGCGACAGCGAGGTCATCGTGGGTCTGCAGACCGACGCCCCGCTCAAGCGCGGCATCTTCCCCAAAGGCGGCATACGCATGGTGGAAAAGGCGCTGCAGTCTTACGGCTACGAGCTTGACCCCGCCACCAAAACTATCTTCACCAAGTATCGCAAGACTCACAACGAGGGCGTCTTCTCTGCCTACAACGACGACATCAAGGCTGCGCGCCACGCTCATATCATAACCGGTCTGCCCGATGCCTACGGCCGCGGCCGCATCATCGGCGACTACCGCCGCATAGCCCTCTACGGCACCGCCAACCTCATTGAGGAGAAGAAGCGCTACTTCAAGCGCATCGACATACAGGAGTTCACTGAGGAGATCGTGCGCCACCGCGAGGAAGTGTCCGAGCAAATCAAGGCGCTCAAGCAGTTTGAGACGATGTGCGCCGCCTACGGATTTGACGTAACAGTACCCGCCCGCAACGCCCGCGAAGCCGTGCAGTGGACCTACTTCGGCTACCTCGGTGCCGTCAAGGACCAGGACGGTGCAGCCATGTCGCTGGGACGCGTCTGCGCCTTCCTCGACATATTCATACAGCGCGACCTCAAGAGCGGAGCGCTGACCGAGAGCGAGGCTCAGGAACTCATCGACCAGATGATCATGAAGCTGCGCATCGTGCGCTTCCTCCGCACTCCCGAATACAACGACCTCTTCTCCGGCGACCCCATCTGGGCTACCGCCTCGCTCGGCGGCATGGCCATCGACGGACGCTCTATGGTCACCAAGACCGACTACCGCTTCCTCCACACCCTCTACAACATGGGGCCGTCGCCCGAGCCCAACCTCACAGTGCTGTGGAGCGAGCGCCTGCCTGAACCGTGGAAGAAGTTCTGCGCCAAGGTCAGCATCGACACCAGCGCCATCCAGTATGAGAACGACGACCTCATGCGCGCTGAGCTGGGCGACGACTACGGCATTGCGTGCTGCGTGTCGCCCATGAAGATAGGCAAGCAGATGCAGTTCTTCGGCGCCAGGGCCAACCTCGCCAAGTGTATGCTCTACGCCATCAACGGCGGACGCGACGAGATGCTCGACAAGCAGATTGCCCCGCCCTTCGCCCCCATCACCGGCGACTATCTCACCTACGAGGAGTTTATGCCCAAGTTTGAGCAGATGATGCGCTGGCTTGCCAAGACCTACGTCAACGCGCTGAAGATAATCCACTACATGCACGACAAGTATGACTATGAGGCATTCGAGATGGCACTGCACGACGGCGACGTGGAGCGCACCCGCGCCACGGGCATCGCAGGCCTGTCCATCGTGGCCGACTCCATAGCCGCAATGAAGCACTGCCGCATACGCATCATACGCAACGAGACCGGACTCGCCGTTGACTACAAGATTGAGGAAGGCGAATACGTGCCCTTCGGCAACAACTGCGACGAGACCGACTCCATCGCCGTGAGCCTGACAGAGAAATTCATGGAATATCTGCGCCAGCACCGCACATACCGCGACGCCACGCCCACACAGAGTCTGCTCACCATCACCTCCAACGTGGTATACGGACGCAACACCGGCGCCACACCCGACGGCAGGGCCAAGGGCGTGCCGTTCGCTCCGGGAGCCAACCCGATGAACTCACGCGACGTGAAGGGCGCAGTAGCAGCACTGGCATCAGTAGCAAAACTGCCGTTCCAGCACTCACGCGACGGAATCTCCTACACCTTTGCCATTGCGCCGGGCGCACTGGGCAAGACACCGGAGATGCGCGCCGACAACCTCGTGCACCTGCTTGACGGCTACTTCACGCCCACTGGCGGACAGCACATCAACGTTAACGTCTTTGACCGCGAACTGCTCCTTGACGCTATGGACCACCCGGAGAAATATCCGCAGCTGACCATTCGCGTGAGCGGCTATGCCGTCAACTTCGTGAAGCTCACACGCGAGCAGCAGCTCGACGTGCTCTCGCGCACCATCAACCAAGGCATGTAAATACGGGCTGCGTGCCCACACGCATGACAGGACGCATACACTCACTAGAGTCGTTTGGCACCGTGGACGGTCCCGGCATACGCTTCGTAGCGTTTATGCAGGGCTGTCCGCTGCGATGCCAGTTTTGCCACAACCCCGACACGTGGAATCCCCAAGCCAAATGCCAGTATGAACTCACGCCCCGCCAACTGGCTGACGAGGCACTGCGCTACCGGTCGTTCATCAAGAGCGGCGGCGTGACAGTCTCTGGCGGCGAGCCTCTCATGCAGGCTGAGTTCGTGGGCGAGTACTTCAGGCTGTGCCAGGAAGAGGGACTGCACACCGCCCTCGACACAAGCGGGGCGTACACCACGGCAGCCGCACTCAGCGTGCTAGACCACACCAACCTTGTGCTGCTCGACATCAAGACGATGGACCCGCAGCTCCACAAGCGCCTGACGAAGGTACCGCAGAAGCCAACCCTCGACTTTCTCAACATTCTGGAGGAGCGCAGCATAGCCACGTGGATTCGCCACGTAGTGGTGCCGGGACTTACCGACAACGACGAGTGGCTCGACCAACTGGGCAAGCATGTGGCACGCTACAAGTGCGTGGAGCGCATCGAGATACTGCCCTACCACACGCTCGGCACATTCAAATACCGCCAACTCGGACTCAAGTACCCCCTCGACGGCGTGGAACCGCTGTCGGCAGAACGCGCTGACGAGATAAGAAGACGGCTCTCCGTCTACAAGCCCTGCCAGTAGCCCGCAAGATTACAGCACCCGTATATAATAGGATTAGAAAACATAATTGAATTAGAAATGAAAATCAAGCAAAACTACAGCAAAGCCATTGCCGTTGCCGTGATGGCGGCATTGGCAGGACTGCCCCTGACTTCATGCTCTGGCGGCGACAAGGAAACCGCCAAGGCCGAGAGCATGGAAATCTTCAAGACCTCGCAAAGCTGGGACGGCGCCGAACTGCCCAACTACCCAGAGG
>CAVGQS010000019.1:0-22112 GCA_963631415.1 Lactococcus garvieae | reverse complement strand
GCACGAAAATTTTTTAAGTCCGCATAAAATTTTTTTAAGTCCGCACAAAAAACTCGGTCTTCAAAAAAAGTTTTAGCGGACAGCAATATTATCCGTTCCCATGGAAACGGGAATGAAATAAAGTCCGTGTCTGATGACCTGAAGTGCTTCTCTGATGAACTTACGAGTTTTTCAATTGAGACGAAGTGCATAAAAAGCGACTATTATGCTGATTTTCACTTATTTATCGTCACAACGGTTTTGTCGGCAGTCTTTGTGCGCTGCACCCAAATCAACGGCGGAGGGGCTCTGAAAAATATTTTTATGTTTTATCTCCCTATCAACGAAACACTTAAACAAACAACCCCCTTTTGGGTACAAAAAATAAGGTCAAATTCATTTTGAGAATCCGTCAAGAAGGACTATCTTTGCATACCATAAATTATGACACGAATAGAGGCACATATTGAAAAACTGCTGCTCAGCCACGATTGCGTAATCGTGCCGGGCATTGGCGGCTTTATAACAAGGTATGAGAGCTCGTTCGTGGAAGAGGACGAGATTTATCCGCCCTACCGTTCCGTAAGTTTCAACTCGCAGCTGAAGGACAACGACGGCCTGCTGGTGCAGTCCTACATGACGGCATACGACACAAGCTATCCGAGAGCCCAGTCGCTGGTTGAGGAGAACATAAAGGAGATTAGCAACGCACTGCACGAGAAGGGCGAGTACGAATTTGCCCACATCGGCAAACTGCAGCTCATGCAAAACCAGTCGCTGGTGTTCTCGCCCTTTGACGACCTCGGACTGTTTTCGAGAGACCACTACGGGCTGGCTCCCTGCGCTATAGAGGAGCAGGCGGCAGAAGCCACATCTCCCGTAGCAGAGGTGGCGGAGCACCACGTGGATATTGAGGAAAATCATGTCGCGACAATTGCCGAAGCGCCGAAGCGGTCGCTTAGCGAAGAGCAGGACGACAGCCACTATGTCATCCGCATCAGCAAGCGCTCTGTGCGCTATGCCGTAGCGACAGTGGCGGCGGCGCTGCTCTACTTTGTATTTACCATTGCGCCCTCAGCCAACCCCATAGGCGCCAACGTGCAGGAGGCTGCCTTCGTGAGCACCACCCGTACAAATACGACTGGCGACAGAGTGAGGGTCACAGCGAGCGGCCACAACGGTGTGAAGCAACAAAAGCCTGCCAAGCGGCAAGAGCCCGCAAAGCGCAAGGCTCCTAAGCAGCAGGAAGTTGCCAGGCCGAAGGAGGCTCCGAAACAAAAAATGGAATCCCCAAAACAAAGAATGGAGACTCCAATACAAGAGCAAGAGGCTCCGCGACAGAAGATGGAAGCCCCGAAGAAGAAGGCTGAGACTATGCCGCGCGACGATGTCAAGTGCGCCAACAACAGTGGCAAATATACTATCGTAGTGGCAAGCGCCATAAGCCGTGATGGCGGCCACAAGCTTGTGGAGAACCTCAAGAAGGAGCACTTTGACAATGCCCGCTTCGTCAGCTACGGCAAGATGAACAGAGTAGTCTACGCCTCCTACCACACACAGAAAGAAGCCAGCGAAGCACTCCGCAAACTGCGCGCCTCAAGCGACAGATTCTCCTCCGCTTGGGTGATGAAGCAGTGAAGATGCGCAAACCGGTTGCCGACAAATTGTCCGGCATACTGACAACCCTTATTCCTATTTCCCGATATGAAGAGAGTAACCTGTCCGAAATGCGGTCAATACCTTACGTTTGACGAAAAAGCCTATCCGCCAGACAGAGTGCTCGTGTTTGTCTGCCCCTCGTGCCAGAAGCAGTTCAAAATAAAGCTGGGGAGCAAGGACAAACCCCAGAAGACTGCGCTCGGGAAAATAGTGGTGCTAGAAAACTCCTTCCACGAGCGGCAAGAACTGCCGTTGTATCTTGGAGACAACATTATAGGAAGATACATCAAGGGGACTTCTGCCACCACGCCCATCCTGACAAGCGACCCGAGCATCGACACCACCCACTGCATCATCACCGTGAGTCGCAACAAGCGACAGGAACTGCAGTTCGTATTGCGCGACGCCCCCAGCCTGACCGGCACCTTCTATCAAGGAAACATCTTGCGCGACCAAGACCGCATCATCATTGAAGACGAGGCCGTGATAAACATTGGCGGAACCACGCTCATTGCCAAAACGAGACAGGAGACTCCCTAACACAAAACCAACCACGCTGATGAAACGGGATATAATAATACCATTATACAAAGAGCTGCACCGACTCCAGCCGAAGGCCTTCGATGCCTACCACAGCGTCAGGACTATCATACTCGACCACACCGTTGAGCCCGACGCCATAGTAGACCAGACGATAAAGGCCCTCGAAACCGCAATAATAGCGAGCAAGGAGATTGGGATTAACGCAGAGGGCGTGCAGGCGTGCCTGCTGTCTACGGTCATTACCGACAGCAAGCAAATTGACGGCATCAGGAGTTCGCTGGACGAGAACGTATGCACCATCTTGGAGGGCATCATCAACATCCAGCACCTCTACGAGAAGAACGCCAGCATAGAGAGCGAGAACTTCAGGAACCTGCTCGTGTCGTTCGCCAAGGACATGAGGGTGATTCTCATCATGATTGCCGACTGCACTAACACCATGCGCAAGATAAGCAAGTTCTGCTCTGACAACAACCACGCTGAAGAGGCTGACGGAAACGCAGAATACACCAAGCAGACCATGGAGCGCGTGGCGAGCGAGGCGTCATACTTATACGCGCCGCTGGCCCACAAACTAGGACTCTACAGCATCAAGAGCGAGCTGGAAGACATCTCCCTAAAGATTCTCAACCACGACGCCTACTATCACATAAAGGAGAAACTCAACGCCACCAAGGAGGCGCGCGATGCATACATCAAGAACTTCATCGGCCCTATTGAGGAGCAGCTGCTGAAGCAGAACCTAAAGTTCCACATCAAGGGGCGAACCAAGAGCATACACTCCATCTGGCAAAAGATGAAGAAACAGCACTGCGAGTTTGAGGGTGTCTACGACTTGTTTGCCATAAGGATTATCCTGGACTCGCCGCCGCAGAAGGAGAAACTGCACTGCTGGCAGACCTACAGCATCATCACGGACATGTATCAGCCCAACCCCAAGCGGTTGCGCGACTGGTTGTCCATACCCAAGAGCAACGGCTACGAAAGTCTGCACATCACCGTGCTGGGCCCCGAAAACAAATGGGTAGAGGTGCAGATACGCACTGAGCGCATGGACGACGTGGCAGAGCACGGACTTGCCGCCCACTGGAGATATAAAGGTGTAAAAACAGGAGAAAAAGGCATTGAGACGTGGCTTGCCAACATAAGAGCTGCCCTTGAGGTGGAGGGCGACTCCATGAAGATGATGGACCAATTCAAAACCGACCTGCAGGCCGACGAGGTATACATCTTCACTCCCAAAGGCGACCTCCACAAACTGATAAAGGGCGCCACAGTACTGGACTTCGCCTACAGCATACACACCAACATTGGCGACCACTGCACTGGCGCCGTCATCAACGACCACAACGCCTCGATGAGGCAGGAGCTGCACAGCGGCGACCAGGTGACCATACTCACGTCGGCCAACCAGACGCCAAAACTGGCATGGCTGGACTATGTTGCCACAGGACGGGCGAAGAGCAAAATTCGCCAGTCGCTCAACGAGATAGAGGCAAAAGAGGCCAGCATCGCCAAGGAGAAGATTGAGAGGAGATTCAAGAACCGCAAGATAGAATTCAACGGCAACTACCTCAACACCGTAATAAAGAAAATGGGGTACAAAGACGTCAATGAGTTCTACAAAAAAGTTTCGGAAGACCAAATTGACTTCAACGAGATAATAGAGCAGTACCAGCAGGTGTGGAAGCGCGAAAACGGTGAGGCCGAAAGCACCGCACCGCTACACAAGGCCGACGAGTTCAAACTGGACCATGACGGCCACAACCACAACGCCAGCGACGACGAGCTTGTCATTGACCACAACCTGAAGGGGCTGGACTACACTCTGGCCAAGTGCTGCTCGCCAGTGTTCGGAGACGACATCTTCGGCTTTGTGACCGTAAACAACGGCGTGCGCATCCACCGCAAGAACTGTCCCAACGCAGCTGCCCTGCGCGAGAAATGCGGATACCGCATTGTCAAGGCGCGGTGGGCCGGCGAAAAAGGCAACAGCACCTACCCCATCGTCCTGCACATAGTGGGCAACGACGACTTGGGAGTAGTCAACAACATCTCGTCTGTTATAAGCAAAGACGCGAAGATAAATATTCGGTCATTCAGCATTGACAGCCACGACGGACTGTTTGAGGGGGTCTTGACCATAATGATCAACGACACGAACCAACTCAATTCCGTCATCAGAAAACTTAAGGAAATAAAGGGGGTAAAAAGCGTCGGCAGGTAGTTGCGCCCACCATTGCCACGCCTTTGCACAGCGGACAAATCAGATTCCGACCTATGCAAAAGCGAATCGGCAGACACGGATCATTAGACCGCGTCGGCCATCAAGTTTATGGACAACGGCGCAATACCCAACGACAACAACAGCTCACGGTCTGCTTCCGTTATAATAAAGGAAGCGTCCGCGGCTTCGCTGCACGACTTTCTGTAGCACTCCACAGCCTTTGCATTGTCGCCCAAGGCAAAGTGCACGTGGCCTGCGTTCATGAAATCTTGGCTGCAGACTTTTTCGTCAGCACATATCTTCGTGCAGTAAGGCAATGCTTGCTTGAGATTGCCTTGTTTGAGCAGACATTTCAACAGCAGCCGCTCAATGCGTATTTGGTCTGGCTTCAGGAAATCCTCCTTGAACAGCACGTCTTGCGCCTCAGCAATGTTTCCCAGACGCAAAAGCAGCACCGAATAATCGTAAACGGGAAACGACGGAATCTCCTCGTCGTACAGTTCCGAATAGATTTTCAAGGCTTGCTCAAGGTTTGCGTCGCCCGTGTGAGCTGCGGAGTTGACCAGACAGGAGGAAAATAAAATCTTCAGTTCGGGAGTGAACGACTTGTCGTCAGATTTTACTGAGTTGAAGCACTCCACTGCGGCGTCATAGTCTTTGAGCATGGCATGGCAGAAAGCCACGACAAGACGTTCCCTCGGCTTGAGGCTGCGCTTATGTTCCAGCAAGCCGAAAAGTCTGACCGCATCGCCGTAGAGCCGCTGGTTGTATGCCTCACTCGCAACCGCAGCCAAATCGCTATGGTCTATGCGTGAAGAAACGAACTCATTGTCTACAACAATAAGCGAGCCATCGTCTGCCCCGCTGCTGTTGCCGCAGAACATCCAGAACGGGTTACCGTCCATAGAGTCTGACATTTTTAAGGTGTAGAATCGGTACAAATCCTGGAGATAAGACGTGGCGTAAGCCAAGCATTCGTTTGGCTTGGCAGAGAAGGCAAACGAAGACACCACGTCATCAAACCTCTTGTGGCGCATCATGCTTTCGGTCTTGCCCAACTCGTCTGCCGGCATCATGTTCTTGGATATCTCCTCAAACATATCTGCCATTGATCGCGAGACCGACGAGACCATGTCGGCAAGAGAGTATTTGTCGGAATCGCACAGAACATCGTTTCCCATAACCGCAGACAAGCTGTTCATTATATTGTCTTTCCCAAAGGAGTTGAGGCTGAAAGGCTTGAGCCAGTTCCTCGCTTCGTGAAAGAAAAGGCCATGTTTCATCTTGCTGAAATTGGAATAGTAGATGTCCAGCCCCTTGCTGGCACTGTCAGCCATAGACAGCATGCTCGAACGGATTTTTTTGATGGTGTCAGCGTCCATGCCCGGCGGCAAGTCTGCGTCATCGTCTTCAAGAATATCCTGTAGTTGTTCTGGACTGAGCCCCTTTTGGAAATCCTTGACAAGCGGCATGAAATTTTGCTCTATCTGCTTGCGTATGTGCTTGGTGTTGCTCAGAGTCAAGCAGAAAACCTGGAGCATGGACCACGTGGCGGAGATATCTGGGTAGGAATCAAACATATAGTGGGGACACGACACCTTCAACAAATCGCGGTGGTGCATGGCGACTAGCGACAAGCCCACGATAGCCCTGCACGCCACTGCCATATTATTGTGGGCAGACAATGTCGTCAGCAATTCCAGCTTCTTTTCATCATAGAAGGACAGTGCGGACAGGGTCAACGCGCTTGTCAGCCACTGCTTTTCGCTGTCGGAAACGAACTGCTCGTCTAGGAACATGCTACTCAGCTCTTCGTGGTCATCCTTGGACAGAGCAGCCGTCACCCAAATATAGTCAAACAATTCCTCAACGCACCGTTCCCTCTCGCTGTTGTTCACGTCTTGCGTCCCGGTAATATCCAGAAACAAGTCGCGGCTGCTTATCGCCCGCAGTTTCTTGGTGTAGTAGAGCAACGTGCGCGACTGCCGTGCTACAGCCCTAAGTTTGGAGTAGTACAAGCTTGTGGAATCCTTTAGTCCTCTCTGCAGTTTGATTTTCTGCGCCAACGCCAGCATTCGTTGTCTCAGCTGACCGTAGACTTCATCTCGCTGCTCGTCTTCAACACCTTCCGAAAAGTATTTGAGCATCAGGAGATAAGCTTCTTCAATCTTCTGGCACTCGTCCATCATGTTCCAGTTGCCGAGAATAGAAATCTGTTCTTTCTGCTTCTCCAGCACTTTCTTCAGATGCCTGCCGGACGAGATGCAGCTGACCGCTTCCTTGTAGTCGTCCAGATATGTTGAAAGCTTCATGACACAACAACATTACTTATTCAACAACAACCGTATCGCCCCTAAGCCCCTGACCGACAGCGCCACGGCTTGTCAGCCATTCAACCGCCTTGTCCACGAAGGGTCTTCCGGCTTTTCTGGCAAGCATAAAGTCCTTTTTGGGGTCGATGCGTCCAATCGTCTCAGAGTCAAGGAACAAGGCTTTAGCTGTATTGTCGTCCACATCCTGTAGCTTGGGCATCTTCAGAATTCTGTTAACGGCAAGGTTGTACGCCTCACATAGTTTATCCATCTGTTTGCGCTTCAGTTTTGAGGCCATGGAATTTACGTTGAATGCAAACCCGGCAAAGCCGTCCGAGATGCCTGCGTCGAACTTAAGGGGTTCGAATTTCTGTTGCGCAACCTTGTAGACTTGCTGCTGACCCAAGACGGCAGCGTCCAACTGGCCTGACTCAAGCATCTTGGCACGAAGCTCCACGCTGTTTATCTGCGGCCGCAGTATCTGCCCTTTCTTGTTTGCGCTCTCAATCTTGTCGCAGAAATAGTCGTCCAAAGAGAACCGCGACACAGCTATCATGCGGTCGTCAAGCCGCCGAACATCGGAGATTCTCAAAGCTTTGTTTGCCACAACGCCCATATTGCGCCTCGTGACAAACGCAAATTTCACAGGTTTCTTTTGCCACTGCCACCACACAACTCTGAACAGATCCGTCATGGCAACATCAACACAGCCCTCGGCAAGAGCCTTCTCCGCGTCAATTTGCGAGCGGTAGACCTGAAACTTTACTGACACCCCAAGCGAGTCGAGGATTCCCCAGTCGTTTCCGAGCATCAGCGGCAAGGCGTCAAGTGATGGGTAGACCGCAACGCAAACCGCAAGACTGTCGTCCGCCTTGGCCTTATTACCAGCGTCGTTGTTGCCGCCGCCATTGCCGCAAGAAGCCGTCAGCAACGCTATCGCCAAAATCAAAACCGCTTTTGTCAAGACTGTTCTTGTTATATGTGACATTTGCATTAGCATAGAGAAAACAATGAGGTAAAAAAGGGGTAATGCGCCCACTTTTTCACCTCATCAGTTATTTAAAGAGAATTACTCGCCTTTGATTGCAGCTACGCCAGGCAGAACCTTGCCCTCAATAGCCTCAAGCAGGGCGCCGCCACCGGTAGAGATGTAGGAAACCTTGTCTGCCAAGCCAAACTTGTTGACGCAGGCAACAGAGTCGCCACCACCTACCAAAGAGAAAGCGCCTTCTGCCGTAGCCTCAGCAACAGCCTCGCCTACAGCACGTGAACCTGCGCAGAAGTTGTCGAATTCAAACACGCCTGCAGGACCGTTCCACAGAATGGTCTTGGCGCCCTTGATAGCGTCGGCAAACAACTTGCGGGTTTCGGGACCGGCATCCATGCCTTCCCAACCTTCGGGAATGTCGTTGGAAGGACAAATCTTCTGGTTAGCGTCGTTGCTGAAGGAGTCTCCGCAGACAGAGTCTACACCCAGTACGAGTTCCACTCCGTTCTTCTTAGCAAGTTCCTCAACGCCCAGTGCTACGTCAAGTTTGTCGAGCTCAACAATAGACTCGCCAATCTTGCCGCCGTGAGCCTTTGCAAAAGTATAAGTCATACCGCCGCAGAGGATGAGTTTGTCCACCTTGCCCAGGAGGTTCTCGATGATGCCAATCTTAGAGGACACCTTAGAACCGCCCATGATGGCTACAAACGGGCGCTTGATGTTGCTCAGCACATTGTCGACTGCCTGTACCTCTTTTTCCATCAACAGACCGAGCATCTTGTTGTTAGCGTCAAAGTAGTCTGCGATAACCGCAGTAGAGGCATGCTTGCGGTGAGCAGTGCCGAAAGCGTCCATAACGTAGCAGTCAGCGTACGAAGCCAGAGTCTTGGCAAACTCTTTCTGGCTAGCCTTCATTGCCTTCTTAGCCTCGTCGTACTCAGGAGTACCCTTTTCCACACCAACAGGCTTGCCCTCCTCTTCAGGATAGAAGCGCAGGTTTTCCAGCAGCAAGACCTCGCCCGGCTTCAAGGCGGCTACAGCCTCCTGTGCCTTAGCGCAGTCGGGAGCGAATTTCACCTCAGGCACTCCAAGAGCCTTGGCCACGGCATCCTTTATTTGTCCGAGAGAAAGCTTCGGATTGACCTTTCCCTTCGGCTTGCCCATGTGGCTCATCACGATGAGAGCGCCGCCCCCGTCAAGAATCAACTTCAATGTAGGCACTGCACCACGGATACGGGTATCGTCAGTGATGTTGCCGTTTTCATCAAGAGGCACGTTGAAGTCAACGCGCACGATTGCCTTTTTGCCGGCAAATTTGTAATCGTTAATAGTCATAGTGATACGTATTAAAAATCCAATGTTTTTCTTTTATTCCGTTTTTCCTTTAAACCTGCACACGCTGTGCAGACCGCAACTGCCGCACTGGGGCTTCCGCGCCGTGCACGTGTAGCGTCCGAAAAATAGCAGCCAGAAGTGAGCCTGCGCAACCTTGCGGTCGTCGATGTGTTTCTTCAGTTCTTCTTCCACCGCCAAGGGAGTGGTACACCTTGCAGGAACCAGCCCCAGTCTGTGGCTCACTCTGAACACGTGAGTGTCGACAGCGAGCGCTGACTGTTTGAACACCGTTGCCAAAACAACGTTAGCGGTTTTCCTGCCTACTCCCGGCAACTTCACAAGTTGCTCCATCGTTGCGGGAACTTCGCCATCATAGAGTTCCGTCAGTTGCTGCGACAAGCCCTTCAGGTATTT
This sequence comes from Lactococcus garvieae, assembly GCA_963631415.1. Classification (GTDB taxonomy): domain Bacteria; phylum Bacteroidota; class Bacteroidia; order Bacteroidales; family Bacteroidaceae; genus UBA6382. The sequence continues at coordinate 12,655 of CAVGQS010000019.1, read as the reverse complement.
GGCCTTGCTGTTGGGATAGGACACCGACTTGACATAGCAGAATATCTCGTCTTCCGTTGCCCTCGACATCTCCCGAGCGTCAGGATACGCAGCAAACAGGTCTTTTGTCACCACATTGACACGCTTGTCAGTACACTGGGCAGAGAGCACCACCGCCACCAGCAACTGGAACGGCGTCTTATACTCCAGTTCCGTGTCTGTCGGTGGAAGGTTGGACTCCAAATAGTCCAGCACCTTGGCATAAAGTTCCGCCTTCTTCATTTCCAGCGTTTATGGTGTGTTGTCATCAGTCCTTAAGAAGGCAGGACTGGTTTGACATGTCTGCGACAATTTATTTTAGCGGAATCTTCTCCACTCTGCGAAGGTGGCGTCCGCCCTCAAAGTCGGTTGAGAAGAACTCGTCCATTATAGCGCGCGCCTCCTCCTTTTTTATATATCGTCCGGGCATCACCAGCACGTTGGCGTCGTTGTGCAGACGGGTCATGTGGGCAATTTCGGGAATCCACACCAATGCCGCCCTTACGCTCTGATGCTTGTTCAGAGTCATGCTTATGCCTTCGCCGCTGCCGCAGATGGCTATGCCCGTGCTCACGCTGCCGTTGTCTATGGCATTGCCCAGCTTGTGGGCGAAGTCGGGATAGTCGCAGCTTTGCTCGTCGAAGCACCCGTAGTCCTCATAGGCATACCCCTTTTCATCGAGGTATTCCTTGACGAACGATTTCAGTTCAAAACCAGCATGGTCAGACGCCAGTCCTATTTTTTGCCCGGTTGTCATTCCGCAAGATATTTCTTTATCTGATTGTATACGTTAGTAGCGTTGAATCCAAACTTCTCGTCGAGAACTTTGTAGTGTGCGGAATATCCGAAGCTCTCCAAGCCGAAGATTCTGCCGTGGCTGCCTACAAGTCCCTGGAGGTTTACGGGGAGTCCTGCCGTCAGTCCGAATTTTTTGATGCCGGCAGGCAACACTGAGTGCTGGTATTCCAGCGGTTGCGTACGGAACAGTCCCTCAGAGGGAACGCTGACGATTCTGTATTTCACGCCATCCTTCTCCAGCAACTTGGCGGCATCCACCAACGTGGAAACCTCTGAACCTGTTGCCACGAGCACTACGTCGGGGTTGTCTTCCTTGACAACGGTATATCCGCCCTTGACGGCTCCGTTGTAGTCGGTGCCTTCCGGTAGGTCAACCACATTCTGGCGACTGAGTATCAGCGCAGACGGCGTCTCCTTGTTCTCCATTGCCATCCTCCAGCATACAACAGTCTCGTTGACGTCGGCAGGACGCATCACCAGCAGAGAGTTGCGCCCGCTGTGGTTCTTCATTTTTTCGAGCAGGCGAATCTGGGCCTCTTGCTCCACTGGTTCGTGAGTCGGACCGTCTTCGCCCACACGGAACGAATCGTGGCTCCACACAAACTTCACCGGCAGCTCCATTAGGGCCGCCATTCTGACTGCCGGCTTCATATAGTCGCTGAACACGAAGAAAGTGCCCATGGCCGTAACGACACCGCCATGGAGCATCATGCCCATGCAGCAGCAAGCCATCGTCAGTTCGCTGACTCCAGCCTGGAAGAAATTGCCAGTGAAGTCACCCGGCACTATGTTGTGCGTATGTTTCAGGAAACCGTCGGTCTTGTCTGAGTTGCACAAATCGGCCGACGACACAATCATGTTCTCAACCTTGCCTGAGAGTTCCGCCAGCACAGCCGACGAAGCATTGCGGGTCGGGGCGTCAGCCTTGACTACGACGCCATCCCAGTCTATCTCAGGCAGTTTGTTGGCAAACCAGTCTGCTTGCTTCTTTGCCGCTTCGGGATTGCGGGCCGCCCATTCTTTCTCTTCCTTCTGGCGTGCCGCCACGATTGCGGAAAGTTCCTTCGCGCGTGCGTCATACATCTGCTGCACGTCATCGTATATAACGAAGGCGTTGTCGGGGTCGCCGCCCAGGTTCTTCACCGTGTTTACAAAAGCTTCAGTTCCAAGCGGTGCGCCATGGGTCTTGGTGCTGCGCTCCAGACAATTGTTCTGTGCGTCGCGGCAACCTTTTCCCATCACACATTTGCCGATAATCAGCGTAGGACGCTCCTTTTCGGCTATAGCATTGTCGAGAGCCTTCCTTATCTGGTTCACGTCGTTGCCGTCTATCGTTATCACGTTCCAGTTCCACGCACGGTACTTCATCGCCGTGTTCTCGTCCGACACTGCCCCGCACTCTGTGGAGAGCTGGATGTCGTTGGAGTCATAGAACATCACGAGATTGTTGAGTTTCAGGAAACCAGCCACACGACCCGCTCCCTGAGATATCTCCTCTTGTATGCCGCCATCGCTGATGTAGGTATAAATCTTCTCTTTGTTGAAGGAATCGTTGCCGAGGTGGGCAGCTAAAAACTTGGCGGCGATAGCAGCTCCAACCGCATAGCAGTGTCCCTGACCGAGAGGGCCGGATGAATTCTCTATGCCGCGCCCCACGCACAGTTCAGGATGGCCTGGCGTCACCGACTTCCAGCTGCGGAAAGCCTTCAGTTCGTCCAGCGTGAACTTTCCCGTCAGCGCAAGCTGCGAATACAGCATCGGCGACATGTGGCCGGGGTCCAGATAGAAGCGGTCACGCGTCTCCCAATAAGGGTTGCTCGGGTCGTAGACCATGTATTCAGAGAAGAGAACATTGATAAAGTCAGCGCCCCCCATCGCACCTCCAGGATGCCCGGAGTGGGCGTTTTCTACCATTGCCGCCGACAGAATCCTTATGTTGTCGGCCGCCTTGTTCATCAGTTCTACAGAGTTTTTCATCTTGTTGGAAATAAATACGGTTGTGTTGTCAGAAAACCAATTCGTTCAGTTTTCGGCACAAAGGTACTAAAAATACCAGTTTCAGCAAAGCCACACTAAAGGAATGTGAACGCCGACCCGCGACATGCAGCGATGCCGAAGATTGCCGAGGGTGCCGCCGCCGCATATTTTCATTCTTGCATTGCAAAAGTGAACGGCATATATGGCGCCACAAATCACGTCGTTGGATGGCAAAAGTGTCAAGCAACGGGAAATATCACGCGGAATGCAGACAAGAATAGACAATTAAACGCTAAATTTGCAGTCTTGTTCTCGGAGCGCACATCCCCGAGCTTCAAGCATCATACAAACCGTGTCACACTATGAGTAATATCTATTCAAAAGAAGTGGTTGGCTTCGCCAAGGCGTCAGCCGAATATTGTCTGGCGCTCGAAAACTGCCGGCAGACACAGCCCCGCGACTTTGTCAAGAGAATGCTGTCTGTCCTACCTTATATATATGTCAACGCGGAGGCCTTGCTAGAAACGGTCTTCGACAACGGTCTTGCCGCAGACACGCAAGTGACCGAAGAAGACTATAACTACATCCGTCTGGCAGTCTACGACCTGCTCGGACAGTACGACGAATATCTTGACGTCTTCGTGGAAGACATGAAGTACAGCGACCGTCCAATCTTGCGAACCATATCCGAAGACCTCGCTGACATCTACCAGGATCTCCGCAACTTCCTTGCCGTCTACCGCGAAGGAATAGAGGGGCTCTCCGAAGCCGCACTCAACGATGTCATCGAAAACTTCAAGCATGACTGGGGACAGAAGTGCGTCAACGTGATGCGACCGCTCCACGACGTCCTCTACAACCAGATGGAGGAACAAGACAACATTTGACACTTCCCCAAGAAACTACCGCACACCGACATGTACAAAATACACGCCTCAATAGACAAGAAAGACATCAACGACATGCCCACGGAACTCTTCGGCGGCAGAATATTCACAATATCCACTGTCGCCGAAGCCAACAAAGCCGCGGCATACCTCAAGCAGTTCCCCGTCATCGGCATTGACACCGAAACACGCCCCAGCTTTACAAAAGACTCACACTATGAGGTGGGACTGCTGCAACTCTCAACGCAAGACACATGCTTCCTCTTTAGACTGAACAACATCGGCATGCCCGACTGCGTAGTGAGGCTACTCGGCAGTACCGCGCAAATCAAGGTTGGACTGTCGCTCAAAGACGACATCAGGGCACTGCGCCGACGCCGCGACTTCAAGTTCGGAAAATACGTGGAGCTCCAAAACAAGGTGAAAGACGTAGGAATCCTCGACATGAGTCTGCAAAAAATTTACGCGAATCTCTTTCACAAGAAAATATCGAAAAACAAGCGGCTCACAAACTGGGAGGCGCCCATACTGACCAAGGAGCAGAAGCTCTATGCAGCCACCGACGCGTGGGCGTGCCTCGAAATCTACGAACGACTGGAGGAGTTCCGACTCGGACTGGACTACGAATACATAGCTCCGATGGACAACGACCGCATGCTAGACATCTGGATTAAACATATCACCGAACACATCAAACACCCCGTTCAACATGTATAAGACCATCACCCTCAGCAAGGGTAAAGACCAAAGCCTCAAGAGATTCCACCCGTGGATTTTTTCGGGAGCGATAGCCCGAATGGACAACGGCATAAAGGAAGGCGACATCGTCAGGGTAACAGACAACCAAGGCGAATACCTCGCCACCGGCCACTACCAGATAGGTTCCATAGCTGTCAGGGTGCTGAGCTTCGCCGACACAGAAATCAACGGTGACTTTTGGTTCGCGCGCCTTGAAAGAGCCCTGAAGGTGCGGCAGACGTGCGGCATCATCAGACCCGACAACGACACCTACCGCCTGGTGCACGGCGAGGGCGACAACCTCCCCGGCCTGGTAATCGACATCTACGCCAACGCAGCCATCATACAAGCCCACAGCGTAGGAATGCACGTGCAGCGCCACGAGATAGCCCAGCAACTGCTCAAACTCTACGGCGACAAACTCAACTGCATCTACTACAAGAGCGAGACTACCCTGCCCTACAAAGCCGGACTAAGCGACGAAAGCGGATTCCTGCACGGCAAGGCTGCCGACATCACGGCTACAGAAAATGGGCTGAAGTTTCACATCGACTGGCTCAAGGGACAAAAGACCGGCTTTTTCGTTGATCAGCGCGACAACCGCAGCCTGGTCGAGAAATACGCCTGCGGCAAGAAGGTGCTTAACATGTTCTGCTACACCGGCGGATTCTCCGTCTATGCGCTTAGGGGCGGAGCCGCCACTGTGCACTCCGTAGACAGCTCCGAGCGCGCCATCGAAATGGCGGAACACAACATCGCCGCCAACTTTCCCCAAGCTACAAACCACAAGGCGTTTGCCACCGATGCCTTCCGTTACCTCAACGAAATGGACAGCTCCTACGACCTCATCATACTCGACCCTCCGGCCTTCGCCAAGCACAAAGATGCGCTGCGCAACGCCATAAAGGGCTACACAAGGCTTAATGCAAAGGCCATGCAAAAAATAGCGCCGGGAGGAGTACTGTTTACCTTCAGTTGTTCGCAGGCAGTAAGCAAAGACCAATTCCGTCTGGCAGTATTCACTGCCGCCGCACAAAGCCGACGCTCCGTGAGGATACTCCACCAGTTGCACCAGCCCGCAGACCACCCGGTCAATATCTATCATCCGGAGGGAGAATACCTCAAGGGTTTGGTACTTTACGTGGAGTAATTCCGCACATATTCAACGATTATGTGAAAAAAGTGAAAAATCCTGCATTTTTTCGCGTAAAGATTTGGAGGGTATCCAAAACCTTAGTAATTTTGCCATCGTTTTCATGGTATTAGATTTAAGATTAGAGAGGATTGCCTGTCGTGAGACAAACAATCCTTTATTTTTTTGCTATTCACACAAAATTCAAATATTCAATTCGTCACCTAAAATTGGCGTACGAAGCCCTCACCAAAAAAAACCAGACCGCAACAAATCCGTGCTCGAGAATCCGACCGCAAAGTTTGATCTTAACTGGAAGCCTTCTCAACGACCTTCTTGTATTGCTGTCCGCTAAAACTCAAAACGATGCGACGGTTAATGCCTGCAGCCCCGACAAACAGACACCGCGTGTTTACTTGGACTACAGATAGCACGCTAAAACTTTTTTGACGATACAAAAATAGGGCTGAATTCCTCACTTGGAATTCAACCCTATTTTTGTTGCAGTATATAATAATGTGCACATTCAGCGGCCAATAGCCTCATCAGCCAAAGCCAGAGAACAGGAAAAAGACTACGCTCTGGCAGCTGCGAGGCAAGCTCTCACAACAAGGCGCCTAAGAAATCTCTAAGCCGCGGAGACCTTGGATTGCCGAATATCACGCTTGGCTCACCCTCTTCAGTTATTGTGCCGTCGCTAAGAAACAGCACGCGTGTGGCTACCTCTCGCGCAAAGGCCATCTCGTGCGTCACCACGAGCATAGTCATGCCTTCCTGGGCAACCTCTTTCATGAGGGCCAGCACCTCGCCAACCATCTCCGGGTCGAGTGCTGACGTGGGTTCATCGAAAAGCAGCACTTCCGGATTCATGGCCAACGCCCGCACTATTGCCACCCTCTGTTTTTGCCCGCCCGAGAGCATGTCCGGGTAGCAGTCGGCCTTGTCGGCCAGGCCAATTCGCTGGAGCAACTTGTCGGCTTTTTCGCCAGCCTCCCGTTTGCTCATGAGCCGCAGTTCTACTGGCGCAAGCATAATGTTCTTGCGTATGGTGAGATTTGGGAACAGATTGAATTGCTGGAACACCATTCCTATGCGTTGGCGCATTTTGTTGATATCTGCATGCTTTGAGGTGAGGTCCACACCGTCAACAAAGATGCTGCCCGACGTAGGGGTCTCCAGCAAGTTGAGCGAGCGCAAAAAGGTAGACTTGCCACACCCCGACGGCCCAATGATGGAAATCACCTCGCCACGTCGCACTTTTGTGGTGATGCCACGCAGCACCTCATTGTCTCCATAGCTCTTGTGCAAGTCTTTTACCTCTATTATTACATCTTTGTTTCCCATCTGCAACATATTTCTTCATCCAACCTTCTATTGCCTTCTTTCATTTCTGCGCAGCCGCTTCTCCAACATGCTGACGCCGAAGCTCAAAGCCATAACAATTGCCAAATATATGCAAGCCACAACACCCAGCGGAAAAATGGCATTGTAGGTAATACTGCGTATGATGTCCGACCCTTTCGTGAGGTCTACGAGCCCGATGTATCCGCTTATTGACGTTTCCTTGAGCAGAGTGATGAGTTCGTTGCCTAGAGCCGGCAACACATTCTTGAATGCCTGCGGCAGGATAATGAGCCGCATGGTCTTGCCATACGACAGTCCGAGACTGCGTCCGGCCTCCATCTGCCCCGTGACCACCGACATGATGCCCGAACGTATCACCTCAGCGATATATGCCGCCGAGTTGAGACCAAAGGCTATCACCGCCACAAGAATTTTGTCCACATTGGCTGCCGCAAACACCACATAGTAGATGATGAGCACCTGCACCATGGTAGGAGTGCCGCGCACTATGCCAATATACAACTGGCAAAGCATGTTCAGCAACCTCATGTTGCCGTTGCGCTGGTGGGTAGCCCGAACGATGGCTATAACGGTGCCAAGAAGGAGAGAGAGTATTGCAGCAAAAAGTGTGATGACGAGCGTGTTGCCAAGTCCTTGCAGCAGATAGTGGTAACGTCCGTCGGTGACGAAACACGACTTAAACTGTTCCACGATGCCCGAGTGCGCCTCAACCTCGCCAGTGTTCACCACCACTACTTGGCTCACGGCAGCATAGGGGTGCGAAAAACTCACGTTTTTCTTGCGTTCCTCAGTCACGGTAATGCCGGAGATGCCCGCATCAACCTTGCCAGCCTGCACAGATGTGATAATGGCGTCAAATTCCATGTCGACGATCTCCATGTTGCGCCCCAGGCGGTCGCAGATGGCCTGCGCCAGGTCAATGTCTATACCCACAATGCGTCCCTTGTCATAGTATTCAAATGGCTTGAAGGTCGCATTGACGCCAAACCGTATCACGCCCTCTCGCTTCAGGGTCTCGTCTTTCTTGTAGGCTACAGATGCGCTGCGTTCTATATGCGCATTGATAATAGTGGTGTCGACGCCTGCCGAATGGAGGTCTGCCAATGCCTGGTTTATATCCAGCAGCAATGAAGTATTGTCGCGGGCAATACAGATGGCCATGTCATCGTGACCAAATTCCTCAGGCAAGATTTCAAGCTGCGGAGTGGACTGGCAGAATGCCTTTGCCGGCTGCTCGTCCATAATGGCGCAGTCTATCTTTCCCTGCGTAAGAGCCTGCACGGCGTCTGCCGACTTATTGAACCGTTCTACACGAGTGGCAGGTGACTTCCTCTCCAGTTCTGACGAGAGTATGTCGCTGGTGGTGCCAAGTTGCACTCCAATGCGTGACCCTTCTACATCCTTCAGAGCCCTAACATTCTTCACACTATCGCCGTTACTGCATGCCGCAAGGGCAAGGATAAAAAACAGCAGAAGCGTGGCCCTAGCCAATTTACAGATACAATGTGGCTTATGAGTATGTATTATATTCATTGTTGCTTGACGAATACCAAACAGTTTGCATCTTTATAGCCGAGAAACAATTGATACACAAACCATTAAAGCGCAACTGTTATGGCTGCAAAATTAGACAATCTTTCCGAACCCGCAAATGTTTCAAACGGCAAATGTAACATCAGGCGTACGGATTTCCATCAATGGCATCATTATAAACGCTGTCACAAACAAAAGTCTGGAATTTGAAGGGGCGCGAACAAATACAACAGGAGCCACGCAAAAGCATCAATTACCGGCACCCTCAGAACATCGTTCAGGAAAAGGCGGGGGCATCCGAAACAATATCTTGGCAGGCGGTGCGTTATATTAAGGTATGAGCTGGACCAACAACACCAAGGAGATAAGGTACATCCTGATAACCGCTGCCGTGATAATAGCGGGCATATCACTGGTGTACTCTCACTTTCTTGTGAAAAGTCTCGAGAGAGACGCCGACGACAAGATGGGCATTTGGGCCGAGGCCATGCAAGCGCTCAACAACGCCGACGAAAACACGGACCTCAACCTTGTACTCAAGGTGCTCAACACCAACAACACCATACCGGTCATGGTGCTCGACGAGAATGGAGAGGTCGAGACTACCCGCAATATCGATTTCTCGGGTCTCTCGCCCGACGACTCCGTCGACAAGATTGCCAAAGAGGTGAAACACATGAGGCGCGGCGGCTACTCCATTAAGATATCCTATAGCCCCGAGTCGTCTCAGGACTCTGTTCCGCAGTCTTACATGGAGATTCTCTACGACGATTCTGTGGTACTGAAACAGTTGTCGGTATATCCTTATATACAGATTAGCATCCTCACCCTTTTTGCCATTATCATTATCTTCGTAATCATCAGCTCGCAGCGAGCGGAGCAAAACAGGGTGTGGGTGGGACTCACCAAAGAGACCGCCCACCAGCTTGGCACGCCTATCTCGTCGCTGATGGCATGGGTGGAGATAATGCGCGAGACCTACCCCGAGGATCCCGTGATACCTGAGTTCGGAAAGGACGTTGACAGACTCAACCTCATAGCGGAACGATTCTCTAAGATAGGTTCACGACCCGAACTGCGGTCCGAAAGCATCAACGAGGTCATCTGGCACGTGGTCAATTATCTCAAGCCGCGGTCGTCCAACAAAGTGAGCATCACCTGCGACCTGCCAGAAAAGGACACACAGATAAGAATGAACGCCCCGCTGTTTGAGTGGGTGATAGAAAATATCTGCAAAAACGCTATCGACGCCACAGAGGGTCGCGGATGTATTAGGATTGTGGCAAGAGAAGAGGCAACACGCTTCGCAATAGAAATAAGCGACACCGGCAAAGGCATAGCCAAAAACAAGTTCAAGTCTATCTTCGATCCTGGCTACACCACCAAGAAGCGCGGCTGGGGACTGGGGCTATCGCTCGCCAAGCGCATCGTGGAGAAATACCACAAAGGCAAGATTTTCGTGAAGTCCTCCGAACTGGGCTCAGGAACCACCTTCCGCATTGAACTCAGAAAAGAATGACCGCTTACAAGGCACGACCACAAAACAGGAGCAGCGAAACGGCAACATATTTCAGCTATAACGCTAATTTATACCTTGTAAAAGTCTTTTTTTAAGCAAAAAAGCACTAACTTTGCCGTTCAAAAGAGCGAAACCATGTCTATCTACCTTGATATGAGGACTAATTGCGCCCAGACGCAGACCCTAGAGTATGCCATCGGAAGCAGCATGTTCCAGTCGGTGGAAAACAGCATGGTCAAAGGCGGAGAGTGCGTTGCCAAAGTGACCACCCTGCGCAAACCCAAGGGGTACGACATCGCTTTCAACATAACGGGAACGGTCACAGTTGAGTGCGACCGTTGTCTGGACGACATGGAGGTCAGCATAGACACGACGGAGAAACTTGAAGTCAGGTTTGCCGACCACAACGAGGATACGGGAGAGACCGTATTGGTGAGCAAGGACACGGCCCAATTGGACCTGTGGCCTTTCATCTATGACTTCATAGTCTTGGCGATACCCATCGCCCATGTCCACCCAGAGGGGCAGTGCAATGAGGAGATGATTGACACACTCGGCAAATACATGGTGCAGGCTTCCGAAGAGGAGGACTGACAATACAACGCCAAACAGAAAACAAACATATTAAAATAAAACAAACACAAAAATGGCACATCCTAAAAGAAGACAATCAAAGACAAGAACCCTTAAGAGAAGAACTCACGATAAGGCTGTTGCCCCTACACTTGCCGTCTGCTCCCACTGCGGTGAACTCTACGTTTACCACACCGTATGCCCGTCGTGCGGATACTACAGAGGCAAGATTGCTGTCGCCAAGGAGATAGCAGAGTAATCGACAACGCCATTCTTTCTTTAACATTACCGACATGGGAAACATCAACGCTGTCATAACCGGCGTCGGAGGATGGGTACCTACCTATATCCTCGACAATGACGAGATGTCGCACATTGTAGACACCAGCGATGAGTGGATTATGGAACGCATCGGCGTCAAGACTCGCCACATCCTCAAGCCAGAGGAAGGCGCGGGCACGTCGTTCATGATGACCAAGGCCGTCAAGCAACTGCTCGACAAGACCCAGGCTGACCCCGACTCCATCGAAGCGGTAATCGTGGCAACAACGACTCCTGACTACCACTTCCCGTCCACCGCGTCATTGGTGATTGGCAATATCGGACTGCGCAACGCCTACGGCTACGACCTCGAAGCCGCCTGCGCAGGTTTCCTCTATGCCATGGAGCAGGGTGCAAACCTCATACGCAGCGGACGTTACAAGAGAATCATCGTCTGCGGTGGCGACCACATGTCTTCCATGACAAACTACGAGGACCGCAACACATGCCCTATCTTCGGCGACGGTGCAGCATGCGTCATGATGGAAGCTACCGAAGAGGACTACGGACTCATGGACAGCTACCTTCGCGTTGACGGCAAGGGGTACGACAACCTCCACATGGCAGCAGGCGGTTCTGCCCGCATGCCGAGCCACGAGACGGTCGACCAGCGACTGCACTTCGTTTATCAGGAGGGACGCACGGTCTTCAAACACGCCGTTACCAACATGAGCAATGCCGTGGAGACTATCGCCAAGCGCAACAACCTCACCAACACAGACATTGCATGGGTAATCCCGCATCAGGCCAACGTGCGTATTGAGAGTGCTGTGGCCAGGCGCATCGGAGTCAACGAAGACCACGTCATGATCAACATTGACCACATGGCCAACACTTCTGGCGGCACCCTCCCACTCTGCCTCTGGGAGTACGAGCCCAAACTGAAGAAGGGCGACAAACTCATCTTCACGGCTTTCGGCGCAGGCTTCACTTGGGGCGCGAGCTACATGATTTGGGGATACGACGGCAGCAAATTCGCCGACACTCCAGCCGAGTTCTACAAGGAGGGCACAATCAGTCGCGAAGACTGGTATGCCAAAAGGCGCAACAGCAAACAGTAACGACAACCCACAGGGCTTCCTGAGTCTTTCCGGCTGTCAGCCACATAGGAAAAACGCATCGCCATTTCACAATCACGGTGCGTTTTTCTTTTCGGATATCCCCGCAGCTCCGCGGCAAACCGCATAGGACGACAACCAGACACGCAGCCGCACGGCTTTTAAGGCAACAACCCATAAAAAAACAACACGACCATGGCACACAAATCCGGATTCGTAAACATCGTAGGCAATCCCAACGTAGGGAAGTCTACGCTCATGAACATCTTTGTCGGGGAGAGAATCAGCATTGCGACCTTCAAGTCGCAGACCACGCGCCACCGCATTATGGGCATTGTGAACGAACCCGACTACCAGATTGTCTTTTCCGACACCCCTGGAGTGCTGAAGCCCAACTATAAGCTGCAGGAATCCATGCGCTCGTTCAGCGACAGCGCACTGACCGATGTAGATGTCTTGCTCTACGTCACCGACAGCGTTGAGAGCGCCGACAAAAACTCCGACTTCATAGAGTCCGTCAATAGGCTTGAGAATACGCCCAAGCTCGTGCTGATAAACAAGATTGACCTCATCGACCAGAACAAACTAAACGAACTTGTCGACACTTGGGAGAAACTCATCCCCGGCTGCGAGATATTCCCCATCTCTGCCAAGCTGAAGTTCAATATAGACAATGTGCTGAAGCGCATCAAGGAACTCCTGCCCGATTCCCCACCCTATTTTGACAAAGACCAAC
>CAVGQS010000018.1:0-22413 GCA_963631415.1 Lactococcus garvieae | reverse complement strand
CCTTATTATATATAATAGACGTTAAACGTGTTATGTTTTGCGTTGGTCGCGGAGAGCGGAAAGAACCTCAGATAGCACGGATAGCAGATATTATTGAACACAGAACGCACTATTTACGTTGAGCGATATTAACGTTGAGCGCTATAAATGTGTTGTGTGTTATGTTTTGGGTGTTGTGTTGCCCCCAGTCATAATTCGTGAGATTCGCGTGATTCGTGGTTCTATAAATGTGTTGTGTGTTGGGTTTTATGTTTTGTGTTGCGAGCAGCTCTTATTCGTGGTATTAGTGCGATTCGTGTTCGCTATAAATATTTTAGGTGTTATAAACGTTTTGCGTTTTACGTTAGCCGGAGCCTCGAGGGTTCATTTTTCAGGTTTTTTTCCCTGCTATTGTCCCCTCATTGTCTCCTCATTGTCCCCTCGGTTGTCCTCTCAAAATTGGGCAAGCGGGTGATTGTAAGGAAGTTGCAGGTGTGTCAAAAATCCCCTTTTTTGGAAGGCGGTAATTTTGCATCGCAAGCAAGGAGGAACAGCAGCGGCTGGGACTTATCCGCCAAATCCGTGAACACAGATAACACTATAAACGTTGAGCGTTTTGCGTGAAGCGTTAGACGCGGAGAGCGAAAAAAGAACCACGAATCGCACGAATCGCACGAATGCGGGGTGGACAAGAAAGAACCACGAATTACGCGAATTGCACGAATATTGTTTCCTGGGCGGAAACGTGGGGAGGGCTGACGGCATTGAAAAAACGAACACAGAAAGCACTGAAAGACACTGAAAAATTCGTGAGATTCGAGTAATTCGTGTTCAAAAAATGAAAACCGCGAATCTGGCGAATTAAGCGAATGCCGATGAGAGCAAAAAACGAACACGAATAGCTCGAATAGCACGAATTTTGGCTTCCGGGAAGCCAGGGGGGGGCTGGGACGACGAGCGGCAAATGTATGCATGATTGATTGATTTAATAAGTACTGAGAATGTTTACTGATTGTTTAACTATCAAAAGAAAGGAAAACTGACATGAGAACAGGAATGAAAGTAAGGAAGAACAGGACCGGGAAGCTGGGAACGATCGTGGAGCGGTCGTGCGCCCGAGAGGTATGGAAGCTGGTGAGCTTGCTGGAATACAAGTACCAGGTGTATCTCTACGACGCGGTGGTGGACTACGTGAAGACGGGCCACCGAGAGGAGTTCGGGTCGAAGGTGATGCAGGAGATCTTCAAGCGCATCACGGGTATCATTGACGCTGCAAAGGGGAGGGACTATGCCACTGCTGACTAAGAACTTCAGCCTGGGCGAGCTGACGCGCTCGCATACCGCGAGGTTGCTGAGACTGGACAACACTCCCGACGAGGCATCGACGGAGCGGCTGAGGCAGCTGTGCAGGAAGATTCTGCAACCGCTGCGCAACGCCTGGGGTTTCCCGATAATGGTGAACAGCGGTTATCGCAGCCGCGAAGTGAACAGGCACGTCGGGGGCGTGAAGAACTCGGACCATCTCTACGGCTGCGCCGCCGACATATCGGTGGGCTCGGTTGCCAACAAGCGGCTGTTCAGCCTGGCGGTGGAGATGATGAAGAGCGGGGAGCTGCAGGACGTGAAGCAGATTATAAACGAGAAGGACTACTCGTGGATCCACATCTCGATGCAGGACGGCAGGACGAAGAAAAGGAACGAGGTGCTGCACCTGAAATAGGGACGAGACAAGACAAATGGCGGCGCGGGCGCATGCCGGCACGACGCGGGCGCCGCCGCAAAGAGAACCAATATCATATTTATTATTAACAACCAAAAAAACTAAAGAATTATGGGAACTTTACAAGCAGTAGTAGTATCGCGCACCAATGCGCAGGGGGTGACTAAGCTCTACCCTAACATAGTGAGCTACCGAAACATCAAGAGCGACGACCTCGTGGAGTATATGCTCCAGAACTCGAGCGTGAGCAAGGCGACTGCGATTGCCGCCATAGGCGCACTGCGCACGGTGTTCAACAATTATGTGCTGAACGGACACACGGTGAGGATTCCGCAGCTGGGACTCTTCGGCGTGAGGGCCAAGACCACGGCGGTGGCGACCTTCGAAGAGTGCGGCGCGGGCTGCGTGAAGAGCCTGAAGATTTACTTCTCGCCCAACAACACTATCCGCAACGAATGTAAGGCGGTGAAGTTCCAGAGCATCGTGAGGGACGACAAGACTCTCAACATCGTGACGGAATAATCCGGCGCGATGAGCGAGAGAGCGAGAATCAAGGAAAGCAAAGACAATTCATTATTACTAACAATCTAAAAAACTACAAAAGACAATGGCAGAAATTGGTTATTACAAGACTAAGGTGATGAACCCGACCAGCGGGGAGATGATGTATGGAGTGAGACTGGTGCCCTACACCGTGATGAGCGCGGACGAGATAGTGGCGCATGCGTGCCGAAGCGCTAACATCAAGAGGCAGGACATGGCGGTGGGCTTCTCCGCCCTGTGCCAGGCGATCCAGGACTTCGTGATGCAGGGCCACTCGGTGACCCTCGACGGACTGGGCAACTTCAGGGTGAGCGCACGGAGCGGCGTGTGGGACTCGGAGAACAACAAGTGGGTCAGCGCCGGCAAGGACACCAAGGAGGAGGTGACCACCAAGGACATCAAAGGGGTGTATGTGCGCTTCCGTCCGTGTACTGCCCTGCGCACCGAACTGAACAACGCGAAGCTGTTTGACGTGGGCAACACCGCGTTTGGCGCCGCCAAGGGCGGTCTGAAGAAGGACGGCGAGAGCGCCGGCGACGAGAACTCTGAGAATACTGAAGGCTAATAAAAAGGAAAGGAGGAATAGTATGACTAAACAAAACAAATGGAGCGTGATAATCAACGCAGTGATGACGGCAATAAGCACTATTATCGGAACTTTGTTTCTGGGGTCGTGCATCTAATGAAAAAAGCCGCGGACAGTGGTTCGCGGCTTTTTTCGTTAAACGTTGAGCGTTTTGCGTTAGACGCGGAGAGAAAAAACGAACACGAATAGCGAATCGCACGAATGCGGGGTGGACAAGAAAGAACCACGGATAGCACGATAGCACGGATGCGATGGTGGACAAAAAAGAACCACGAATTACGCGAATTGCACGAATGTTGTTTCCTGGGCGGAAACGTGGGGAGGGCTGGCGGCATTGAAAAAACGAACACAGAAAACACAGAAAGACACTGAAAAATTCGTGAGATTCGGGTAATTCGTGTTCAAAAAATGAACCGCGAATCATTAACGTTAAAGATTGCCAATCTATTGACCTGTTTTCCTTCTATAGACATTACAGCTATGGGATTTTGCAAAGATTGGAAGGATGATTGTTTCCGGGCGCGAATCTGCCCATCATGCTGACTTTTGTGAGTTATAAAACAAAAACGGCCCTGCGGGGACGGGGGCACGGGTTGTTTGAGTGTGCCGCGGTCCCGGCAGGGCCGTGTGTGGTTTTTTTGGGGGGCGTGGAGCCTTACAGGTTGAAGGCTTCTTTGAGTTCGTTCATGGCGGCGTCGGTCATGCCGGTGGGTTCGAAGCCCATCGACTTGGCGTCGCGGTAGATTTGGGCTGACTTGGCGAGCACGTCGATCTCGTCGAAGGCCTCGAGGGCGTCGTTGCCTACCGCCACCACGCCGTGTTTCTCCCACAGCACCACGTTGTGGTCCTGCAGGCCTCGCACGGTGTCGAGGGCGAGGTGGACGCTCGAGGGCATCTGGTAGCGAATGATGCCAAGGCCCTTGGGACAGAAGGCGCGCGTCTCGGGTATCATGGACCACAGCAGGCGGGTCAGCACTCCGGGCTCGAGGAACTCGGGGTTGTGCGACATCGCCACCAGTTCGATGGGATGGGTGTGGATGGCGGCGCGAAACGTGGAGCCCTTGGCCAGCAGGTCGTTGTGGATGGCGAGATGGGAGGGCAGCTCGGAGGTGGGCCTGACGGGCTGGTCGGCTATCATCTCGTAGTTCTGGCCGTCGGGCAGGATGCGTATGATGGAGCCGTTGTCCATGGGCGAACGGGCGAGGTCGCGCATGCGGCGGCCGGTGCCCTTGCAGTAGAAGATGCAGCCCTTGATGTGGGGCAAGCTCATGCCTATGGGCAGCGCGGGACCCAGCGCGGGCAGCGCCGAGAGGGCGTCAACATCGACCAGTTCGGTGATGTTGACGGTGATGTTGCCGCCGTTGCGCTCCGCCCAGCCTTTCTGCCAGAGGTAGCCCGCCACTTCAGCCGCCTTGAGCACTTCGGCCTTGGCGCGGGGGTAGTTGTCGAGAATGGATTTCATGTTGTTTTTGTTTTTAGTGTGTTAGAGCAGCTGGGGCAAGAAGCACGACACGATGAGCACCACGATGCCCGCCAGCAGCACGGCTATAGTCCTGGACGAGCATCCGCGCCACTCCTTGAGCACTATGCCCCACACGTTGGAGAACGCCACGTTGAGCGCCATGAGTATGCAGAAGGAGAGGGTCATGAGCGTGGGCGACGAGGTGAGGAAGCCCTTGCCGAGCGAGAGGCCGAAGAACTGCGAGTACCACAGCGCGCCTGCCAGGGCGCAGAAGAGGAGATTGTTGCCCCACACCCTGCCCTTGAGGTAGTCGCCCCAGGTGGCGTTGCGGCTGTTCTGGAAGAAGCAGTAGAGGGCGTTGGTGACAAAACCGCCAAGGGTGACCAGCAGTGTGGCTGGCAGCGTGCGGAACATGGGATTGGTGAGGTCGCCGAAGTTGATGTCCTTGCCAAACTCGAGGCCGACATTGAAGCAGCCGCTCATGAAGCCGGCGAGCAGGGCTATGACGATGCCCTTGGGGAAGTTGAAGTCCTTGACCGCCTCGCGCTTCTCCTCGTCGGAGAGCGACCTGGACTTCATAGCCCCCGCCACGCCGATGATGGCGATGCCGGCAAGGGTGGTGACGACGCCTATTGTCACGGCAAGGGTGAGCGACGACAAGGCGTCGAGCTCAGGGAAGAACGCGTTGAGCAGCACGGGGCCCATCACTGTGCCAAGGGCGGCGCAGGTGCCAAGGGCGATGGACTGGCCCAGCGCCACGCCGAGGTAGCGCATAGACAAGCCGAAGGTGAGGCCTCCCACGCCCCACAAGACGCCGAAGACCACGGTCATCGCCAGACGGAAGCCGTCGGCACCCGCAAAGAGTTCGGTGAGCGAGTGGCCCTCGGGCACGGCGAGCCAGGCGCCGAGCAGCGGAAAGACCAGCCAGGCAAAGGCGCCCTGCACTATCCAGTAGCTCTCCCAGCTCCAGTCCTTGACCTTGTTGATGGGGACATAGCTGCTCGACTGGCAGAATGCGCCCACGGCTATTATCAGCAGTCCTAAGATGATTTCCATAAGTGTATATTATATATATAAGGTATAGTCTCAGTTGCGCTTAGAGAGCACCTGGCGCTCGTAGGCCTCGATCTCGGCTATGTAGCCCTCGCCCACGGGTATGCCGTTCTTGAGGTTGAAGTAGTCGTAGACGGCGCCCAGGGGCAGGGTCTTGAGTTCCTCAAGCAGCGCGAGGCGCTGGAAGAGGCGGTCCTCGTCCTCATACTTGCGCAGGGTGGCGAGGGGCTCGAGCAGGGCCTGCAGCAGCGCCTTCTGGGCAGCGCGCACACCGATGACGTAGGCGCCGATGCGGTTGATGGAGCCGTCGAAGTAGTCAAGGCCTATGTGGGCGCGGCCGAGAGCGTCGGCGCGCACCAGTTCGGCAAAGAGGTTGCGGGTGTTGTCGTCGAAGAGGGTGACGTGGTCGGAGTCCCAGTGCATGGGGCGCGACACGTGGAGCATCAGTTCGGGCACGAAGAGCAGCAGCGCCGACACGGCGTCGGAGACGTTCTCGGTGGGCTCGTAGTGGCCGGTGTCGAGCGTGTAGATCACGTTGTTCTTGGCGCAGTAGCCGGCATAGAAGTCGTGGGAGCCCACGGTGTAGGCCTCGAGCCCTATGCCGAAGAGCTTGGCCTCGAGGCAGGTCTTCATGTGGGGCAGCTGCTGGCTGAGCACTTCGTCGAGCGACGACTTGAGTATCTCGCGGTAGCGTGCCTTCTCTACGGTGATGTCCTTGCTGCCGTCGTGAATCCAGATGTTCATGAGGCAGGGGTCGCCCTGATATTCGCCCATGGCTTCGGCTATCTGGCGGCAGCGCTTGGTGTGCTCAATCCAGAATTCGCGCACGGCGGGGTCGGGATTGGAGAGCGAGAGGTTGCCGCTCAGGGGGTGGGAGAAGGATGTGGAGTTGAAGTCGAGCTTCATGCCATGCTCCTTGGCCCACTGCATCCAGCCCTTGAACTGGTCGACGGAGACCTCGTTGCGGTCGACGGGGGCGGCGCCAAATTCGCCGTAGATTTCGTGGAGGTTGAGGCGGAAAGTGCCTGCCAGGAGCGAGGTGGCCTCCAGGATGTCTTGGCGCAGCTCGTCGATGTTGCGCGCCTTGCCGGGATAGTTGCCGGTGCTCTGAATGCCGCCCGAGGCAGCCTCGCCGCGCTCAAAGCCCACCACGTCGTCGGCTTGCCAGCAGTGGAGGGAGATGGGGATTTGCTCGAGTGTCGCAATGGCCCGGTCGGTGTCGATGCCGAGCTCAGCGTAACGGGCTTTTGCAAGCTCGTAGGATTTCAGGATTGTTTCTTCTTTCATTTTGTTGTGTGGTTTTTCATTTTGTTGTCTTGATTGTTATGTTGTCGGCTATTTTTGCCGCTTGCATCTGAAGGCGTAGGAGCCCGACTTGAGCTGGAGCACTGCCCTGCCGCCGGAGTAGTCGCGCGAGACGACGCCCTTCTTGCCGGTCAGCACCTTGAGGTCGTCCTTGCTGCCCACGGGGAGCACCAGCGTGGC
Source organism: Lactococcus garvieae (assembly GCA_963631415.1). Classification (GTDB taxonomy): domain Bacteria; phylum Bacteroidota; class Bacteroidia; order Bacteroidales; family Bacteroidaceae; genus UBA6382. The sequence goes on along the minus strand of CAVGQS010000018.1, from coordinate 15,585 downwards.
CGTGGTGTTGGCAGGAATGGTGAAGGCGAGGTCGGTGGCGTCGTCGGTGGCGCGCCACTGGCTGCTGATGGGGCCGTAGACCGACTCGAAGCCGCCCCTCACCCAGCCGAAGCTGCGGTTGACCTTGGGCTGCAGCACTATGTGCTTGTAGGCGGGCCGGGCCTCGTCGCGCTGTATGCCGAGGTTGTGAGACATGATCCACTCCTCCACCGCCCCGTAGGCGTAGTGGTTGAAGGAGTTCATGCCCACGTCGCCGAAGCCCTCCTTGATGGTGTAGGAGTTCCAGCGCTCCCACATGGTGGTGGCTCCCTGCTTGACGGGGAAGAGCCACGAGGGATATTCGGTCTGGGTGTAGAGGGTGTAGGCGAGGTCGCTGCAGCCGTTGTCGGAGAGCACGTTGAGAATGTAGGGGGTGCCCAGGAAGCCGGTCTGGATGCGGTTGCCGTCGGCGTGGATTTTGTCGCAGAGGCGCTGCACGGCCTTTTGCTTGAGGGTGTCGGGAATGTCGAGGAACTCAAGGGGCAGTATGTAGGATGTCTGGGTGTTGATGCGCGTGCCCTTGCCGTCGTTGTTGACGGTGTAGCCCTCGCTGTCGAAGAAATTGCGGCAAAAGGCCTGGCTGATGCGCTGATGGAGGGCGGCGTAGTACTGGGCGTCGGCGTCGTAGCCGAGCACGCGCGCCATCTCCGACATGATGCGGGCGTCATAGCCGAAGAAGGCTGTGGTCAAGAGCGACACCTTGGTGTAGACGGGCGCCACCCAGTCGCCCCAGTGGCTGGCGTTGGGATAGATGCAGTCGGTGGTCTGGGCCTCCAGGCGCTGCATGAAGGCCTTCATGGAGGCGTAGTGCTCGCGTATGAACTCCTTGTCGCCATACTGCTGGTACATCTGCCAGGGGATGATGACGGTGAAGTCGCTCCACCCGCAGCCGCGGCTGGTGGCTGCCTCTACGTGGTCGTTGTCGGCGCCGGCGCTGGTGGTGCCCATCACGGGATAGTAGCCGCCCGTGTCGCCGCTCAGGCTCTTCTGGTCGCGCACGGTGTAGAACCAGCGCTTGTAGAAGGGCTCGGTCATCATGTTGTAGGTGGCGGTGCGGCAGAAGATGTTGGCGTCGCCAGTCCAGCCCAGTCGCTCGTCGCGCTGCGGACAGTCGGTGGGCACGGCGAGGAAGTTGCTGCGCTGACCCCACACTATGTTGTTGAAGAGTTTGTTGATGTCGGCGTTGGCGCTCTCATAGGCGCTCAGCTGGTCGCCGACAGACTCGAGCACTATGCCCTCCACGTCGGAGAGGGCGGGCGGCGTGTCGATGCCGTCGATGGAGAGGTAGCGGTAGCCGTGCTGCGTGAAGGGAGGCTCGAAGGTCTCGCCCGCGGGGTCGCCTTTGAAAGTGTAGTAGTCGGTGGAGAGGGCGGAGCGGTAGTTGTCCATATACATCTGACCGCGGTTGCGGGCATAGTCGTCCTTGGTGAGCGGCGCGCGGGGCTTCTCGGGCACCTGATCGGGGAAGAGCATTTCGGCAAAGTGGATGACAATCTGCTGGCCCGCCTTGCCGTGGAGGTTCTTGAGGCGCGGCACTCCGGCAAAGTTTTGTCCCATGTCGTAGATATAGCGGTCGCCAATCTTCTTGACTGACTGGGCGTGGAGGGTGAGGTTGTTGCGTATCTTCATGCCCACATAGCCCTGCAGCACCACGCTGTCGGCAGGGGCAGTCGCTATGGCCACGTTGCGCCAGGCGGAGTCGTCGAAGGAGACTTCCTTCCAGCCCTCAATCTCGCGGCGGGCGTCGTAGACTACTCCGTGATAGAAATTGTCGACAAAGAGCGGACCGCTGGTGGTGACCTTCCAGTCTGGACCGGTCACGAAACTCTCGGTGGTACCGTCGGTGTAGGTCACTCGCAGCATGGCCATGGCAGAGGGCTTGTAGCCGTACTGGTCTGACCACTTGGTGCCCGCCCAGCCCCAATAGCCGCTGAACCACCCGTTGCCTATCTCGAGGGCGAGGGCGTTGGGCCCCTCGGTGAGCATGGAGGTCACGTCGTAGGTGTCGTACATGATGCGGTGGCGCACGTCGGTCCAGCCTGGAGCCATATAGGCGTCGCCGGCTTTCTGGCCGTTGATGTAGAAGTTGTAGATGCCGCGGGCGGTGGCGTAGAGGCGCGCGCTGCTTACGGTCTTGGACAGGTTGACCACCTTGCGCATCTGCGGCGCGTAGACGTCGGGATTGAAGACCCAGGTGTTGAGTTTGCCGTCGCCCTGGGCATGGTGGGTGGTGGTGTCGGTGGCGAGACAAACGTTCCACTTCTGGTTGCTGACAGCTATGTTGGAGAACTGGGCGCTGAAACCCTCGGGCTGGCGGTAGCCTATGCGGTAGAGGAAGTTGTCGCGGCGGCCCGAGGTGTCGCGCCTGGAATTGATATTGAAGGAGGTCTTGCCGTCGGCGGTCTTGAGCTGGTGGCCGTCTACGCTTGCCGACACGATGTAGCTGCTCCAGCCGCAGTAGACGGTGAGCTTGACGTGGTGCGGCTGGTCGGACTCCGCCTTTATGATGTCGGAGACGTCGATGTCCTGGCTCTCCAGTGTCTTGTGGTGGAGCTGCATGCCTGTCTTGAACCTGGCGGGCTGGCGCGTGTCGAGGGTGACGTAGCAGTAGTCCTGCTCGGACTTTTCGCCAAAGACGAAGGTGGCGGGACCGGGCTTGCCCAGGCTCTTGACGTCGTACTCCAGCACGTAGTCAGCGCTGAAGGGCGACACCTGGTTGAGTGGCGAGGCTATCCACTGCGCGCCATCCCACTTGCCGCCCATGAGCCCAGTCTCAAACCAGGTGGCGGACGACACGTGGTCGCGCTTCTTCTCGTCGGTTACGGTCACTCGCCAGTAGTAGCGGGTGGAGGGCTTCAGGGGGGCGCCCTCATACTTGATGCCCACCGACACGTCGGAGAGTTTCTTGCCCGTGTCGTAGACAAATTTGCCGGTCTGGAGGTCGCTCTGGCTCTCTGCCACCACCAGGCGGTAGGCGGTCTGGGCGGCGCCGTAGCGGTCGCTCTTCATCTGCCAGGCAAACTGGGGCTGCGCGACGTCGATGCCTATGGGCGTGGCGAGGTATTCGGTGGTGAGGCGCTCTATGGTCTGCGCCACGGCGCCAAGCGACACCGTCAGCGCCGCCACGAGCAGCGTGTAGGTTTTCTTTTTCATTTTGTTGTTTGTTGGGCGGGGCAGCGAGGGGGCGCTACTTCGCGGGGTAATAGGTGGTGGTGCCTACGGCTTTGGCCACGGCGGCGCGCATCTCCCAGCGGTCGCGGTAGAGGCCCATGGCCTTGGCTTGTATCATGGCGTTGCCTATGGCGGTGGCCTCAGCGGGTCCTGCCACCACGGGCATGCCTATGGTGTCGGCGGTGAGCTGGCTCATCAGGCGGTTGGCGCTGCCGCCGCCAATGACGTGGAGCTTGTCGATGGTGAATGGCGCCATGCTCTGCAGCGAGGCTATCACCTCGCGGTAGCGCTGCGCCAGACTGTGGTATATGCACGAAACGGTCTGGGCATCGGTGGCAGGCACCGCCATGCCGCGCTCCCGGCAGGAGGACTTGATTTCGGCGTCCATGTCGTCGGGGTTGGCAAAGCGGGGGTCGTCGGGATTGACGGTCGAAGCGAAGCTCATCGCCTCGCGCGCCATGGCCTCGATTTGGGCATAGTCGTAGTTGCGTCCCTCGCGGCTCCAGCTCTTGCGGCACTGCTCGAGGAGCCACATGCCGGTGATGTTCTTAAGGAAGCGCGTGGTGCCCTCAATGCCGCCCTCGTTGGTGTAGTTGAGGGCGCACGACTGCTCGGTGAGTATGGGCGTGGGGCTCTCTATGCCCATCAGGCTCCAGGTGCCGCTGCTGAGGTAGGCGAAGTGGCTGTCGGCGGCTGGCACGGCGGCTATGGCGGCGGCGGTGTCGTGGCCCGCCACGGCTATTACTGGCATGGGGGCGACGCCAAGCTCATCGGCTATCTCAGGGAGCAGGTTGCCCACCACGGTGCCGGGCTGCACGAGCTCGGGGAGCATGCTGCCGGCTATGCCGAGCCGCTCGAGCAGCGGTTTGTCCCAATCGCGCGTGGTGGCGTTGAGCATCTGCGAGGTGGACGCCACGGTGTATTCGGTGAACAGTTTGCCGGTGCAGAAGTAGGACAGCAGGTCGGGCACGAAGAGTATCTTGTCGGCCATGAGCCGCGGGGCAAAGCCCTGCTCCTTGGCGGCATAGAGCTGGAACACGGAGTTGAAGTCCATAATCTGTATGCCGGTGCGGGCGTAGAGTTCCTGGCGCGGCACGGTGGCGTAGACTTTTTCGGGAGTGCCCTTGGTGTACTGGTCGCGGTAGGCGCGGGGCAGGCCGAGCAGGATGCCGTCGGCGGCGATGTAGCCGAAGTCGCAGCCCCACGTGTCGATGCCTATGGAGTCGAGCCTCACGCCCAGGTCGCGGGCGGCGGCGATGGACTTCTTGAGGTTGTCGAAGAGGGCGTAGACATCCCAGTAGTATCTGCCGTGGATGCCCATGATGGCGTTGGGGAAGCGGAAAATTTCCTTCATGCTGAAGGCGTCGCCGCTGACGGCAGCGAGCATTGCGCGCCCGCTGGTAGCCCCCACGTCGAAGGCGAGGAAATGGTATGTTTTTGCCATCATCTTGGCTTTTTGTCAGAGAGTGTGTGTTAGTAATATGTAATCTTGCGGGTCTGGGTCACCGACTTGCCGTCGCTGGACTTCAGCGTGCGGCGGGTCCAGTTGCCCAGCTCGTCTTTGGCCTGCACCTTCACGTCAATCTTGGCGGTGCGTTTGCCGCCTGCCGCCACGCTGACGGACTCGACGCACTTGTCCTCGTAGGCAAGAGTGTAGACGGTGTCGCCGATGGTCCACGACTGCACGGCGCCGGCGTCGTCATACTGGGCTGTCATCACCATGCTGCCGTCGGCGAGCGAAAATCCCCACACCGCCCCCACGGTGTTGCGCACCACGAGCAGGCTGTCGCCGTCAAGCAGCGGAGCGTTCTCGCAGAGGCCTGTGGTTGTAAACGTGATGCTGTCGGCACTGCCGCCCGGGGCGGCGAGGCTATACTGCGCCAGAAAACCATGAGGATAGACCACGCTGCGCACCTCACCCTTCAGTTCAAAGAGGTTGAGGTCGCTGGTGGCGAGGTTCTTGTGGTATTCCTCGGCGCGCTGCTCGGGGGTCTTCTCGGTGTAGGAAGACCGCTTGCCGCACGACCACAGCGCCGCCATGGCAAACGCCAGGCTCACCAGGCCGAGTGCTTTTGTAATTTGTCGCTTCATAGGCTAGAATCTCACTGTGTCGGGCAGGGCGTTGCCGTATGCCGACTCGTCGCCGGGTTCGCTGGCCTCGGGGGCGGAGACGATGCCGCCGTCGGGGGTGGCGGTCATCTCCTTGATGCACTCAACATAGACAGAATCGACCTTAAGTTCCTTGACATACTTCTGGAGGCTCTTCAGCATCTCATCGATTTCCTCTTTGGAGAGCTTGGTGCAGTATTTGTCGAGGGCCTGCTTGGTCTTCTCCACGCTCTCGTAGTCGCGTTTCTCGAGGCCTTCCTTGAGTTTCTCACAATAGTCCTTGGCTATCGCGTCGTTGCTGCGGCGGCAGCTCTGCATGCCGAACGCCACTACGAGCGCCACCGCCAGGATTAGGATTTTCTTCATTGCTTATCGTTGTTGTTTGTTGTCGGTGCGGAGGGCGCTGCCACCTCTATCTCGCCGAAGAACTGGGGCAGGTGGAAGTTGGGCTTGTCGTTGTCGATGGGCGACCACGACAGGAAGTGGGGCTGGGGCAGGTCGTCGCCGCACTTGTAGAAATTGGCGCGCATGGTGCGCTGCCCTGCCCTCAGCGACTGGGCTATGTCGTGGTGCCAATAGACGCCGAAGGGCACTACCAGCGCCACCGTCCACGGTTCGCTGGCAGCGTGTTCCCCAAACGGGACTCTGCCGAGCGACGACCAGCGGTCCACCTGGCGCAGCGACTCGACGGCTGCATGTTCCTTCTTGACGTCGCCGCCGCGCGTGCCGAGCAGCACGGTGCCTATGCAGTTGCACTCCAGATTGTAGTAGGTCTCGCTGGCGGGATCGGGGGCGAGGAAAAACTCCATGCAGGAGTCGGTCCACACGTTGCCGTTGTCGTCGCCAAACTGTGCGCGCACGGTGCTCTCATCGGCGCGGTACTGCAGCAGGAAGGCTTCGCTGGTGCAGGCTATGCGAAACTGGGCGCTGGGGGCGTAGGGGTAGTCAGCCTGCCAGTTGTTGCAGCCTACCTCGTGCCATGCCACTCCGTTGGCGTCGAGTGTCTGCGGCACGCTCTGCGCCTCGGGCGCGGCGCCGCTCAAAAAAGGAACATTCAGGTGTTTCATTGCTGTAGGGTGAATTTGCTCGTCTGCACATCGCGGCTGTTGGGGCCTATCATGACCTCGAAGTCTCCGGGCTCCGCCACGTAGTTCAGATTATAGTCGTAGTACTTAAGTTGTTCGGGCGTGAGGGTGAAGGTGACGGTCTGGCTCTCGCCTGCCTTGAGGGGCACGCGGCGGAAGTCCTTGAGTTCCTTCACTGGCCGTGTGGACGACGACACCATGTCGTGGATGTAGAGCTGCACCGTCTCCACGCCGTCGCGCGAACCGGTGTTCCGGACGGTCACGGAGGCCTGGATGGAGCCGTCGGGAGCCATGGTGCTGGCTGACAGCGTCACGGGACTGTAGCTATAGGTGGTGTAGCTCAGGCCGTAGCCGAAGGGGAAGAGGGGGTCGTCAGACACGTCGAGGTAGTTGGCGCGGTAGCGGGTGAACCACTTGCCCTCGGTCAGCGGACGGCCGGTGCTCTTGCGATTGTAGTAGAGGGGCTCCTGCCCTACCGCCTGCGGGAAGGTGGCGGTGAGCTTGCCGCACGGGTTGCAGTCGCCGTAGAGCGTAGACACCACGGCGCTGGCGGCGCGGCTGCCGCCAAACCACACGTCGAGGATGCTGCTCACGTTCTGCGCCTCCCACGCTATCGACATGGGGCGTCCGTTGCACAGCACCAGCACCACGGGTTTGCCCAGCTGGCACAGGTCGCGGAGCAGGTCGCGCTGGGCATTGGGCATGCCGATGTCGGAGCGCGAGCGTCCCTCGCCGCTCATGTTGGCTGTCTCGCCCATCACTGCCACCACCACGTCGGCCTGGCGCACTGCCTCGAGGGCTTCGGCGCGCATCTCCTCCACAGGGCGGTTGTCTATCTCTGGGTAGTTGGCGTTGCGGTTGAGCTTGTCCTCATAATACACGTTGCAGCCCTTGGCGTAGATGAGCCGGCTGGAGTCCAGGCGCTCTGCCATGGCCTCGCGCACACTGGGTGTCTTGCGCCAGCTGCCCATGCAGCACCAGCTGCCCAGCAGTTCGCCGTGGCTGTCGGCCATGGGGCCTATGAGCGCCACCTTCTCGGTGCCCTTCAGCGGAAGCACGCCGTCGCTGTTCTTGAGCAATACGAAGGACTCCTGCGCCATTTTCTCAGCCAGCTGCAGGTTGGGCTCTGTGTAGATATTGCTGGCCTCGCGCTCCTCGCTGCAGAACTTGTAGGGGTCGTCGAAGAGCCCGAGCTTGTATTTGGCTTCGAGCACACGGCGGCACGCCTGGTCTATCACGTCTTTCTGCTTCTCAGAGAGCGTGCGTATGTAGGTCTCGCTGATCATGTCCATGTCCACTCCGGCGTTGATGGAGATGTCTGCCACCTTGTCGATGGGGGCTACGCCGTGGCCCACCAGCTCGCTGACGCCGGTGTAGTCAGACACCACGAAGCCCTTGAAGCCCCACTGCTTGCGCAGCACGTCGGTCATGAGCCAGGGGTTGCAGGTGGCGGGCAGTCCCTCCACGTCGTTGAACGAAGCCATCACCGAACCGGCGCCGGCGTCCAGGGCTGCCTTGTAGGGCGGGAAGAAGAAGTTGTACATGGTGTGGCGGCTCATGTCGGCAGCGGCATAGTCGAGGCCCGCCTCGGCGCCGCCGTAGATGGCGAAGTGCTTGACGCAAGCCAGCACCTTGTCGTTGCCGCTGAAGGTGCCGTCGCCCTGTATGCCCTCAATCATGGCGCGGGCGACACACGACCCCAGGTAGGGGTCTTCGCCTGCTCCCTCCACTATGCGGCCCCACCGCGCGTCGCGGCAGATGTCGACCATGGGACTGTATACCCAGTTGAGACCGGTGGACGAGGCTTCGGCCACTGCCGTCGAGGCGCACTGCCTTATCATGTCCATGTCCCAAGTGGCGCTCATGGCCAGGGGCACGGGAAAGATGGTGCGGTAGCCGTGTATCACGTCGAGGCCGAAGAGCAGGGGGATGCCCAGGCGGGTGTCTTCCACCGCTGCCTGCTGGGTGCGGCGTATGCGCGCAGCCCCCACCATGTTGAGCACTCCGCCCACCCTGCCCTTGCGCAGCTCCGTCTCAAAGTTGGCGTTTTTGGCGTCGCCAGTGACAAAGTCGTTCTGGGTAAGGAGGTTGAGCTGCCCGATCTTCTCCTCGAGGGTCATCTTCGACATCAGCCGCGAGATGAAGCGATCTGCCTTGCTGTCGGCGGTGGCAGCGAGCCCCGCCATGCAGACGGCGAGCAGCAGCAGGTTTCTCCAAATGGTTCTCATATATATATAAGGTATAAGGTAATGCAAATTTACGAATAAATCACTCCCCCCAGACGCGCTGGAAGAAAAAGAAAGTGCGGCCCCCACCCTATTGCTGTGTGGGTAAAAGCCGCACTTATGTTCAGGTCAGTCTGTTGTCAGCTCACATTACTTGGCGAGCAGCTTAAGCATCTGTGCCTTGAAGGCCTTGCTCTTGGCGTCGCCGCCCACGATGGCGTTGTAGATTGCCACCACGTCGGCAGAACTTACGCTGCCGTCGCCGTCAACGTCGGCAGCCTCGACTGTGATGCCCGACTGGGTGCCGCCCACGATGTAGTTGTAGACAGCCACCACGTCGGCTGAGTTAACCACGCCGTCGCCATTCACGTCGCCCTTGGTCTCGGTAGAGATGGAGCTCATGCCCTTTACTGTCAGGGTGAGGGCTGTCTCCACGCCGCTCACCTCGCCGGTGTAGTACGACGGAACGATGGCGCCGGTGTGGGCGGAGATGCCGGTGGTAGCCGTAGCTGCCACGAGGGTGTTGGCTGACGAGTATACGTCACCGGCGTTGATGGACTCAGAGGTCAGCATGCCGTAGAGGCCGTTGTCGGGAGTGGCCTTGTCGGTCACGCTTGTCGGGAAGGGGAAGAGCATTTCTGACTCTTCGGCCTCAGCGGTCGGGTCGCCCCATACGAGCAGGCAAGACTCACCGGCCTTGGCTGAGGCCTTCTCATAGAACTCTATGGTAGAGGTGCCGTCGGCGCTCTGCGTAATCTTCTTGATGCCGTAGAGGTGGGCGTCTTCGTTGAGGGAGATGTCAGAGATGTCAAACGGCACGGCGATGATGTCGAGCATGTTGTACTTGAAGTCCTTGATGGTTATCATCTCGGTGCTCTCAGCGTCAATCTCGGTAATCTTCCACGAAGAGGCGGTGCCGGCAGCAGCGGTGCCGAAGGCTACCTTGTTCTCGTTGGCGCTCAGGCCGTAGTGGAAGGTGTTGGCGTCGCCCTGCGGAACAAACGAGTAGGAGTCGTTGCCCACGAAGCTTACCTTATAGGAAGCGCCCTTGAAGGCTTGCTTGGCGTTCTCGCCGCTCTTCACGAAGTCGCCCAAGTAGTAGCCGGTACCCATGTTCTGAATCTTGTAGGTGCCGTCGGTGCTGGCCACGAAGGTCCACATGCTGTAGGGATCGTAGGTGTAGGCGGCAGAACCGTTTTCGTTGAGCTTGCCCACAGACACCTCGGTGGTGTTGGAGTAGCCGCCCATGTAGAGGGCCTTGCCGCTGTTGGTGTTGTCGATGCTGGCGTCGCTGTTGGTGATGAAGTACCACTTGCCGGTCTCGAAGTTCTTGACGTGAGACACAAACTCGTCGCGGGCTGCTGTCAGCGCTGCTATCACGGCGTCGAGGTCGCTCTTGGAGATGTTGCCCTTCATGCCGTTGGTCTGGGCAGTGGCGATGGCGGCGCGGAGGTTGGTTATCTGCTCCTCGCTGTCAATCTGGCCGATGGCGTCGCCCACGGTCACGTTGTTGGTGAGGTTGGTGCACTCGGTGATGAGCTCGCTGAGCACGGTGGTGTCGGCGTAGAGGGTCTTGACGGCTTCGATAGCGGCGCGCATCGAGGCGATGTCCTCCTCGGTGGCGGTGTTGCTCTCAATCACGCTGCGCATGGAGTTGACGTTGTTGAGCAGGGCGTCGGCCACGGTGCTCATGCCCTGGGCGGTGTAGTACTGCGAGGCGCCTTCGTCTACGGCGCTGGGATATACCTGGAACTCAGACATGGTGAACGTGGTGCCGCCAGTCTTGTTGGCGGTCACCTCATAGCGCAGGTACTTGTACTCGGCGCCGAGGTCTACGGAGGTCATGATCGGGTCGGTCAGTTCGCCCATGTGCACTTCCTTGATGAATTTCCAGTCGCCGCCGTTGACGGTGTCGTTGGCAGCATAGATGTTCACGAGGTCAGGACGCTCGTTCTCGCCCCACTCGCCCGACTTGGGATAGGTCACGGAGGCTCCGCGGCGCTTGTAGTAGAAGGTCACCTGCTGCTGCGGGGTGGAGGCGATGGAGATGTCCATGTAGCCGCGGCCCTGCACGTAGGTGGTGTCTACGCCGTCAATCAGGTAGGGGAACTTGTCGGCGAAGGCCACGCCCTGCTTGATGAGGTGTGAGTAGGTCACCTGGGCGTCGGCGTCGGTGATGAGGCCGTTGCTGGTGTCGGTGCGATATTCAAAGAGCTTGTCGTAGAGGGCGGCGCCTTCGTCCGACAGGGTCTTCAGTTCGCTGGTGCGGTCGGCCTGTGCCTTCTGCTCGTTGATGCGGTCAATGGTCGCCTGGTCGGTAATCTTCCTCAGCGTCCAGGTCCACTCTGCGTGGGCCACGTTGCCGCCCGAGGTGGTCTCGCCGTTGTAGGCCCACACGTAGGTCGGGCCGGCGGCGGTACCGCTGGCGTTGCTGTAGGGACACATGGTCCAGCCATTGGTCTTGATGTAGCAGGAGCCGGTGCCCTTATAGAATTTGAAGGTAGAGGGATAGTCGGGATCTGCCGTAGCGGTAAACGGCTTGCAGAAGCCGGCGGGGGCGCCCAGGTAGAGGTCGGTCTTCACGTTCTTCACGTTCCAGGTCGTAGCGCTGGCGGGCGACAGGTAGAAGGCAAACTTTACGTCGTTTTCGTCAAACTCGCCCCAATATACCTGGCCGGCGGTCTCGTTGATGTACATGGCCTTCTCGCTCATGTTGTTGGCGGCAATCTTGGAGTTGTCGCACACAATGTAGTAGTAGCCCTCGCTAATGTCGATATACGAATTGGCCATCTTCTTGTAGGCCTCGCTCAGGTCGGTGTAGGCCTTCTGCAGTTCGTCGTCGGTTGACGAAGCGGTGTAGCACACGAGCATGGCCTGCTCCAGGGTCTGGTTGTAGGCCTCGATAACGTCGCCGTCATAGAAACCGGGGTTGTCGCCTGCCACAAACTCAGACGAAGCGGTGCTGTAGGTGTCGATGAGGTTTTCGAGCTCCTCGCGCAAGTCTTTCTCATACGACACGGAGTACACGTTCCACTGTATGGTGTTGGTGTACTTCCAGGTGATGGCGCGCGGAGTAGAGGTGGCGTAGGTCCAGTAGGCCAGATAGCAGTAGTCCTTCTCCGTAGGCGAGCAGCTGAACGCTACCGAATTGTCGTCCCAGATGGCGTCGGCGGCGCGGGTCCACTTGGTGTAGGTCTCGCTATTGGCGTCATACCAGGGGATGTCTTCGCCGCAACTCAGGATCTGGAAATTGGCTGCCTTGTCCACGGCGTCTACGGCACCCATACCTACGTTGTACCAGTCGTAGTAGTTGTTGCCGATGTACTTGTCAGACCCCACAAGCTTCATGTAGAAGGTGGGGGCGTTGGTGCGGAGGTCCTTCGGGCCGTCCTCAAAGGTGATGACAGCCGACGCGCCAAGGCCCATGCCCTGCGCCACCATCACTCCGAGGTCGGAGTGGTCGAGATCGGCCGCCTGAAGGTAGTAGTCAGAATACGCCTCCGAAGCGGCATAGCTGATCACCACCGTGTCGCCCGCTTTGATTTGGGAAGCGGACTTCTGCGCGCCCACTACCCACCGGGCACTCATGGTAGTCCACAATGCAGAGAGGACTACCATTGCTGCAATGGTAAAAAATCTTTTCATTTTGTTGTTTAAATAATTAATAAATTCAATCTCTAATTCAATCCAATCAACACGCCTGGCTCTCATTTCTCTCTCAAGAGAGTACTTCAGGTGCTGCAAAAATTCAGTCTCTAATTCAGTTCAATCAACACACCTGGCTCTCCGACTCTCTGTCAGGAGAAAATTATCTCAGGAGAACTATACTTTGTTGTCGTCGTTCGCGGTGGCGCGGCTGGCGTGGCGGTAGGCCAGCGGAGTGGTGCCTATGCGTTTGCGGAAGAGGCAGTTGAAGAGGGTGACCGACTTGAAGCAGGTGACCACCGACACTCTCTTGACCGACAGGTTGGTGTCGCGCAGCAGGCGGCAGGCCTCGCGCAGCCTCACGTCCTGCAGATAGCGGCCGGGGGGCATGCCCGTGTGGGCCTTGAAGTTCTTGCGAAACGAGGAGTAGCTCATCATCAGGTCGTCGGCCATCTTGCAGAAGTCTATCTCCTCGCCAAACTTCTCGCTCATGTATATCTTGGCCATCTCCATCTTGTAGACTGCCTCGTCTACCCTCACTTCGGGAGTGGCGCTCGAGCAGAGCACAAAGCCCAGTATGTGCATCCATATTCCCGACAGGTACTGCTGGGCGCAGATGTTGCCCTCGCAGGCTATGTCGAGGGCCTCGTTGTAGAGCGACACAAGGCGCTCGCTCAGGCCCACGTTGAGCACGGGGGAGTCGGAGGTGAGGAAACCGCCCTTGACCACTTCGTCAATCACCGGACCCTTGGCACCGATGAAAAACTCCTTCCAGCCAGTGGTGCGGTCGGGGCTGTAGGTGTGCCACACGCCGGGAAACAGCACTATCACCGAACCGGCGCGCAGGTGGTAGTCGGTGCCCCTGGCATCGGTGTAGCGGCCCTGCCCCTTCGAGATGTAGATAATCTGATACTGGTCAAGAATTCGTCCCGTGGCGGGGTTGAACTCATACTCGTCAGGGTGACCCGGAGCCGGGTATACCTCACCGGGCAGCACGTCCTGCGACCCCACTGTCGTAACCGAGAGACCAAACTTGGCGTCTTGGGCTGCCGGTATCAAATACTTGAATGATTCTGCCATAAATAGTCAGTTTCTGAGGCCGAGCGAGAACTGTTCCGGTCTCAATTGCGTGGCAAAAATAATAACAAAATCCAATCCTCAAAGAATTTTAACCAGAAAATCAGTCTTTTTGCTGTCAAATACGCGAACAACGTCGTTTATTCGGTATTTATTCACAAAAAAGAGAAGGTGTCCGCCGCTGCAGACACCTTTTTTTTTTGCTGTTTTGCCGGCAGGCGCGGCAACAGGCTTGGCCGTGACCGCCCTTGCGCCAGCCGCGCGGGTCAATAGGCCTGGTCGTGGATGCCCTTCACGGCACGGCCGCTTGGGTCGTTCATTTTCTTCCACGCCGCGTCCCACTCCAGCGCCACGCTGGTGGAGCATGCCACCGACGCCTCCTGGTTCACGCTGCGCGCCGCGCTGTCGCTGGGGAAGTGCTCGGCAAAGATGCTGCGGTAGTAGTACTCCTCCTTGTTGAGCGGAGTGTTGATGGGGAAACGCTCGGCGGCGTGGGCCATCTGCTCGTCGCTCACGGCGCGCGCCGTCATGTCCTTCAGCGTGTCAATCCAGCTGTAGCCCACGCCGTCGGAGAACTGCTCCTTCTGGCGCCATGCCACGCTCTGGGGCAGCATGTCGGCAAAGGCCTCGCGCACTATCTTCTTCTCTATCGTCTTGCCCGGACACATCTTGGCGCTGGGGTTGAGCCTCATGGCCACGTCGAGGAACTCCTTGTCGAGGAAGGGCACGCGGCCCTCCACGCCCCACGCCGACAAGCTCTTGTTGGCGCGCAGGCAGTCATACCAGTGCAGCTTGCCCAGCTTGCGCACCGTCTCGTCGTGGAAGTCCTTGGCCGACGGCGCCTTGTGGAAGTAGAGGTAGCCGCCAAACACCTCGTCGGCGCCCTCGCCGCTGAGCACCATCTTGATGCCCATGCTCTTGATGAAGCGGGCGAGCAGATACATCGGCGTTGAGGCACGCACGGTGGTCACGTCGTAGGTCTCTATGTAGTATATCACGTCGCGGATGGCGTCGAGACCCTCCTGCACCGTGTAGTTTATCTCGTGGTGGACAGTGCCTATATAGTCAGCCACCTCCTTGGCCTTGGCGAGGTCGGGAGCGCCCTTCAGGCCCACCGCAAAGGAGTGAAGCCGGGGCCACCACGCGCGGTCGGTGTCGCCGCTCTCCACGCGCATGGCGCTGTAGCGCTCGGCTATGGCGGAGATGACCGAACTGTCCAGACCGCCCGACAGCAAGACGCCGTAGGGCACGTCGCACATCAGCTGGCGCTTCACGGCGTCCATCAGTCCGTCCCTCACCGCCTCTACCGAGGCGGGGCTGTCCTTCACCGCGTCGTAGTCCATCCAGTCGCGCTTGTACCAGCGCACCATCTTGCCCTCGCTGCCCAGATAGTAGTGGCCGGGCAAAAACGGCTCATAGGTCTCGCAGAATCCCTCCAGGGCCTTCAGCTCGCTCGCCACATAGACCTTGCCGTCAGCGTCGTGGCCTATATAGAGAGGTATCACGCCGATGGGGTCGCGCGCAATCAGGAAGTCGTCTTTCTCTTCGTCGTAGAGGGCAAAGGCGAAGATGCCGCTCAGGTCTTCCAGGAAGTCCACGCCCTTCTCGCGATAGAGGGGCAGGATTACCTCGCAGTCGCTCTGGGTGGCAAACTCATACTTGCCGGCATAGCGCTCGCGAATGGACTGGTGGTTGTATATCTCGCCGTTGACTGCCAAAATCTGGCAGCCGTCGGGACTGAACAGCGGCTGGCGGCCCGACTCCGGATCCACAATCGACAACCGCTCATGAACGAGTATCGCACTCTTGCCGGCATAGATGCCGCTCCAGTCCGGACCGCGGTGCCTGATCTTTGCCGACATCTTCAAAGCCTTGACGCGCAGAGCGTCCACACCGTCTCTCACGTTGAATATTCCTGCTATTCCACACATGACGTTCTTCTTTTTATATTCCTTATTATATTATGTTGCCTATACCTTATTATATATATAGCCTTTTCAGACCTTGTCTATACCTTATTATATATAGCGTTTTATATACCTTAATTATATATAGCCTTCTCCAAACCTTGCCTTCTCCAACTCGCCGGGTGACAAATCGGCATGATTTTGCCCCAGCTTTGTTGCGTTTGTCAAGTTTTTCGATGCAAAAGTAATCACTTTGTCGTTTTTCACAAAGAAAAACATGAAAAATTTCACCTTTAGCCCCTACCCTCGCAACCGCACCCCTAAATT
>CAVGQS010000017.1:0-22526 GCA_963631415.1 Lactococcus garvieae | reverse complement strand
CTAAGGACAAGGCTAAGGTGGCCGTAGATGAAAATTCAAGCAAAGTCGATTATCTTGAGGGCGGTGACAAGGTTTTCAATACCGACCTCGCCACTTCTTCTGCAACTCCCACTTACGACAAGGCAGATGGTGCGTACACCGCTATACTTCCCTACCCGAGCAACTCTACCAACATGAAGTTGACCATCTCCTATAAGCTCATCTCTGAGGATACGGGCGAGGAAATTAAGTTAGAGGATAGGACTGCGGAGGTTCCGGCGGCTTACTGCCAGTGGCAGGCTAACTATGCATATACCTATATATTTAAGATTACGGACAATGCGGCTGACCTCTATCCTATCACATTTGACGCAGTCGTAGAGACCGCAGAGAACGGCACTCAGGAAACTATCACTTCTGTTTCTGAACCTTCAATTACTACATTTGCTGTAAAGGGCAACACAGTTGTCACTGGCAAAGACGAGTATGAGGCAACCGACGATATCTATGCATCGGTTGTTGACGGCGGCAATGTCGTAACACTGTCTGAGACCTCAGCTAAGATTTACACCGTTTCGTCCACAGACGAGGCCAACTTCCCGATTACCGCTGCTTCGGTAGCCAATGCCATCGCCCATAACGGCGTTAGCGGCAAAATCACTGCAACAGCAGTAAATGGAACAAGCATTGCGACTGTCGTTGGCAATGTTCCTATCGGAGACGGTTCGACTGCAACACGTACAGTGTCTGCTATCAAGTGGACTGCTGAAGCAGACAAGACCTATGCTGTAGAGTATTCTTATACCAAAGACAGCAAGGACATGAAAGTCTATAAGATTGTCAAGATTGCGAAGTAATTATTCGCATCAATCTTAGCTATAGGCCGGGCGGGGTTCGACTCCCCGTCCGGCTACCAGAAGAAGAAGAAAAAAATGTGGGCCTGCGGGCGGCGGCGGAGAGATTAGTGTGTGCGGCGTTGATGCCGCGGGCAGCTGCGGGGCGGGCTGAAAAAGAGAGTGACGAATACATGGCGGGACGGTCCCGCTGAGGTATGACCATTATGAAGAAAAGAATTGCGATATATCTGTTGGCAGTCTTGTCGTTGGCGGGCTGCGTGAACGACGAGGATGGCAGTACTGCGGTCAGCGGCGCGAAGGGCGTGATAGCTTTTGGCCCGGAGGTGCAGCCGTTGCTTCGCGGCACCAAGACGGGCAAGGACGCATCGGACGTGCTCGGCGGCAAAATCTACGTGTACGGCATCAAGAACGAGACACACCAGGGCGCGGGCGTGCTGAAGAGCGAGAACCTCGTGATGCGCAATTATAAGGTAGCGTACACGTCGGGCAGCGCCTACACCACTCTGAGCAACAAGAGCGGTTGGGACTACGCCGGTCTGACGCTCACCGACAACGAGGCAGCCAACCTGAGCGACAACTCCGGCACCGGGGCGCAGAGCGTGAAGTACTGGGACCCCAGCGCCACCGACTACACCTTCTACGCCGTGGCGGTGGGCAACAACGACCTTGAGAACGGTCTCGTGAAAGTGAAGAAAACCACCAACAACCGCACCGACGTCTACCACAACGGCTACAGCGTGGAGATGGCGGCGGGCGCCGACCCCTCGCAGCTCTACTTTGCCGACCGCGTGCACTACATCACGTCGGGCAGCCAGGCGAACAGCATATACAACGACAACGTGACGTTCACCTTCCACAACATGGTGTCGAAGGTGAGAGTGGCGATGTACGAAACCATTCCCGGCTACACGCTGACGCTGGACGCCTTTCGCGTGGCCGACGCTGCCACCCCATCGTTTGGCGACATGACGACAGCCGCCACCGGCGCCTTCAGCGCCAATCTGTCCACCCACACCCCCGGCAGCGAGGGCACGCTGACCGTGACCTACAAGGACAAGGCCGACAACGACGAGAACCTGCCCGTGGCGGACTTCTCGTCGAGCACCAAGAACAACATCTTGACCCTGGGCGACAACCTCAAGGCCGGCACCGAGCTGACCACCACGTCAGCCACCGCCATATATGACCACGCCGACGCCTCCTACACCACCGTCTTCCCCATGGGCAGCAACGTGAGCAACCTGAAGCTGAAGGTAGACTTCACCCTCCACGCCACGACCGGCGAGACGATAGAGGTGAAGGACGCCACCGCCGAGGTGCCCGCCGCCTACCTGAAGTGGGAGCCCGGCTACGCCTACACCTACATCTTCAAGATAAGCGACCAGACCAACGCCACGGTGGGCAGTCTGACGGGTCTCTACCCCGTCACCTTCGACGCCCTGATGGTGACCGACGGCACCGGCGAGGAGGAGGAGATATCCACCACCGCCAACACCGGCACCAACATAGTGACCATGGGCTACGACGCCGAGAGCCAGACCGTGACGACCGGTCAGGACGACTACAAGGCGGGCAACGAGGTCTACGCCTCCTTTATAGAGAGCAACGCCCTCGTAGACGCCACGTCGAGCAACGCCAAGCTCTATGTGGTGACCACCACCGACGCCGACAACCACCCCGTGACGGAGAGCACCGTGGCTGACTACATAGTGAAATACGCCGCCGACAACACCCTTGTGGACCAGCCCGTGACGGCATACGAGCAGACACTCGCCGCCGCCTTCGTAGACAAGGTGCCCAGCACCGGCGGCGGCAGCCGCACGCTGTCAGCCATAGAGTGGACGGCAGCCAAGCACGTCTACGCGGTGGAATACACCAGCACGGCGGGCAAGAAGACCTACAAGATAGTGAGAGTGGGCGGCTTCAGCGGCAAGACCACCGGCACGCTGTCGCTCGGCAACACCACCGTGAGCAACATGGGCGGCAGCCTGAGCCCCACGCTGACGGTTGACGACGAGGACATCGACAACACCGAGGTGACCTACGCCCTCGACTACGCCGGCGCATACGGCCAGGCAGTGCCGAGCAGCGTGACCATAGAGAACCAGGGCACGGGCGACGTCAAGATAGTGGTGCCCGGCAACACCGCCGCCAACACCTACACCGTGAGCGCCACCTACGGCCGCCGCACCTATCAGACCACCTTTACCGTCAGTCAGTAACAAGACAGAACCTATGAAGGACACAATGAAGCGCACACTACACACACTATACGCCGCCGCCCTGACGGCAGCCATAGCCGCCATGCCGGCAGTGCTGCTGAGCGGCTGCTCCGCCACGGACGGCGAGGGCGGCACAAGCGAGGGCGAGAGGCACAGTATCTCGTTCAGCACTCAGGGAGAGATGAAGCAGCTGACAAACACCAGCAAAGCCACCAACACCGCCAAGACCACCCAGGCAGGGCTGGAGACGCTGGGCTACACCACCATCTACCTCTACGGCTACAAGACCATAGGGACAGAGCTGCAGAACGTGATGCCCGGCTACACGCTCAACTACACCGCCAATTCAGCCAACTCCTCCACCACCAACAGCAGCGACTGGGAGTATGTGGGCCAGGGCACCGACTATCTGGGCAACGCTCAAGAGATAAAATACTGGGACGGCAACTCAAGCTCCTACCGCTTCTTCGGCGTACTGCCAAAGTATAAGGACAGGCTGCATTATAACAGCGCCGCCATCACCTCGAGCACCAACGTAAGCGCCGACGGCAGCTTCAGCATGCTGTTTGACGGTCTGGAATATATGACCCACGCTGCAGACGGCAAATACTACGCCTCTGACGGCACCGAGGTCGCCGAGGCCGACATACCCATGTACGGCACCATGTGGGAGGGCGCCCCCGCCACCAACTACGACGCGCCCGTGCCCATCTCGTTCGCCAAGCCCTACGCGCTGGTGAGAGTGGTGTTTGAGCGCCCCGACGGCACCTCCACCACCACGCTCGGCAAGGAGGGCGACACCAGCCACCCCATCACCTTCGGTCCCAAGGACGGCAGCCAGATGGCAGGCTCGGGCGAGGTGAGCGTGAAGTGGGCGATGGCAGGCACGCGCGAGGACGCCGAGGCCACCGTGGGCAGCGTGACCCTACCCACCATGACGCTCGACCCCGTGACCCTGACCGACCAGGACACGCGCTACCAGACGTGGCCCGAATATCTGATGATACCCGCCACCAGCGCCGTGGACTTCAAATGCACCGCCTACACCTACACCGTCAACGCCTCGGGCGCCGACGTGTTTGACGCGCGCACCGCCATAGTGCCCGCCGCCTACATGCAGTGGAAACCCGGCTACCAATATACCTACGTCTTCAAAGTCTCGTCAGCCAACCAGATGGAGTTCAGCCACGTGCTGGAAGTCTACACCAAGTGGCAGGCGGGATATTCAGAAACCACCACGTGGTAAGAGGGCGAGGCTTAACACACACGACACAGACATACGCTATGAAACATACAATCACCGCAACACTGGCGCTCATGATGGCGCTGACGCTGGCAAGCTGCTCGTCGGACAACGAGGGCAGCGCTGACAACGGCGGCATGAAGACCATCACGCTCGACATACCTATAGACATATATTCAGCCAGCGGCACCCTGACCGGCAGCAAGGCCACCGCCCAGCAGGGCGACCCCGGAGTAAGCACCGAGTTTAAGGCACCGCTGTGGCTCTACATCGTGGCGTTCGTGTCGGAGAACGGCGGCGCGGACTGCGAGGTGCTGACCAAGACATTCCAGTGGACCGACGCCGAAGTGGAGGACAACTGGACCAAGCAGAACGAGGGGCAGCGCGATGAGAGGTGGCGCAAGAACGTGCGCGTCACCTTCAACATAAGCCGCACCTTCAACAACGTGGCGGGCCTGAGCCGCGTCTTCGCCATAGCCTCGCGCACCGACCTGAGCGCGCTGCTGCACAACGACGTGACCTCCTACACCGCCATGACGCAGGTGGAGGACATGACACTCGACCTGACCGGCTACACCTCCGCGCAGCTTGGCGACATATACTCCACCCCCGCCTACGACCGCAGCGACCCGGTGGAGAGCACCGACAACGGTGTGGTGGAGAGCAACGGAACGACGCTGACCTGCAGCACCGTGAAGCTATACCACGCGGCTGCCAAGGCCGACTTCACGTGGGAGGTAGAGGCAGGGCTGCGCACCGGCACCGAGCTCAAGAGCATCACCTGCACCGGCCTGCCCACCACCTGCAAAATCTTCAAGCCCACCGAGAACCCCGCCGGCACAGCCACCAGCACCATTCTGGGAGCCGCTGCCGACAACGCCGCCTACACCGTGAGCGAGGGCAACAAGTGGACAGGCCGCGCCTACGCCTACGTGCTCCAGCCCCCCACGCCCGGCACCCTGAGCTACACCGTGGCCTACGGCGGCACGGCGGGCCGCGCCAACACCACCGCCACCATGACCCCCGCCACCGCCAGCTTCAGCAAGGTCTTTACGGGGTGGTACCGCGTGGCAGCCACGGTGAAATGAGCCGAGATGGCAGGAAGGAGAGACGCTGACGCAAGAGACGAGACACAAGAGACGAGCGCAAGCGACCGGCTCTGAGACAAAAGAGACAAGAAAAAACATTAGCAACATATATAACATACCTTATATATATATATAACCATACGCTGACATGCACCGCAAGACAAACTGTTTGCTGATAGTGATGATGCTGCTGGTCTGCTCCCTGAGGGCGGCAGCCGATGAGATACGCTACGTGTCGAAGAGCGGCACGTATTCTAACGACGGAAAATCGTGGAGCACCGCCAAGGCCAACATACAGGACGCCATCAACGACCTGGTGGACAACGGCCTGACCGGCGAGGTGTGGGTCGCCAAGGGCACCTACACCCCTACGGAGAGCACCGAGTCGACGGGCGGCAGCACGCTGTATATGTCCTTCAAGATACCAGCGGGCATCAAGGTGAGAGGCGGTTTTGCCGGCACCGAGACCAGCGCCGACCAGCGCCACAAGATGACGCCCAAGGCCATCGGCCACTTCTACGACAACTACACCATCCTCTCCGGCGACCTCTCGTCGTCAGCCAAGTTTGAGTGGAACTACACCAAGGAGCAGTGGAGCACCTCGTTCTACGGCAACTGCTACCACGTGGTGACCTTCGCCACCGAGGGCTTCGACGCCACCACGGGCCGCGCCAAAGGCAACGGCGGCGGCTATAAGTCGGCGCTGCTGGAGGGCTGCATCATAGAGCACGGCAACGCCACCAACACCGACGTGAGCGGCCACCCGCACAACGCCTACGGCGGCGGCGTCTACATGGTGGAGGGCGCATGGATTAAGGACTGCGTCATCCGCGAGTGTGTGGCATCGCGCGACGGCGGCGGCGTCTACATGGACGGCGGCGGCTACATAGAGCACTGCTCCATCTCCGACTGCCAGGCGCTGGGCATAGGCACCGCCTTCGGCTATGGCGGCGGCGTCTGCATGGACGGTCCCGACACCTACAACAACGTGCCCATGATCTTCCGCCAGGGCGGCATACACGGCTGCGTGGGCCGCATGGGCGCCGCTGCAGCCATCAAGGCCAACGACACCGACGGCAACAACAAGTATAAGATATCCATGACCGCCGTCTTCATGGCCAACAACACCGCCACCACCGAGGCAGGCGGCCTCTACATGCTCAAGGGCGGTTCGGTAACCCAGCTTACCGTTGTCAACAACAAGTGCAACGGCGCCGGAGTGACCGTCAACGGCATGACCACGGGCCGCTCCGCCGGCGTATACTGCCGCGACAACGGCATCCTCGCCAACTCAGTGCTTTGGGGCGGCAAGTGCTCCGCCAACCAGGACATACAGTACGCCGGTTCGCGCTCGGGCAACAGCCAGTCGCTGCGCCCCTATGTGATGTATGTGGCGCTGACCAAGAGCGACTACTCCGACTGGTCGGGCGTGATCAAGAGCAACGTGTCGAAGCTCTGCGACTACAACACGCATGACGACGCCGAGGCGGCAGGAGCCACCGTGAGCGCCACCGAGGGCTACCCCATGTTCTACCACCCCACGCCCCACGCCGGCTACGTGCACGAGAACCAGCAGCACCAGATGTTCGGCGACCTGCTGTCCTACCAGACTGCCACCGACCAGGACGGCAACCCCATCACCGACCGCAAGGCCTACGACTTCCAGCCTACGTCGCGCTCGGCGCTCAACCACAGGGGCCTCGCGGTGGTCGACATAGACAAATATGGCCAGACCCCCGCCGTAGAGGTGGACTGGGACATCACCGGCAAGCAGTTTAACCCCCGCCCCACCCTGGGCGCCTACACCTCGTCGGGCACCGACATAGTGCCCGAGGTGGACGAGACCAACAAGGCGGTGAACCTCTACGTAGACCCCAACGACGAGTCGGGTGAGGAGCACACCGACATCGGCAGCAGCTGGGAGAAGCCCATCCGCTTCTTCTCTGACGCCTTGGGATTCGTAAGCGACGACCAGGCCCTCGACGCGCCCGTCTACTGCAAGGACGGCTACTCAGTCAACATCTACGTGAAGGAGGGCACCGTCAACAACGCCAACACCCACAGCTACACCCGTGTGCGCAAGACCGGCTTCAACATACCCAGCAACGTCACCATCAAGGGCGGCTATCCCAGCACCAACACCGGCACCAGCCTCGAGGGCCGCAACGTCAACGCCCACGAGACCCAGATAACCGGCAACGTGCAGGACGAATACGACCTCAACGTGATACACCTGCTCATCTTCAACGGCACCAAGAACACCACCGTCGACGGCCTCCACATACACTACGCCAACGCGCGCAGCCCGCTGGGACGCGACGACAACGGCTTCACCCAGGGCGGCGCCATCAGCATGTATAATGCGCAGAACGTCAGAATCGTCAACTGCGGCATAGTGGGCAACACCGCCTCGGCAGGCTCAGCCGCCTACATAGAGAACTCCACCGACATCTGGTTTGTGAACAGCGTGGTCCACAACAACGAGTCCCGCCAGGTGGACGCCGACGGCAACGTGACGTCAAACACCGGCAACTTTGTGGTGAGCAAAGGCTCGCACGTCATCTTCAACCACTGCAACATCATGCGCAACGTGGGCTTCGCCATCGACAGCTACGGCACCACCGAGGTCTACAACACCATCTTCTACGCCAACATGAGCGAGGAGGTGGCAGACACCCGAGGCCACGGCACCAGCGCCCTCGCCGCCGTGCGCCTGCTGGACTCCGGCACCTACAAGGGCGACCACAACCTCTACGACGTCAATTCGGCAGGGGCAGCCTTCATGACCGGCCTCGACGCCACCAACGAGGCGATACTCACCTTTGACTACAACGACAAGAACTACCCCCGCTTCTTCAACCCCACCAAGAACGCCGGAGTGAGCCCGAGCGGCGACGCCACCTACTACGGACGCACCATCTCCTACATGCCCCACAACAACAACCCCGTGGTCAACCGCGCCGCACAGGTAGACGCCGAGGGCAACAGCACCAGCGACCACACCCAGTGGGGAGTGGACATGATTGGCGTGTCGCGCGACTACGGCGGCCTGCCCGACATCGGCGCCTTTGAGAACCACGAGACGATAGAGAGCGACAGCGAGGAGAAATCATACGCCGACGGACAAAGGGCCTACGGCACCGTGATGTATGTGCGCGACTATAATACCTATACGTATAATGCCGACGGCTCCGTGGCAAGCACCACAGAGGACCTCAGCACCACTCACGCCGACGGCACGGCGCGCGACGGAATGTCGTGGGAAAATGCGATAAATGGTAATGCGGAGTATACCTTTACGTATACATACTCGAAGACTACCGTCTCGGTAACCACCACGCTCTGCACTCCCACAGCGAGCTCGAGCATCACCGCAGAAGACGCTACGGTCTACAGGCTTGGACTGCTGGGCAACAACACCCCTGGCAATACCGTATACTACGCCAAGCAAAACGGCAACAACCTTTACCCGACGACAATTTTCTTTGACGGCGACGAGTTTATACTGCTTGCCGACGGCTCCACCGGCTACTACTACATCTACGACAAGACCGTGGGCAAGTATGTCACCTATACACAAGACACGGAGGGTGCAAATGTTGTTGTGTTCACTGACGACAAAACGTCGTGCGGCACATGGCGATTCCTCTCCATAAACAGCGCCGACACCTACAAGACCTACTGTATCCAGCCCAGCACAACCACCGCAGCCGAGTCATCGCCGTCGTGGAACTACTACGGCGGTGTAACTTACAATAAAAACATTGGTCTTTATGCAGGTACTGACCCTTACGGCAAATGGCAATTAATCACCGGTGTTGAAGGAGACCCCACAACGACCACGTCCCAAGAGACCAAGAACATCAATGGTCTGCAGTATGCGGTGAGCACTGTTGAGAGCGAGATGTCAAAGAGTTACACTCAGCGTTTGGTTGTTGGTGCAGAAAAGGCGGGCAGGGCAGCTTATACCACAACAAAAGCCTATCAAGACCTGCCCGCAGACTACACTCAGCGCGAGGTGTGGGTAGGCGCTGGCATCTACACCAACACCAACGGCTATGAGGTGCGCAACCACGTGAAGGTCTACGGAGCCTTCCCCAAGACCGGCACACCGGGCATGAACGAGCGCCATCCGCAGTTGACCACAGGCATCACCCTGTCGAAAGCCAACCAGGGACTGACCGTGTCGGACTACGAGACCATTCTGCAGACCAACACGAGCACCGACCACAAAGAGGCTACCAACGTAAGCGTACTGAGCCACCCAGAGGAATGCCGAGTAACAACAGGCGACAAGTCCGACACGCCCCAAGACCGAGTGGTGTATGAAGGAGCCGAGTGGAACGGATTTACCTTCAGGTATGGCTACAAGAAGGCCAGGGGCGGACGTAACGGCGGCGCTGGCGTGTCGCTCTACGAAAACGTGACGCTGATCAACTGTGTCGTTCGCGACAATGAACTGTATGGCAGTGACGGAACGCACGGACGCGGCGGCGGCGTGTATGTGGACGGCTCCACTGTCATCAACTGCTACATAATGCACAATTATGGCAATGTCCAAAGTGAGGCCAACGGTATGTTTGGCGGCGGCATATATATGATTAAGGGCACCATGTACAACTCTGTCATTGCCGGCAACTATATGTCAACAGAAACAGGCACATATCAGGGCTCTGGCTGCTACTTTGAGTCTGCCGACTTCTTCAACAACACGGTGGCTAACAACACCGGAGCCTCGGCAATAGGCATCTACACCGCATCAGCCGCCGATGCCCACCTGACGCTCTACAACTCCATTGTCATAGCAGAAACAACCACTCTCGCCACTCGGGCAAGCAACGAGACTCCACTAAAATTCAGGAACTGCTTCCTGCAGAGCACTACGGCCCTCCCTTCCAACGACGACTACTTCTCTGCCGACGAGACAAACAAGATATATTGCGGCTCTGGCTACGACGCCGACACCTACCACCCCTTTGCCGCATCATACTCCGACGCCTGCACAAACTACGACTACCGCATTGAGCAGAAGGACGAGCACAACGCGGTGAACGCCGGCACGCAGTTGATAGACATCGACGGCGACGGCAAGTATGAAATCACCATCCCCGATCAGGACATGGACTACACCGACCGCGTGCAGGACTGCGAGATAGACATGGGTGCCTATGAGTACAACGGAGCCTACAGCATCCAGCCCGACCTGACCAGCGTCAGCGGCCAGGCCATCTTCTACGTCACCCCCGAGGGTCTGGGCAACGCCTCCGCCTCCAATCCCGACAACGCTGCCTGCGCCAGCAAGCTGCAGAAGGTGCTCGACGCTGCGGGGCGCTACAAATACGCCAACCCCACCCTGCGCGTCATCGTCAAGGTGGCTGACAGCAAGTCGCTCGCCGACGACGGCGACGAAAGCACCTACTTCAAGTACTACGCCTGCCGCACCACCGACGACACCGACGACGACGTGCGCATCTGGTCCATCATCGTGCCGCGCGGCGTAGAGGTATGGGGCGGCTACACCGACGAGTGGACCTCGTCTGACGACAACGGCTTCTACACCAAGGACGGCGACGGCAACGTGACCGACCGCCGCGACATCACGGGCAACCCCACCTACTTCCACTCCTACTACTACAACTCGAGCGAGAAGTCGCACGCCTACACCTACCACGTGGTGACCTTCACCGACAAAGTCTTCGACAGCGACGGCAACGCCTACTGCGAGGACGACTACGACACCGCCACCAGATCCTTCAGCGCCAAGAGCACCCACACGGAGGGGCACTCCTACATGTCGATGAAGACCATGACCAGCGACCGCGCCGTGATTGACGGCATCTTCATCACCGGCGGCCAGGCCGACGCCAAGAGCACCAGCTCTGACGCCAACATCAACCAGTATGGCGGCGCTGCCATCGTGACCGACTACGCCCACGTGCGCAACTGCATAGTGCGCGACAACAAGGCCACCTACGGCGGAGCCCTCGCCCTGACCCACGGCGCGCTGGTGTCGGGCAGCCTCATCGACCAGAACACCGCCGACTATGGCGGCGCCATCTACGTGTTTGAAAACGGCACCGTCCTCTCCGACGGCACCACTATAGCCACCAAGGCGCAGACCGGCGAGACCATGGACCACCGCATGGCACACGTCTACACATCCACCATCGTCAACAACCTCGCCAACCAGCAGGGCGGCGGCATATACTTCGGACAAGACGACGACAACATCAACGTGCGCGTCAACTCGTCGGTAATCTGGCAAAACAACAGCTCCAACATGGCCAACGTGTCGGGACTCTACAACCCCACACGTACCGACAACACCGTCAGCTCCGAGGAGTTCTTCCCCTTCGCCTACTGCGGCGTGCAGAACCTGCGCCTCTCTGGCATCAACAACCTCTCGCTGGGCAACCAGAACAAGCAGGGCGCACGCTTCGCCGCCAAGGGCAACGCCGCTGACGACCACACCACCACCGCCACGGAGACCAACGACGACGACTTCAACAAACTCTCCGACTTCGGCTACTACGCCCTGACCGACTACTCCATCCTCGTCAGGACCGGCATGCCCGTAGACGAATACTCCACCCTCGTCACCAGCCTCGGACTGGTGCAGAACGACTTCACCAACGTAGACCGCTTCATCTCAACCAGCAAGAACCGTTCCTATATAGACATAGGCGCCCGCGCGCTCGACAAGGTGGTCAAGGACGGCCAGCTCATGCTGCGACTCTACGTGGCGCAGCCCACCGACATCGACATGGACGCCGCCAACACCATGATGCAGATGAAGCTCACCGCCACCGCCGGCTCCGTGGAGGAATACTACAGCCAGGAGGGCTCCTCCTTCGCCTACCCCATGCAGAACCTGCAGGACGCGCTGGACTACATCATAGAGAAGCGCTCCACCCTCAACGATGCCGGCACCGCGCTCGAGGAGGAGGGCGCCAACAACCTGCCCTTCGAGATATGCATGGGCCGCGGCACCTTCTACCCCACCCGCTCCACCTCGGGCATCTACGACAACTCGCCCTCCAACACCTTCGCCATTCCTGAGGGCGTGAGCATCTACGGCGGCTTTGCCGTGGGCCACCCCGACAAGGAGAACTCCTTCTTCGGACGCTACAACAAGAAGCCCACCGACGTCACCACACTGACCAGCACCACGCCCGGCACCATAGGCGGCAACGTGGAGAGCTACATCACCGACGCCAACCCCGCCGACACCACCATCACACTGATGGGCACCTACACCATAGACCAGTGCTCCATAGACAAGATGATACCACGCCGCCGCTCCAACGACAACAACGGCAACAACATCATAGAGCCCTGGGAGTTTGAAAACCAGACCATCCTCTCGGGCGACGCCGAGGGACAGGCCTACACCGGCGTGTACCACGTGGTGTCCCTCTTTGCCGACCAGAACGTGGTGGGCATGCTCCCCAAGCAGCTCAACTACCACGAGACGGAAAACCCCATCTACCACACCATGGCCTACGACGACTATAACAAGAAGTTCGGCGCCGGAGCCTTCGACTTCGAGGAGGGCCAGTATGTGGTGCTCGACGGACTGCAGATAACCGGCGGCGAGGCAGGCTCCTACGTGGAGGGCTCCACCGGCCTGCCCGACAAGTACTCCTTCTACTGCGGCGGCGGACTCATTGCCGACGGCAACCGCTACTGCAACGACTACAACAACTGGGACGGCTCCACCCTCAGCGGCACCAACAGCGCCGGCAAGACCTGGGGCTCAGTGGAAGAGAAGCACGGCTCGCTCATCGGCACCGCCGGCTACCGCGACATTCCGGTCAGCATCGTCAACTGCAAGTTTACCGACAACATCGGCGGACTGGGCGGCGCCATCTACTCCAACGGCACGCTCGACATCTACAAGTCGTCGTTTGAGCACAACAAGGCCACCAGCCGCACAGAGACCATGAAGGACGCCTCGGGCAACCAGAGAGACGTGCAGTATCCCGGCAACGGCGGCGCAGTGGTCTGCACCCACCAGCTCGGAGCCTACAACACCATCTTCGCCAACAACGAGGCGGCGAGCGACAACACCTCGCTCACGCCCAAACGCTTCCAGAACATTGATAACGCCGGCAAGAACCTGATGCACTCGGGTTGCGGCGGCGCCGTGTATATGGGTCCCTACGGCTTCTTCCACCTCGTCAACTGCGACATAGTGCGCAACCAGGCCAACATGTATCCAGCCGTCTTCACTCTCAACCCCAACCCCGACCTCACCAACGGGCGCCACGGCGGAGTGGGACTGAGCAACACGCTCCGACCCACCAGCGTATACTACAACCAGATCATCAACACCGTGCTCTGGGGCAACGACATCAGCGAGGCCAGCGCCGCCGCCAACGACGGCAACGACCTCTTCAAGTTCAACGCCAGGCTCATCTGCAACTACATGCAGGGCAGCCAGGCACCCGAAAACAACCCCTACGTCTCGCCCTCGTTCACAGCCGACGACCACATGCCCGCCAACCAGGCTGAGCTCGACGGCAACAACGACAAGGAGCAGAGCGACTACGGCGAAGTGGCGTGGTTCAGCGCCTACGAGCAGGGCCGAGGCACCTCGCCACTCAACGACGCCGACATTCGCGACAACAAATACTCACCCTTCGTCTACGCCCGCGACCTCGTGCACCAGGCAGGCCAGGAGAAGACACCAGTGGAAGACACCTACCAGAACTGCAACGTGCTGCTCTCGTCGCAGAACTTCGACCTCGAGGGACCCAACTTCGTCAACCCCTCTGCCGACCCCGGCTACGACGGCTATGACGAAGCAGCCGACTGGAGCCCCGCCCGACTGTCTAACCTCACCGACAACGGCAGCGGCCAAATCTCGCAGACCGTGGAACTCGTAGACGAGAAGTACACTGCCAAGTTCGACACCTATGCCGACAACACCGCCCTGCCCGAACGCTCCATCTACTACAACGGAGGCAACCAGAGCGGCTACACCTCGGAACAGCCCGGCGACTACAAGGCGGAGGGCGTATACACCGTCACCCGCGTGCTCTACGGCTACGACACCCACCGCTCCTACATGCCGGCGGGCGAGCAGGACTACATGACCTCAGCCTCCACCGGCCAGAAGATGTACCGCATCTCCTACGACCCCAACCCGACCCACGACCAGACCTACATCGACATAGGCGTCTACGAGTATGTACACACCGAGCTGCAGTATACCACCAACGGCGACGAGGTCGACATTCTCTGGGTGTCGCCCACCGAGAAGCCCGACAACGGACTGCCCGACGGCAGCGCATGGAGCCAGCCCACCTCCGACCTCCAGCGCGCCATCGAGACACTGCTCGCCAGCCGCAACGGCCACCGCAAGGAGATAAGGCTCATGGACGGAACCTTCACACCTATCTACAATATTGAGGACCACCTGGCCTTCTACATCGACACCAAGACGCTGAACAAGTCCGTCACCATGACCGTCAAGAGCCGCGACGACGACGGCAACGTGACGGCGTGGAATACCGGACTCGGCGTCAAGTCGCTCACCATCAAGGGCGGCTACAGCGAGCAGATAGAAAACGTCTACGACCCCGAGAACTACCCCGCCGTCATCAGGCAGCAGGCGCGCTCCAACGAATCATCCGACCGCTGGGACCACCTCTTCTTCATTGCCGACGCCACACAGCGCTACGGCTACCACAACGGCAACGCCGAGGCCTACACCGAGGCCAACGGCTACGGCAGCTACCAGGAGGTCGGCTCTACCTACGACAAGACCGTCAACACCATACCTATACATCTGGACGGCATCACCGTGGTCAACAACCAGGCGCGCACGGGTGAGAACGGCGCCGCCATCTACTACGCCGACCGCACCGAGACCACCGAGGTGAAGCCCACCGCAGCCAACGTCTCCGTCAACACCTACTACATCGACGCCGACAAGACCGTCGCCTCGCCCAACAACGAGCCTACGCTCTACTACACCCGCACCGTAGACAAATACTACACCGACGCCGAGTATCAGACCGAGGCGGCAGAGGGCGTCGTGACCAACTACGCCACCTACAAGTACGAGACGAGCGACGCCAACAAACTCATCATCAGCAAGACCAAGGTGATGAACAGCGGCTCCTACCTCGACGGCGACTACTCCACCAGCGCTGTATATATAGGAAAGAACGGCGGCAACGCGCTGCTCTACAACGACGTGATGCACAGCAACCAGGGCAACCCGCTCGTATCGACCGTCCCCACCATCATCGTCAACAACACCTATGCGCTCAACGACGGCCGCGTGGATCTCAACGGCGAGAATACCACCACCTCCAGCCTGGGCAGCAGCTCCACGAGCAACGGTTCGGCCATCTACAATTCAGTCTTCTGGCGCAACAACAGCGACGGCCAGCAGTTCGCCCTGCCCGGCTACGTCAGCCCCGAGGAGTCGGGCGACATCTACTCGCACAACGCCGCCACAGGCTACTCCACCGCCATCACCGACTACAGCAACGACGAGATCATCAACGCCAACTACAACGTAGGCCTCGCCTCCACCAACGAAGACGTAATCAACGGCCCCAACTTCACCGACCCCAACGTCAGCGCCACCACCTCCACTGCCATCGAGGCGCGCGACTTCAGCCTGCAGCCCTCGCTGCGACTGCTCAACAAGGGAGCCGACAAACTCTACAACGACAAGGTGGCTGACACCGACCAAAACATCTACGACCTGGCGTGGAACACCACCACCCGCACCGACGCCAGCGGACAGGAGCGCTTCCGCTACACCATAGACCTCGGAGCCTATGAGTATCAGAACAATCTGAACCGCATCATCTACGTAAACCCCAACATCAACATGGCGGGACTGGGCAACTCGTGGGCTGACCCCGTGGCCTACGGCTACCTCCAGGAGGCAGTAGACCTGGCAGCCGTCTACCACGTCAACAACCTCAGCGAGGAGGCCTACGTCTTCGTCAAGGGAGCCGGAGCCGGTTCCTCGGGCCTCCACCTCAACGAGACCCTCACCATGCGCAACGGAGTGAGCGTCTACGGCAGCATCCTCCCCACACGCACCGGCGACTGCCCCTACACACTGGGCACCGACGAGAGCGGACAGGAGGTGCGCTCCTACAAGCAAGACGACATCAACGCATACATCGCCGAGCTCCAGGCTGAGCGCAACGGCGTAGCCTCGCCCAGCGGCGGCAAGACCACCATCAGCGGCATCCGCGCCTCTGAGTCGCCCTTCGACGCCACCAACGCAGATATCGTGGCGCTCGTCGACGGCTTCGACATCACCGCCACCAACACGCAGAACCCCACCGGCACCGCCACTGAGCCCATCATCAACGTGAAGCCCACCAACACCGGCGGACTACTGGTGCTGCGCGACCTCATCGTGCACGACAACGACCTCTCAGCCACCCAGGGCATCGACGTCGCCACCATCGACGGCGCCCTCATCTACGAGGCGCTCTTCCGCGACAACAAGGTGAGCCCCACCGGCGCACACCTGCGCATTGGCTCCACCGCCTACGGAGTGAACCTCACCGTAGAGGGCGAGACAGTGGGAGCCGACGACGACTCGCACTACAACGGCACCGACTCGGCCGACGAAGACCACATCTTCTACTCTCTCGTCAACTACACCGACCGCAGCGCCACGCTCAACACCCTCTCGGGACACAACTACGAGGTGAGCGACGCCAACCTCAACTATCAGCTCACCGAGAAGTCGCAGCACATAGACCAGTGCCCCGCCAAGAACCCCATGGAGGGAACATCGTGGGCCAAATTCATCGACTACTCCACCGACCGCGACCTGCTGGGCAACCCGCGCCTGCTCAAGAGCGTAAGCTCTGCCGACATGATAGACCGCGGAGCCTTCGAGACCTGGCGAGTGGACCAAGACGCAGTCTGCACCTCTGCCGACAACTACTACCCCCACCCCGGCTCGGTGGTCTACATCATGAAGGGCAACAGCCTCGTCATGGAACCCTACGCCACCACCACCGCTGAGGGCGTGACCACACAGACCTCAGGCACAGCCCTGCAGCCCGCCTACCTGCTCGTGCAGGACGGCGCCTCGCTCTACGGCAACGGCAACCAGGTCAAGGTGGGCTTCGTGGGCGTGGAGCGACAAGTCAGCGCCAAGGGCCAGATGGTCAGCCTGCCCTACACCATGCACTACAACGGCACCGACGCCGCCACCAACGGCGTGGGCTCGCCATCCTACACCGCCGACGGAGTGCTCACCGTGAGCCACGTCAACGGAGCGGCATGGAAATACAACGGAGTAGGACGCTCGGCGTGGAACTCCCTCTTCTACGACACCGCCTCGCCACAGTGGACCACACTCACCGACGAGACCACCGACGCCAACAAGGGCATACTCTACCAGCCCACCAGCACCCTCGAGTGCCGCTTCACCGCGCAGGGCGACCCCAACGACATGACCGTATATGTCTACACCGAGACGCCCGACGAGACCTACAAGACCGTGGAACTCACACAATACGACGACCGCACCTCCACCAACGGCGCGGCTGACTTCACAGAGATGGAAGACATGGGCTGGAACTGCTTCGGACTGCCCTGGCTCGTAAGCGGCTACAACACTGCCGAGGTAGAGAACCTCAGCGGCGACGACCGCTACAACATGGACATCCCCCATACCCTCTGGCTCTGGTATGACGGCAAGACCCGTCCCGACGGCACCGCCCTCGACGGCGACGGCGGCTTCTACAGCGTAGACTCGTGGGACACCAGCGACTGGCACCTCGCCAGCAGCGAAGAAGCGCGCATCTGGGTAGGCGAAGGCATCTTCACCCAGACCTCAGCCGTGGCAGACACCGAGGAGCTCAACTTCTACCGCCCCGTCTACACCGCCTCCACCCCCTCGCGCCAGTATGAGCAGAGCGCCAGCCTCGCAGCCAATGGCCTCGCAGCCGCCATCAACGCCCGCCACTACGCCGGCTCCACCGACGACAGCGCAGCAGACCAAGGCTACACCATCAGCACCGACGGCCGCACCGTCAGCGTTGACGGACTCAGTGGCGGCGAGACCATCACCCTCTGCGACGCCGCCGGCCGCATCTACGGCAGGTCCACTGCCACCGCCGGCCGCTTCGCCACCACGCTCCACGCCCCCGGAGTCTACATCATCCGAGTCGGCAACACCTCCCACAAGTTCACAGTGAAATAAAACCTACAATAAGTTCTCCGCTTATTTCCGGCAGCCGGAACGCATATGTTCCTGGTTGCCGGTTTTTTTTGCCCTATTGCGACCACAGCCCCTGCGGCGGGCTCACAAAGTGGCGTACGGAGGCAGCGTAAACCGAAGAAAATCACTAACTTTGACCGGTTTTTCGCAAACCGTCGCATTTCTGACACGAAATTTCATTAAAAACTACATAAAATCATGACTAAACAAAAAAGATTTTTCCTCTCCGAGGAGGAAATCCCAACGCATTGGTACAACATCCAGGCTGACATGCCCAACAAACCGCTGCCGATGCTCAACCCCGCCACCAAGAAGCCGGTGAAGGCAGAAGACCTCTACCCCGTGTTTGCTGAAGAGCTGTGCCGCCAGGAGCTCAACACCGTA
Organism: Lactococcus garvieae; assembly: GCA_963631415.1. Taxonomy (GTDB): domain Bacteria; phylum Bacteroidota; class Bacteroidia; order Bacteroidales; family Bacteroidaceae; genus UBA6382. The sequence continues at coordinate 3,534 of CAVGQS010000017.1, read as the reverse complement.
GACCCCTGGATACACATTCCAGAGCCGGTAAGGGACATGTATAAGTTCTACCGCTCCACCCCGCTGGTGAGAGCATACGGCCTGGAGCAGGCACTCGGAACACCTGCCCACATCTACTTCAAAAACGAGAGCGTCAGTCCTGTAGGCAGCCACAAGCTCAACTCGGCCATACCGCAGGCATACTACTGCAAACAACAAGGCATCACCAACGTGACCACCGAGACGGGCGCCGGCCAGTGGGGCGCCGCCCTCTCCTACGCCGCCAGCGTGTTCGGGCTCAACTGCACCGTCTTCCAGGTGAAGATATCCTACCAGCAGAAGCCCTACCGCCGCAGCATCATGGAGACCTACGGCGCTGAGGTTCACCCCTCTCCCTCCGACGTGACCAAGGTGGGCCGCGCCTTGCTCGCCAAGGACCCCGACAACCGCGGCTCGCTCGGCACAGCCATCTCAGAGGCTCTGGAGCGCGCCATGGAGACCCCAAACTGCCGCTACGTATTGGGCTCGGTGCTCAACCACGTGTCGCTGCACCAGACCGTCATCGGACTGGAGGCTGAGAAGCAGATGGAGAAAGCCGGCGAATATCCCGACATCGTCATCGCCTGCTTTGGCGGCGGCAGCAACTTCGGCGGCTGCGCCTTCCCCTTCATGCGCCACAACTTCCTCGACGGCAAGAAGACCCGCTTCATAGCCGCCGAGCCTACCTGCGCGCCCAAGCTGACCAGGGGCATCTTCCAGTATGACTTCGGAGACATAGCGGGCACCACTCCGCTGATACCTATGTATACCTTGGGCCACGACTTCATGCCTGCCAGCATCCACGCCGGCGGACTGAGGTTCCACGGCGCCGGTTCTATCGTGAGCCAGCTCATCAAGGACAACTTCATGGAGGCTGTTGACATAGCCCAGACCGAGACCTTCCGCGCCGCTACCCTCTTCGCCAAGAGCGAGGGCATCATTCCCGCCCCCGAGAGCAGCCACGCCATAGCCGCCGCCATTCGCGAAGCCAACAAGTGCAAGGAGACTGGCGAGGAGAAGGTCATCCTCTTCAACCTCTCCGGCCACGGCCTCATCGACATGACCGCCTACGACCAGTATCACGAGGGCCAGCTACAGGACTACGACGTGACCGACCAGGAAATCTCGCAGTTCACCTCCACACTCGAGCACATCGTATAACACCGCTCCCCCCTTTCGGACACAAGTTATAATACCGTCACCATGCGGAACGACCTGCCCCAGCGCAAGCCGTTCCGCATGTTTTTTTATAGGCAAGGATATGCCTCTTGCCACAAATATCGTTTAGGAAATGGCAACTATATACTTTTAGGCATAAAACAACTTCAAGAAAATTCTTGTCAATCACACGGATTCCTTGTCCAGCAAGAAATCAAATATGCTTAAGAACACAATTCCATCATCATTTTGATATTTTTTGATGACGTCGCCAGTTATAACATATTTCATGAAGCTATCGTCGATACGCAGTAAAGACGACAGCTCTTGTTGCTTCTTTTCCTCGTTAGGCAAGCTGAGGGATGACTGGATATAGCAACGTCTGTAACCGCGGTTGCAAACGAAGTCAACCTCGAGCATTCGTCTGACTTTAGTGCCTTTTTCATCTACGCCATTGACTTCCACGTTGCCGATGTCAACGCTATAACCACGATAGCGCAGCTCATTATATATGGCATTCTCCATGAGATGAGTCTTCTCCTGTTGGCGGAAACCGAGAAGTGCATTGCGGATGCCTAAGTCAGAGAAATAATATTTCAGAGGCGTTCCGATATATTTTCTGCCTTTTACGTCATATCGGTTGCATGGCTCAAGCAAGAACGCGTCTGCAATATATTCGATGTATTTCTTGATGGTTGCAGGACCAATAGAGACGTTCTTAACAGACTGGAATGTATTGGCCAGACGTTGCGGATTGGTAAGTCCACCAATTCCAGAGGCAAGAATCTTGAACAAATCGTTGAGCTCTTCATCGTTCTTTATCTTGTTTCTGTTGATGACGTCTATCATGTAAGTCTCTGTCAGAAGACTGTTCAGAAGCGTTACTTTCTCTTCTTCTGTTTTTTGCAGGACCACAGGGGGCAGTCCTCCATAAAGCAGATATTCGTTCCAGCCATCCCGCTTGTCGCCATCATACACGGTCATAAATTCAGCGAAACTGAGCGGCGACACATGTATCTGGTATCCTCGCCCACGAAATTCGGTTATGATGTCTTTTGACAAGAAACGCGCATTGCTGCCCGTTACGTAAACATCGGCATTGTCGATATGCAGCAATCCGTTCAGCACATCTTCAAAGTCATCAAGCATCTGAACCTCATCAAGCAGAATATAATAAGGTTGGTCATCCGTAATCTTCTCTTTCACATACTTGTAGAATTTGTCTGGATTACGAAACTCCTTAAAAGCATAGTCGTCGAACGCCATTTCTATAATGTGGTCGGGCATGACTCCATCATCTTCAAGAAACCGCTTGAAGAGACGGAACAAAAGAAAGGATTTTCCGCAACGGCGCATGCCAGTAATAATTTTTACCAATCCATTGTGCCGTAAACTAATTAACTCTTGCAGATATTTTTCTCTATTTATAATCATGGCGCGTAAGATTTTTGCGGGTATCCGCAATTTTCTTCTGCAAAATTAGCGTTTTTGTTTGTTTTGCAAAAGATTTTTGCGGATTTCCGCAGTTTTCTGTTTTGAGACGGTTGCGAATACATGATGGCAAGATTGCCAATGAAAAGTTCTGAAGCCGTGTGTGACATGGTTCTGCTTGGCCAGTTGAAATCCACAAGTAATCGTGCATTCTTGCGTTCAACTGGTTAGCGCCACTAACCAGTTGAAGCTGAAAGCACCCGACAGCAAGATGCGTCTGACCGACAAGGTCGACGACCGGGAAGTTTTTATGAAAGGCATAGACTATTCGTATTACTACGAGGAGAGCTGAACCTCCGGAGCGGCAACACGGGAACTGCTCGCACGCACTAAAGAGTTTTTTGTGCGGACTTAAAAAAATTTATTGCTGTCCACTAAAACTCAAAACGGCATGTTGAAGATGAAGAAAAAGTATGTAGCGCCACGTTTTATGTGCGTAAAGGTCAATATGACCAAGATGCTTTGCAGCTCTATTGATGGCGGAAGCGATGGAGAAGGACGTACTGCAAATGCTCCTCAATATTATAATGATTTCGAGGAAGAGGACGATGTTTAAGTCTCAGGCCAAAATCGAGATTCGTCTTTTGGGAACGGACTCTTGATTAAACCCAGTGGATTTTGGCAGATTGCACAGAACCATTGGGTTTGTTGTTTTCAACAATAAGACAATTCGCCGCAAGCAGTTCCTGTTCGTAAAATTCGCAGTTTTCGTATGCGTCTCTTTTTCAGCGCATTAAAAGTCGCGCACAACTAAAGAATTTTAAGAAGCACTTTAGCGATTGAAAACAAGGACTTAAAAAAATTTTATGCGGACTTAACGAAAAAATCTCGCCGCGAAACGCTGCAACGTTTCGGGCGAAACAAAGC
>CAVGQS010000016.1:0-22740 GCA_963631415.1 Lactococcus garvieae | reverse complement strand
TTTTGCAAGTTAATTTACTGTATTTCAGTAGATTTGGGTTAATTAGCAGACCCTATATATAATATATGTAGGATATATAATAATGTAGGGGCGCGCTGCTATTGCACAAGGCTGCTGGAGGGCATCAGGAAGTCCTGCAGGCCCAGGGTGAGGATGCCGATGCCAGACAACGCTGTGCGGAAAATTGGCAACATTGCCACTTTTTCCACGCAAAATGCCGCACCTGGCTCATTTCCTGTGTTTTATTTTCGAAACACCAATGGATTTTCCCAACACGAAATGGCGAAAAATCTCAAAAAGGTGTAATATCGGCACTGAAAAAATCTCAAAAAGGTGCGTATGACGTCTCAAAAAGGTGCGGAGAGCATTGTTGTGGAGCGAAAAATGTGGGGCTGCCATTGTGGTGTTGCGCCAATAAGACAACTGGCATGCCGACCAAACGAAAAAAGCCCGAAACGCTGCGGTGTGGTGCAGTGTTTCGGGCTTGTGTCCTTATGTTTGATTTGGTTGATGGCGTGTGGCGCGGCTGTGCTGGCGGCTGCGAGGCGCGAGCACTACAGCTGGCCGCTCTCCACCATGAGCACTATGCGCTCTATCTCGCGGTCTTCGCCTTGCGGGTCGTAGTGTTTGCGCAGGTTGTTGCCGAAGAGGGAACTCAGCACGTTGTACATGTTGGCGCGTGCGCTGCCCAGGAAGGCCTTGATCATCTCAAAGCTGGTCTGGCCGCACTCGCGGTCGATGAGTTTGACGAGCAGCTTGCCCTGCGTCTTGGATATCTTGCGCACGGTGGGCTCATACTGCTTGCGTATGCCGCGCTCCACGGCCTTGATGTGCTGCTTCTTCTCCTTCTCGGTGTCGAGGGTCTGCAGGTAGTCGTGGGTCTCAATCAGTATGGTGCGCACCAGGCGGGCGTAGGGGAAGACGTACTTCACGTTGCGCACCAGCTTGTCGTATTTGATGCGCTCGCGTTCGTTCTTGAACTGCCGGGGCGGGTATTTGAAGAACTCATGGAGGGTTACGTTGGGTATGCTGTCGCCTTTGTAGAAGGCACGGTCAACCTGCACGAGCATCGCCACCTGGAGGGTGTCGTTGTTGGTGGTGTTGGTCTGGGCGCTGGTCTTGGTGTGGATGCACAGCGCAAGACAGGCCGCGAGAAAACATATTGCGGTGCTGGGTTTCATAAACGTGGTGCAAAAGTAGTGAAATCTAACTTATTGCAGCGCCTGTTTCGGGCTCTTTAATCAATTTTGTCACAAAATAACATTACCTTTGCAAACATTAGATTTACAGCAATGCACAAGTTGACCGTACTTGAGATGAACCGCCTGACCACGGAGGAGTTCCGCCAGGCTGACAAGACGCCCCTCGTGGTGGTGCTCGACAACGTGAGGAGCATGCACAACGTGGGGTCGGTGTTGCGCACCGCCGACGGATTCAGGGTGCAGAAGGTGTGCCTGTGCGGCATCACCGGCCGGCCGCCCCACCCCGAAATCCACAAGACGGCATTGGGCGCCGAGGACTCGGTGGAATGGGAGTATTTCGCCTCGACCGCAGAATGCGTCAGCCAACTCAAGAGCGCAGGCTTCGTGGTCGCCTCGGCAGAGCAGGTGGAGGGCAGCGTCAGCATGCTGGAGTGGAACGAGCGCCGCCCCACCGCAGTGGTCTTGGGCAACGAGGTGAAAGGCGTAGCCCAAGAGGTGGTGGACCAAAGCGACTATTGCCTGGAGATTCCGCAATACGGCACCAAGCACTCGTTCAACGTCTCGTGTGCCGCCGCCATGATTATGTGGCAGTATTTCTGCAACTGGCGCAAGGGGTGAGCCGCACACATAACACTGGCTCAACCTGCCTCTTTCAACTTCCTATTTTATGGAACAACGGTTATTGGCTAACCATTCTGTTGCCTCAACTCGTTGATGAGGTCTTCGAGTATATACTGGTCGCTCATCAGTTGCAGACCAGACCTGGGGTTGGTCAGCTGCTGGTAAACCTCCGTGGAATAAAACAAATCGAGGGCGCGTTCCGCACTGATATGCAGTGTCTCAGCCAGAAGCGTGATGATGCGGCTTTGCTTGCGCCATAACACGTTGTCTCTCATAGCTTAGTCCTCCTCCGTTACGGTTGTTGACGAAACAAACGTCAGGTACTTGTCCACAACATCTTGGTTGAGAATGCAAAGCTGATGGTTCACCGCTTTATATTTCAACTGTCCCAAGGCTTGCTCGGCTGTGATAATTCCGTTTTCGTAATCTTCCACTGTGTCGATGACATTGTCGTTTGCCACGCCGCCTTCCACAATATCGTATTGCTTTTGCTGGCTGCCGCCCCTACGGCAGTCTATGACATAGTCAAGCCACTCGAGGTTGTAGGTGTCGAATGTCTTTATGCGATAGTTGCCGGTCCGCGCTCCCTCCAAGTCAAACGTGAATACAGAAACTACGGCTTTCGCTCTTTTCCGCCTTTCAGAAATCACTTTAGCCCACGCTTCTGCTTGTGCTTGCATTTTGGTGAGATAGAAGCCTTGCCCAAAGTCTACCTTGGTCCTTCCCAACTTGACTAGCGGGGCGCTCACCTCCGTGTATGACCCATGAAATAATGTTGTCATGGTTCTGCCTCCCAGTTTAGTAGTGTTTCGCTTATGTCGTCGGCAACCCACTGCAGACTTTGGGTGTGCAGTTCGTCATATCGCTTGAAGAGACGGTTGTGTATCAGTCCCTGCTTCTTCAAACGGTCGTGCATGTCTTTGCCTGAAATGCCCAGATTTTTGGCTCCGCTCTCTATTGCCATCACTGCGAAGTGGACGTGCCGGTATGTGTCGTTGTTTTGCGTGTCCATACAATTGTAGTTTTTCTTAATGAAACAGAGACAGACATCCTCTTGTTGGCGAGCAAGCAGAAGGTTCTTGAAGTAATGCCGTTATTTGTTCGCTTCCTCCCACGTAGCGTGGTTTGTGACTGTCCACTCGCCCGTGAGGTTGGGGATGCGGGCGTAGCTGCCTCCCAGGGGGTGGGACTCGACGTCGAGGTCTTCGCTGCTGTCAAAGCTGTCTATCAGGTCTTCGTTGGCATTGTAGAGCTCCACGATGACGGCTTTCTTGTAGGGGATGCGGGCGCGGAGGTCTTCTGCGTTGATGGTGAAGAGGGTGTGGGGCGCCAGCGTGGTGTCGGGGAAGTTGTAGAGTTTCTTGTCGATGCCCTCGGTGTCCATCTTCCACAGTTTGTAGCCCTTGAGGTTGATGCTCTTGTCGGAGGCGTTGCCTATCTCAATCCACTCAAGCCCGTCGTTGTCCTTGCCGCAGACTTCGTTGATGACTATGCCCTCGCCGTCGAGATGGCGCTGCTGGCAGCTGCCAAGACCAGTGGCAACCAGGGCGATTGCCGCGAAAAACGCTATGTTGCAGAATCTTGTCATGATGTGGAAATGTTTGATGATAGTGCAAATATACCTAAAGGTTTTTGAATTGGCGCAAAAATTGGCTTCTTTTACGCAAGATTTCCCAAAAGGGCGAGGCGGCGCCGCAAGAGGCGCATGAAGGCAGCACTCTTGACAATGGCGAAAAGCAGCGGTCGCCGGCTTGGCTTATTTCACCACCAAGACCTTGGCGACGACTCCGTTTTTGCCCTCAGAGTCAGAGCCAACGACGTAGTATACGCCCGTGGCCACGCGCTTGCCCTGGCTGTCGCAGCCGTCCCACACGAAGGTGCCGCCAAGCGAAGTGCCCTGGGTCACAACCATGCCGGTGGCGGTGGTAATCTTGACGTCAGAATCCTTGACAAAGCCCGTGACGCGTATCTTTCCTTCATATTCGGGCCGCACGGGATTGGGGAACACCTTGATGTTGCTCTCTGAGAGTGTCTCGGCAGGAGGCGTGGCGTCGGCGCGGTAGGACACGAGGCCCAGGTCGGTGCCTATCATGAGCAGGCCGTCAACCGGACTGATGGCGAGCGAGAGGATGCAGTCGGAGAGCAGGGGGGAGTTTTCCATCGTGAAGTGCTCCAGTATCTCCGTGCCGTCTTCCGACACGAGGTAGAGCCCGTTGTTGTCGGTGCCTATCCACTTGCGGTTTGCTCCGTCAACGACGATTGTCCTCACCGCCACGCCCTCAAGCAGGTAGTCGGCGTAGTTGGTTCCGTCGTTGCGCGGCACGAGCGGTTGCCTGAACGTCACACTGGAAGAGAAGATATTGCTGGGCTTTTCGAGCACGAAGATGCCTTGGTCGGTGGCTATCCACAGCTGGTCGTTCTGGTCAAACACGGCGTTATACAGCAGGCTGATAGTTGTAGTGGTGCCGTTCTGGTTGGTGAAAGTGGTGCAGAAGGTGAATTTGTCGTCGGCCTTGTTGTCGAGTGTCCCGTTGTAGTTGAGGCAGGCGATGCCGGCGCTGTAGGTTCCTGCCCAGCGGCGGTGAGTCATCCACACCCAGCCGCGGCTGTCAAAGATGTAGTGGTCGAAAGTGGGGTACTCCTTGATGCTTTCCAAATAGAAGCTCTTCCACTTCATGTCGGGCGTGAGCACGCGCACCACGGTGTCCACCAGGTTGTTGAACATCCATAGGTTGCCCTTGGTGTCATACTTGGCGCCCGTGAGGCGGTTGTAGCGCAAGCGCAGGTTTGCGTTGTTGGGGTAAATGCTGGAGATGGGTGAGTTGTCGCAATTGTAAAGTTTCTGGAAGACGCCGTTGCGGTACTCATACAGTCCGCCATCGGCCGACGACGCGAAGTGGTGGTTGCGGTCGTTGGGGTCTTCAGCCACAGAGGTTATGTTGATGTAGGGCGTTCCCGTCTTCTTGCTGATGCTGTCTTCGCTGAAGTTGGTCCACAGCCCGTCCTGGTAGGACATGACGGTTCCCTCATAGTAGGTCTTGCCGTAGTAGGACAACGCGCCTCCAGCCACAAGCAGCTTGTTGTAGTCGGTGTACTGTATGTCTGAGAAATAGTTCCTTATGGGGCTGTTTGGTATGACTGGGTCGGAGGCGGGTTTGAGCGTGTCGGCGTCGATAGTGAACGGCTGCAGTCCTTTGGACTTGCGCGACGCCCACAGGTAGGTGCCGTCGCTGCTCAGGCTGGCGAAGTCGTTGCTTATGTCGGTAATGGTGGCCTTCTCGTCCTCGTCTACCACTCCTATCTTGCTGGTGCTCTGCAGCACGAGGTTTTTGCCATAGGGGCAGAAACTACTGTATACGCCCTTACACACCATGCGCACCTTGAACGTCTCGGTGTCAAAGCCGTAGAGGCCGTCGCCGTAGAGGGCGTAGACGCCGCCGTTGTAATTCATGAAGCGCAGAGGCTTCGAGGTGCTGCTCCAAGTCTTCCAGTTTGACTTGTCGAGGAGGTTGTCGGAGCGGTCGCCTGCCAGTATGCCGTCGGCCACGCGCGCAAAGATTCTGTCGTCGTCGCCAATGGCGGTGCGGACATTAGTGCCCAGTTCGTAGACGTTGGTGAACTCTGCCTTCTTGAGGTTGATGACGATGACGCCAAAAGAGGTGGACAGGAAGGCCTCGTGCCCCATTACGGTCACGTCGTTGATGGTCTTGTCAGAAAACGAGGCGTTCTTATATTGTGGAATGTTGGTGATGCTGTCGTTGGTGCCCAGAATGTCGATGTTGTAGTCGTCGTAGACCAGCAGAAAGGCTTGCTCCTCCTCGCAGTAGGCGATGTTGGTGATGTTGGCTCCGCTCAGTCCGAGGAACTTGGAGTAGGTCTGCACTTTGCTGTCGCCAAAGGTGTAGGAAAACAGGCTGCCGCCCGCCAAAGCGTAGATTTTGTTGCCTACGGGAATATTGCTCGTCACGTTATGGTAGGACATATAGGCGTTCCAGTCGTTGCCGGCGGCGGCAAGCGACAGCACCAGCGTCACTAATGTAAGGAAGAGTTTTTTCATAGTCTGTCTTTGTCGAGATAGTTCATCAGCTGCGCAACGGCTCGTGCGCGGTGGCTGATCTTGTTTTTGAAGTCTTCTCCCAGCTGCGCAAAGGTCTTTCCGGTCTCTTCGGGCATGAACACGGGGTCGTAGCCGAAGCCGTCCTCGCCGAGGGGTTCGGTAGAGATATATCCGTCGACCTGGCCGCTGAACATGGTCTCTTTGCCGCCCTGAATGAGCGCAATGGCGGTGCGGAACCGCGCCTTGCGGTTTGTCGCGCCCTCCATCTCCTTGAGCAGTTTGCGCATGTTGGCTTGGGTGTCGTGGCCGTCGGTAGCATAGCGTGCGGTGTGTACGCCCGGAGCCCCGCCCAGGGCCTCCACCTCCAGCCCCGTGTCGTCGGCAAAGCAGTCCAGCCCGTAGTTGTCGTATACGTAGTGGGCCTTTATCAGAGCGTTGCCTTCAAGGGTGTCTGCCGTTTCTGGAATGTCGGCATGGCAGTCTATGTCGTTGAGGCTCAACACTTCCGCCCGCCCGTTGAGGATGGCTCTTATCTCGCGCAGCTTGTGGTCGTTGTTGGTTGCAAAAACAATTTTATACATACCTATAATATTGTATCAGTGTTAAGTATAAACGCTCAACCGCGCATATTATTGTGCTCTTCTTTCCGCCGTGGCCAAGCGCCGGTCACCTCGCCTTGATGTGGTCAAAGCCGTTGCCGAAGACTCCGATGACCTTGGTTTGCGACACCAGAGCCTTGGGGTCGGTCTGCTTGATGATTCTGAAGACGAGGGGGCTTTCGCGCCTGCGCACCAGCACAATGAGTATCTTGCGCTCCTGCTTGGTGTACCAGCCGGTGCCCGAAATCACGGTGACGCCCCTGCCTGTCGAGGCTATGATGCGCGATATTTCCTCGTGCTTCTCTGACACGATGAAGAACTGCACTGACTGCCGCCTGTTGCTGACCACATAGTCGAGGGTGACGGTGGTCACGATGAGGGTGATGTAGCTGTAGACGAGCAGATTGATGTCGTGGAAGATGAAGTAGCCGCTTGTGACGATGCAGAAGTCCGTGCACACGATGACCTGTCCCAGACTCATGTCGCGGAACTTGTTGACCACAGCTGCTATGATGTCGGTGCCGCCAGTCGAGCCGTTGTTGATGAACACCACGGCAAGTCCTGCGCCCTCAAGTGCCGCACCGATGAGGCACGACATGAAGGTATTGTCTAATATGTGGGCGAAGTGGTGCTGCGCGTCGAGGGGCATCACACACTGAAACAGGGCCATGAAACTGCCGAGGCTGACAACGCCGAAGATTGTGTTGATGAGAAACTTGAATCCCAAAAACTTGAGGGCTACGCCTAGCAGAACCACGTTGAACGCCCAATAGGTGTATTGCACTGGCACGTCCGTGGTGTAGTAAATCAACGCCGCCGCGCCCGACGTGCCGCCCGGCACGAGGTGATAGGGCAACTGGAAGAACACATAACCGGCGGCATAGATGAACGTGCCTACCATTATGTAGAAGAAATCGTGCGCGGTGCTTTTCAGGCTTAAGTGAAGCTGTATCATGCTGTCTCTGCGTGAATTTTGCTCTTGTTTCAGTGTCCCTACTTCACCACGATATTGACGATGCGGTGAGGCACTACGATAGTCTTGACAATCTGCTTGCCGTCAATGTATTTCGCAGTGTTCTCCGACGCCATCACAGCCGCCACGATGTCATCCTTGGCGGTGTCGGGAGCGAAGTCCATAGTGAAGCGCGTCTTGCCGTTGAAGGAGATGCTTATGGTCTCGGTGTCCTGCTTCAGATATTCCTCGTTTACCTCAGGCCAGGGGGCGTTACACACGGTAGTGGTGTGGCCGAGTGTTTCCCAAAGCTCTTCGCAGATGTGGGGCGCAAAGGGAGCGAGCAGTTCCACCAGCTGTTCAAGCACCGTGCGCGATGTGCACTTCTGCTGCGCCAGCTCGCCTACGCATATCATAAATGCGCTTATTGACGTGTTGTAAGAGTAGTTCTCTATGTCCTGGCTTACCTTCTGTATCAGTTTGTTGATGCTCTTAAGGCTGTCGCGGCTTGGCTCGCTGTCGGTCACGGTGAGCCCGCCCTCGCGGTTGTAGAAGAGGCCCCATACCTTGCGCAGGAAGCGCGAGCAGCCGTCTATGCCGTTGCTGTCCCAGGGCTTCGACTGGTTTATCGGGCCCAGAAACATTTCGTAGAGGCGCAGGGTGTCGGCTCCGTAGCGCTCCACTATGTAGTCGGGGTTTACCACGTTGAACATACTCTTCGACATCTTCTCGATGGCCCAGCCGCAGATGTACTTGCCGTCCTCGAGCACAAACTCAGCGTCGGCGTATTCGGGGCGCCAAGACTTGAAGGCCTCCACGTCGAGCTGGTCGTTGCTCACGATGTTCACGTCCACGTGGATGGGGGTGGTGTCATATTGGTTCTTGAGGCCGTATGACACAAAGGTGTTGGTGTCCTTTATGCGGTACACAAAGTTGGAGCGGCCCTGTATCATGCCTTGGTTCACGAGTTTCTGGAACGGCTCTTCCTTGCAGCTCACTCCCAGGTCGTGGAGGAACTTGTTCCAGAAGCGGCTATATATAAGGTGGCCCGTAGCGTGCTCCGAACCTCCTATGTAGAGGTCCACGTTTTGCCAGTATTCATCGGCGCTTTTGTCCACCAGCGCCTTGTCGTTGTGGGGGTCCATATAGCGCAGGTAGTAGGCCGACGAACCGGCAAAGCCCGGCATGGTGTAGAGTTCTATGGGGAACACGGTCTTGTTGTCAATCAGTTTCTTGTCCACCACCTGCTTGTTGCTCTCGTCCCAAGCCCAAATCTGGGCGTTGCCCAACGGCGGCTCGCCTGTCTCGGTAGGCAGGAAGTTCTCCACCTGCGGCAGGGTTATCGGCAGGCACTCCTCGGGTATCATCTGCGGGATGCCGTCCTTGTAGTACACGGGGAACGGCTCGCCCCAGTAGCGCTGGCGGCTGAAGATGGCGTCGCGAAGGCGGTAGTTTACCTTCACGCGTCCTATGTGGTGCTCCTTCACGTAGACCTTGGTGGCGGCGATGGCCTCCTTCACGGTCAGTCCGTTAAGCGAGAAGTCTATGTAGGGTTTCACTCCCTTGCGCGGCGAGTTGGCCACGATGCCTTCCTTTGCGTCATAGCTCTCTTCGCTCACGTCGGCGCCCTCAATCAGCGGAATAATCGGCAGGTTGAAGTGCTTGGCGAAGGCGTAGTCACGACTGTCGTGGGCAGGCACCGCCATGATGGCGCCAGTGCCGTAGCCTGCCAGCACATATTCGCTTATCCAGATGGGGTTCTTCTCGCCGGTGAACGGGTTGATGGCGTAGGCGCCCGAGAAGACGCCCGTCACCTTGTGGTCTATCTGGCGCTCGCGCTCGGTGCGTCCCTTCACGTAGTTAAGGTATTTCTCCACCTCAGCCTTCTGCTCCTCGGTCGTCACTTTGGCCACGAGGTCGCTCTCGGGAGCCAGCACCATAAAGGTGACGCCAAACATGGTGTCGGCGCGGGTGGTGAAGATGGTAAATGTCTCGTTGGAATCGGCAATTTTGAATTCCACCTCGGTTCCTTCTGAGCGGCCTATCCAGTTGCGCTGGGTCTCCTTGATGGAGTCGCTCCACTCTATGGTGTCCAGACCGTCGAGCAGGCGCTGGGCGTAGGCGCTGACGCGCAGGCACCACTGCCTCATCTTCTTCTGCTCCACGGGATAGCCGCCTCTGAGGCTCACTCCGTCCACCACCTCGTCGTTGGCGAGCACGGTTCCGAGCTTGGGGCACCAGTTCACCATCGTCTCGCCAAGGAAGGCGATGCGGTAGTTCATCAGCGTCTGGCTCTTCTGCCGCTCGTCCATAGCCTTCCACTCGTCGGCGGTGAAGGTGAGATCCTCCGACTGCGCCACGTCGAGCCCCTCGGTGCCCTTCGTCTCAAGGTGCTCCACGAGTTTGGAGATGGGCTGCGCCTTCTGGCACTTGTTGCAGTAGAAGGAGTTGAACATTTTCTGGAAGGCCCACTGTGTCCAGTGGTAGTAGTCGGGCGAGCAGGTGCGCACCTCGCGGCTCCAGTCAAAGCTGAAGCCTATCTTGTCCAGCTGACTGCGGTAGCGGTCTATGTTTTGAAATGTGGTCTTCTCCGGGTGCTGTCCGGTCTGTATGGCATATTGCTCGGCGGGCAGTCCGTAGGCGTCATAGCCCATAGGGTTCAGCACATTAAAACCTTTCTGGCGCTTGTAGCGCGCGTAGATGTCGCTGGCGATGTAGCCCAGGGGGTGTCCCACGTGCAGTCCTGCGCCGCTGGGATAGGGAAACATGTTCAGCACGTAGTATTTGGGCTTGTTCTGGTCCTCGGTGACGCGGTAGGTGTTCTGCTCTTTCCACCTCTGCTGCCACTTCTTCTCAATTTCGTTAAAATTGTAGTCCATTATATAATGTGTATTTTTTTAATTTGCATACCGATACGTGCGCCTCAGTCTGCCAAAGGCGCACTTGATGCGCAAAGTTAGCAAAAAGATACCACACAATAATGCAAATGGCCTCAATAACACGTCAGTGCCTTGCCGACCGCCAGAGGAAATAGAGGTGGCGGCCTGCGGTGGACAAGAGTCCGTAGTGGTGCGCCATGATGCGGAAGCGCTCCATGAGCGACTTGCGGTGGTTCTTAGTGGTCATGCCCTCGTTGAGGTAGTCGGCCACCACTATGCCGGCGTCGGCCATGGGGAGCCCGAGCCTCTCTCCCTCCTTCATGATGCGTATGCACCAGTCAAAGTCGGCAGAGAATCTGTACTTCAGGTTGTAGGGTGTTTTCTTGGCTATGTCTGTGCGCGCAAAGAAGGCCTGGTGGCATACCAGCATGCCGTGGCGAAACGACTTCCAATTCAGTTCTGCTGGCGGCTGCAGGTGGCGCTTGCAGAGGAAGGTGCCCTCGCCGTCCACTATGTCGGTGTTGCCGTAGATCACGGCGGGGTGCTCTGCGGCGCAGGCTGCCACGTCGCTCAGCGTGTGGACCGAGTGAAACTTGTCGCCGGCGTTGAGAAACACCAGGTAGTCGCCGGTGGCCATGTTGATGGCCTTGTTCATGGCGTCATAGAGTCCGTTGTCGGGCTCGCTGAGCATGTTTATCTCGCGCCTCTTGGCACGCAGGGAGTTCTGCTCTTGGTATTGGTGGAGCCTCACCAGCGTGTTGTCCTTCGACCTGCCATCCACAATGACGTGCTCCACGTTGTCATAGTCTTGCTCTGCCACGCTGTCAAGGGTGCGCTGCAGCAGGTCGCCAGGATTCCATATCACGGTGGCCACCGATATCTTTACACTCATTTTCCTTTCTCTTTTTGTGCCGCGCCGGCATCGGCCAGCGCCTTTTTGTAACATTCCATATACTTTGCCGCCACGGCTTCCTCCGAATATTTCGCCAATACGTCCGCGCGGTTAATTTCTGCCATCTTGTCGAGGTCCGCCTCGCAGAGCGTCCACTCTATCGCTTCGGCCAAGCCCTCCGTGTCGCCCGTGTCTACCAGGCGGCCGTCGGTGCCGCTGTCTATCATCTGCGGGATTCCCCCCACCCTCGTGCCTATCACCGGCAGTCCGCAGGCCTTGGCCTCCACTATGGTGTTGGGCAGGTTTTCTTGCCGCGAGGTGATGGCCAGCACGTCAGCGGCGCGATACAGCTTCACCTTGGTGCGCTCGTCGCTCACGAGTCCCATGGGGTATACCTCTATCGGGAAACTGTCGCCAAGGGTCTCCGACCCCTTGCCTACCAGCACCAGTCCCAGCCGTTCCTTGAGTTCGGGGCGCCTGTCAGCCAGCAGCTCGAGCGCCTGTTTGAGAAACGCCAGTCCCTTTATCGGCGACTGCACGTTGTAGGCCACAAACAGTATCAGCCGCTTGCCTTCTGCGGGCAGGCTCATCTCCCTGCGCGCCGCCGTCTTGTCGCCGGGCGCATAGATGCGGCTGTCGATGGGGTTCACAATGTCTGTCACTGTTTTGCCGGCCAGCAGCGAACTTCCCGCAGCCGTCTGCTCCAGCCATTTGCTGCACGCCACAAAGGTCAGGTTGGGGTATTTGTTCCACAACGCCTGCTTGCGCTTCCAGGTGGTGTTGGCAAGGTCTCTGTCGCCCTGATGCACAAGCAGCGGGCAGTTGCCGCACTCGCTGTTGTATTTGTCGCAGGTGACCGCGTTGTGGCACACGCCGGTGAAGGGCCACATGTCGTGCATGGTCCACACCACAGGCTTGCCGCTCGCCAGTATGCGCCCAATGCCTTTGAGCGACAAAAAGCCCTGGTTCACCCAGTGCAGGTGGACGACGTCGGCTTCGCGAAACTCTGGCGTATTGGTGATGTCCACGCCCATCATGGCTGGGTCTATGTCAAACAGGTGTTTCTCGCTGAAGTTCTGGCGCGCAAATACCGCAAACCTCTCCCAAAGAAAAGTCCATTTGTACCTCCAGCGGCGCGGCAGCGAGACGATGTTGGGATTGTCGCTGCCTCCGTTGTCTGCCACGAGCATCTTGGCCTCGGCTCCGTTGTTGTTGAGGGCTGCCAAAAGGCGCGAGGCGGCTATGGCGGCGCCTCCTGCCTGACCGCTTGTGTTGACCAGCAGCACTTTCATTGTTTCTCTTCTTCTATGAGTTGCGGAACGATTATCATGGAGTGTATCTGGCGCTTCTCCACGGGGGGCACCTGGCGCCAGTCGCCGTACAGGGTGGTGAGGTATTCGTCGCTCTTGGCTGGGGCGGGGAACTTCTTGCCCTCAAACTCCACTTCTGTCAGGGGGAACAGGTTCTCTTTGGGGTGGATGGCGCGACACCAGCTGAAGTAGGGGTGTATGGCCACATACTTGCCGTTGCCGGTCAGGGCGCGCATCACGTTCCATGCTGCCAGACACAGCGGTCTCTTGATGCCAAAATATAGCAGCGCCATCGCCGACCGCCACGAGTAGCAGTGGGGCTTGTGGAGCACGGTGTCGGCTATGCACACGGCTCTCGCCGCCTTGCCCATCATGCGGCGGCACGCCGAGGGGGCGCCGTCGTAGGGAAACACGTCCACAAAGATGCCTTTCTGATAGGGCTCGCCGTTGTTGTCGCCGCCGTCGGCTATATATGAGTTGAGGTCTCTCACCTTGCATGCCCTGAAGGCGGTGCTGGGGTCGCTCTGGCGCGTCTGCAAGAACATCGTCCGGGGCAGTTCTGCCGGGGCGACCTCCACAAACTTGTTGTAGTCCCCGCGCATCATCGACACGTCGAGGTCGTCGTCCCACGGAATGAAGCCCTTGTGACGCATGGCGCCCAGCAGGGTGCCGCCCTCTATCCAGTAGCTTATGCCGTGCGCCCGGCAGATGCGGTCTATCTCTTCCAAGATTCCGAGCATCTTGAGTTGGGCGCCACGCAGCTGCTGTTGGCGGAACTCATCCATATATTTATTGTCCATAGCAGTTGGAGAATAGTTTATTTCTTGAGGTGCGACCTGTAGTAGTAGCCGCACGAATACACGAAGAACAGTGCCCTCAGCAGCCTGACAACCGGGCGCCGCTCCTCGGCGTGGAAGATGTGGTGGGAGTGCCGGGCGAAGAAGGCCATGCGGCGCATGAACGCCACCGGACCGCGCTGCGTCTGCAGGTGGCCCATTTTTATAGCCTCGGCAAGGCTCTCCGTGCCGAATGGCAGCCGTTCGAGAAACGGCGTCACCGTCTCAAACCGCCGCCTCACCTCGCGCTGCAGAGCTTTGTGGCGAAACAACGACGTGGTGACGTAGTCCCACGCCTTGCCCGACAGCAGGGCGTTGCCCACGGGTGCCGTCGCGGTGGCGGCATCGGCGTGGCGCCTGAAGTGCACGAGCGTACGGTTCACAAATGCCACGCTCTCCATGGCGGATGCCACGCAGGCCAGCTGCCAGTCGTAGTAGAGGGTCATCGTGGCTCCGTCCTTCAGGTAGTCGAGCAGCTCTCTCTTGAAGAGCATGGTGTGGCCGGGTATCTGGCTGAGGTAGGTGTTGCGTATCAGGTGGAGGTTGGGCACGCGCATGTCGGCGCTCACCGGGAATCCGTCGCTTGAGAAGGGCACGGAGAACCCCGTGCACATGGCCTTGTCGCCTATCGCTTCGGCTTGCCACTGCAGCTTGTTGCTCTCCCACACATCGTCCTGGTCGCAGATGGCGATATAGTCGCCCGTGGCGCGCGCCATGGCTGAGAAGAAATTGCCGTTGATTCCGTGCTTTCCGGAGTCGTTGGCATACACTTTCATGGCGGGGCATCTTGCGGCGTAGTCGTTGAGAATGGCCATGGTGTCGTCCTTCGACCCGTCGTCCTGCACTATCAGTTCGCAGAAGGGATAGGTCTGGCCCACGATGCTGTCCAACTGCTCGCGCAGGTAGCGCCCGCCGTTGTAGGTGGCCATCACTACCGATATCCTTAGCGTTGTGTCATGCCCGGTCTCTTCTGCCATATATTTTATGTATGCCTATGCTTTTGCAAATGTACGAAAAAGCTGTGTCTTCCACGTTCTTTGCGCTCCTGTTTTCGTCACGGGGACACCCAAAATGCAGCAACTCCGCAGAATTTCAAGCTGATTGCAGTCACGCAAGACTTTTTTTGGCGCAAAACAAGAGGAGGTTTTACGCCCGCCGCAGAGGGGAAAAACACATCAATTGAAAAAAGTAGGACTTCTCTGATGAAACGAGGTGGCGCAATGCTTTAGGAGATGTCAAAAAAAAGTTTTGGCGGACTGCAATTGCGCTACAATTTTCCTTGCCGTCTCCAGACCTGCCCCTACTGGCAGAACGTGGGACCGTGCCCCGAGCCGAGCCTGAAGTCCTTGCCCCGCTCCAGCGACTGGTGGGTGAAGTCGTGGGCCAGCCGCGCGGCTTCGTCAAGCCCCTCG
The DNA here is from genome assembly GCA_963631415.1 of Lactococcus garvieae. GTDB lineage: Bacteria > Bacteroidota > Bacteroidia > Bacteroidales > Bacteroidaceae > UBA6382. Next base: position 7,980 of record CAVGQS010000016.1, on the reverse strand, counting down.
CCCATTGCCAAGAAGCAGGCGAGGGCGGTCGACAGGCAGCACCCCGTGCCGTGCGTGTTGCGGGTGTCCACGCGCCGCGCGTCCAGGCGCAGCAGCGCGCCCGTCTCTGAGTTATAGAACAGGTCTGTCAGCACCGTGCCGTCTCCATGCCCGCCCTTCAGATACACCGACGTGCCGCCAAACTTGCGGCTCAGCGCCTCCGCCATTTCTTCGGCGGCGACATCAGCCTTACCAAGCAGTTTCTGGGCTTCCGGCAAATTCGGAGTGATGACGCGGGCTCTGCTCAGCAACCGCCCGAAGGCTCCGCCTGCACTGCTGCTGTCATAGAGGGGCATGCCCGACGTAGACGCCAGAATGGTGTCGACCACCAAGTCGGCGCCCGGCAGCAATTCCACTATTCCCAAAACGGCTTCCGCCACTTCCTCCGACCCCAGCATGCCTACCTTCACGGCGCGGGGCGTGATGTCGTCGAGCAGCACTCTTCCCTGCTCCGCCACTTGCCGCGCGGTGCAGGGCCATACCTCCGCCACGCCCTGCGTGCTCTGTGCGGTGAGGGCGGTCACCACACTGGTGGCGTAGCACCCCAGGCGGGTCGCCACCTTGATGTCAGCCTGCAGACCGGCGCCGCAGCACGGGTCGCTGCCGGCAATGGTTAGGACCACGGGACGGGAGGTTTCTGTTGCAGAGGGTTTCACGTCTATCGATGTTGTAGAATGTCTTTCAAAAAAAATAGCGAATTGCGGAGCTCTTCGTCTTAGCACAATTCGCTGTGTTGTTCCAGGCGGATTCGAACCACCACTGAGAGAACCAAAAACTCTAGTGCTACCATTACACCATAGAACAATCCTTCATCGGGCGGCCTTTTGAGAGAACACACCCCTAATAGTGCTGCAAAGGTAAGCATTTATTTCAATTCAAGGCTCTTATGGCAGCGTTTTTTTGATTTCTGCGTTTTCCCGAATCGCCCGCCTTTTGCCGCCGCGGCAGCCCCAGCGACGTTTCATTCCGAGCATGCAAAAAAAGGCGCATTTTTGACGCAAACTCGCTTCACCTTGTTAAGAACCACTAAAAACCTGCCATTAAGCGCAGCGGAATTTGCTCATTCAAAACAAAATACATATTTTTGCAACGCATGAATATTGAAAACATAAAAAACATTGTCTTTGATTTTGGCGGAGTAATCTGCGACCTGAGTCCGGAAACGTGCGTCGCCAATTTCCAAAAGATAGGTCTGGCTGGCGACATCTTCCCACAGCAATACTCTCAGTTTGACGGCATTTTCCAACAGATAGACCGCGGCATCATGACTGCCAGCGAGTTCTACGATACCTTGCGGCACATGAGTTCCATGCCCGGCGTCACCGACCAGCAGATTCGCGACGCCTGGACCAGCCTCGTTCTGCCCATCCAGCCTGAACGCTACGAGGCGCTGCGCAGCCTGAAGGACCGCTTCAACCTCTTCATCCTCAGCAACAGCAACGAGATTCACTGGGACTTCATCGAGCGACAGCGCATGACCTATCAGGGCGAAGACGTCACCGCGTGGTTCAAGGGCATTTTCCTCTCCCACTTGCTCCATCTGGAGAAACCTGAGGCAGAGGTATTCCAGGCGGTGCTCAACACGGCTCACATCGAGGCTTCCGAAACCTTGTTTATCGACGACAGCCAGGTCAACCTCGACGGGGCGGCAGCGCTGGGCTTCCGCACCTTGCTCGCCAAGGGCGGCGACTGGATTGCCAAACTTTCATAACACCACCGTCACCATGCAGACTATCGACGGCAGTTCTTCCGGCAACATGGCTTTTGGCCCGTGTGTGCAGACCGTAGGTTTCTTCGACGGCGTCCACCGCGGCCACCAGTTCCTGCTGCGCCAAGTGACCGACGAGGCGGCCAGGCGGGGACTCCAGTCCATGGTCGTGACCTTCAGGCAGCACCCGCGCCAGGTGCTCGACCCCACCGACCGCGTCCCGCAGCTGACTACCCTGCAAGAGAAACTGCAGCTCATCGGGCAGTGCGGCGTCGACTACGTGGCATTGCTCGACTTCACCCCGCAGCTTGCCCAGACCGACGCGCGCCAGTATATGGAGAAGATTCTGCGCAACCAGTTTCACGGCAAGGTGCTGGTCACCGGCTACGACAACCGCTTCGGCAAGCGCGACGGCAAAGGCTTTGACGACTACCGCCTCTATGGCGAAGAACTGGGCATCGAGGTGGTGCGCGCACTGCCCATGCCAGGCCTCCGCGCCTCGTCCACGGCCGTGCGCAACGCGCTGGCAGAGGGCGACGCCGCCACGGCAGCCCGCATCCTTGGCAGACCCTACTCCATGAGCGGCACGGTGGTTCACGGACAGGCCATAGGGCGCACCCTCGGCTTCCCCACCGCCAACATAGCGCTCGACTCGCCCGACAAACTGGTGCCCAAAGCGGGCGTCTACGCTGCCAGGGTCAGCCTCGGCGACTCCTCCCTGCGCGGCATGCTCTACATAGGCAACCGGCCCAGCGTGCGCAACCACCCGGAGCTGCACATCGAGGTCAATTTGCTCGATTTCAACGGGGAAATCTACGGACGCAGCATCTGCATCAGCGTCATCGACCACATACGCGACGAGCAGCGCTTTGAGTCGCTCGACCAACTGCAGGAACAGCTCGCCAAGGACAAACTCCAAACCATAAGACTCACGATGGAATGAAGAAATCTCTGCTCATCATAGTCATCTATTTCATTCTGCAGACCGTCATAGGTTTTGCGGCTTACCTGTTCGTACTGCTTTCTGGCGCTGGCCAGGCAAGCCCCACTCACAGCCTCCCTGCCGGCGTCTTGCTCGCGTCGCTGCTGGTCAGTTCGCTGCTCACCGCCGTCGCCGCCATCCTGATTTGCGGCAAGGGCTTCCGCACTCCTTTCCGAGGGCTGAAACAGCGCGCCAACACCTCCCTTACACTGCTGCTCTGCCTGCTCACGTCACTGCCGCTCATCCTGGCGTCAAACTGCTTGGTTGAGATAGCCGACTTGCCTGACCTCATGGGCGCCTCATTCTCCGAGATGAGCGTGGGTTTTTGGGCGCTGCCGATTATGGCTGTCATTGGCCCCTTGTCGGAGGAGATATGTTTCCGCTACGGTGTCACGGGCGCGCTGCTCGAGCAGATGCCGGGTTCGCCGACCAAGGTCATCGTGTTCTCGGCTCTCATCTTCGGCGTCATCCACATGAACCCCGCGCAGTCGCTCAGCGCCTTCTTGCTGGGACTCTACCTGGCGTGGCTCTACGTCAAGACGCGCAGCATCTGGCCGTCGGTCGTGTGCCACATTTGCAACAACCTCGTTGCGGTATTGATGCTCCGCTTCCTGCCCCAAGACGCCACCCTCACAAGCCTGCTCCCTATACCTTATTATATATATATAGTCCTGGCGGCAGCCGTCGTCGTTGCCATTCCGCTGCTGCTCGTCCTCAACAAGAGGCTTACACCATAAAACCACCACTAAAACCTGTATCCATGAAGACAAGACATCTCGTTTTAGCCATCGCATTCCTGCTCTGCTGCACCAGCCTCACGGCCACGGCTCAGCAAGTGGGCATCGCGTCGTTCTATGCCAAAACCGTGCGCAGCAAGATGGCCAACGGCCAGCGCTACCACAAGGACAGCATGATCTGCGCACACCGCACTCACCCCTTCGGCACACTGCTCAAGGTGACGCACCTCAAAAACCACAAGACTGTAATAGTGAAAGTTACCGACCGCGGACCCTTCGGACGCGGCAGAATCGTTGACCTGTCGTGGGGCGCAGCCGAAAAACTCGGCATGATTGCCGCCGGCATAGCCAAGGTAAAAGTAGAAGTGTTCAAGGGAGAAATCGACTCCGAGATAGACACGCACCCCAACGACTCTACCGACCTCCTCATCGACTACGAAAACCGCGACTACGAACTGCCGTTCACTCCTGCCAAGCGCAACACGAAACCTATCGGTAAGCAGAAAAAGTAGGCAGGAGCAATCATAGGCTTAGCCTACTGCCGCTTCCTTATATTATAGTCTGCGGCCGCCTTTCGGTCACTATCGCTTCCTTATCAAAGTAAGCCCGTCGCGCAAGGGGAGTATCACCTTCTCTACCCTTGCGTCGCGTGCCACCATGTCGTTGAATTTCCTTACGCCTACGGTCTGGGGCTCGTGGTCGTAGGCGGGGTCTACCACATGGCCGTCCCACAGCGTGTTGTCGGCCAGTATATAGCCGCCGTCGCTGAGCAGCTCCAGCGCCAGTTCGTAATATTCCGGATACTGCCGCTTGTTGCCGTCAATAAACACGAGGTCGTAGCGCTCGCTCGATCCCGCCAGTTCTTTCAGCACGTCGCCAATGTGCAGTCTCACCTTGTCAGCCCAGGGCGAAGCCTCGATGCGCGGACGCGTGAAATCCTCCATTTCATCGTTAATTTCGTAGGTGTCGACCATGCCGCCGTCCTGCAGCCCCGACGCCATGCAGAGGGCGGAGTAGCCCGTATAGGTGCCTATCTCGAGTATGCGCCGCGGCCCTATCATCTCCACCAGCATCCTCAGCATCACGCCCTGCACGTGGCCCGAAGCCATGCGCGGACGCAGCAGGTAGAGGTTGGTCTCGCGGTAGAGCTTATAGAGGTAGGGGTGCTCCGCGTCTACGTGAGCCTCGATGTAGTCCGTCAGGTCTTGCATCAGGGATTCACTATCGCTTCGATAGCCAGGCGGTAGGACGTGAGGCCAAAACCGCATATCACGCCGCGGCACCCTGCCGAAATCATGGACTTGTGTCTGAACTCCTCGCGCTGGTGCACGTTGGAGATGTGCACCTCTATCACGGGCGTCGTCACCGCCTTGATGGAGTCGAGCAGAGCCACAGAGGTGTGGGTGTAGGCGCCGGCGTTGAGCACTATGCCGTCGTAGGAGAAGCCTGCCTCGTGAATCTTGTTTATCAGCTCACCCTCCACGTTGCTCTGATAATACGACAGCTCCACGTCGGGATACATGGCCACCAACTTGTCGTAGTAGTCGGCAAAGGTTGAGCTGCCGTAAACCGCCGGCTCTCTCACGCCCAACAGGTTCAGGTTGGGCCCGTTAAGGATAAGTATCTTCATCTTCCTAATGTTTTTTGACGCTGGCGGCATCGTCTCTTGCCGCCTTTTCGTAACTTTGGCGCAAATTTAGGAACAAAAATCCATACTCTTTGCCATGTCAGCACAATTTATTGACTCCGAGCAGCCGGCACTGCCCTCCATACCGCCACAATGGGAGGACGACTACCTCCGCCCCTTCTCCATCTACCTGAGGCTGGAGCGCGGCTTGTCGGCCAACACGCTCGACGCCTACATGCGCGACGCACGCAAACTCCTCGACTACTGCGCCACCGAGGGCATCGAACCGCTCGCTGCCACCATCGACGACCTCCACCGCTTCTCTGCCGCGCTCCACGACATAGGACTCGACGCCCGCTCGCAGGCACGCATCCTCTCGGGCGTGCGCACATTCTACAAACACCTCCTCCTGACAGACCGCATCGACGCCGACCCCAGCGAACTGCTCGCGTCGCCTAAGGTGGGCCTGCATCTGCCCGAAGTGCTGTCGCCCGAAGAAATAGACCGCATAGAAGACGCCGTAAGGCTCGACACGCGCGAGGGACAGCGCAACCGCGCAATCATCGAGACGCTCTACAGCTGCGGACTGCGCGTCAGCGAACTCTGCGACCTCAAGCTCTCCAATCTCTACCTCGACGAGGAGTTCATCCGCGTCAAGGGCAAGGGGGCCAAGGAGCGCCTCGTGCCCATCTCCGCCAAGGCCATCAAGGAACTAAGGCTCTACTTCCTCGACCGCAACCAGTGGGAGATACCGCCCGAATACCAGGACTACGTCTTCATCACCGTCAAGCGCCGCATCAAGAACATCGGCAGAATCATGGTCTTCCACCTCATCAAGGAACTCTGCGCCAAGGCGGGCATCACCCGCAACGTCTCGCCCCACACTTTCCGCCACTCCTTCGCCACCCACCTCCTCGAGGGCGGCGCCAACCTCCGCGCCATCCAGGCCATGCTCGGCCACGAAAGCATAGCCACCACCCAAATCTACACCCATATCGACAGCACCCGCCTGCGCGAAGAAATCCTCCTCCACCACCCCCGCAACAAACGGCGCTGACGCCCAGGCCATGCCGGTTGAGGCACTCCCCGGCTATACCTTTTTATATTATTTAAGGCGCGTTTTGCCACAAACAGATTTTTTTTCGCTAAGTTTGCACACAACAAGCACATTGTTTGTTGAAAACTTTACAAATAACGACAATACCACTACGCCTATGAAGATGACGAAGATTTTTGTGCTGGCAGCGCTCTGCTGCATAGCCAGCATTGCCGCCAGCGCCCAAGAGGGACCGCAGGGCGGACCGCAACGCGGCGACAGAGGGTCACGCCGCTTCCAGCCCACGCTCAACGGAACATGGCAGCTCTGCACCCTCACGCCTGGAGAAGACAACCAGCCGCAGCTCTCGCTGCTGCCCATACTGAAAGTGATTGACCAGGAACTGGGATTCCAGAACATCGGCATCCCGTCGGAGGGCGCTTGCTTCATCCAGAAGCAGGGCAGGATAGAGAAACTCTCCGACACCACCTACGTGGAGCACCGCCTCGCCATGAGGTTTGACTCCACCATGAACGACAGCACCGTCTACAGATTCAGGCTCGAAGGCCCGATGTGGCTCATGATAGACTACATGGAGGCAGGCAAGCAGACTCCCACCAGCCAACTGTGGCTCCGCGTGCAGCCGCAGCGCCAGAGAGGTCCCGGCGGTGAGGGCAAACAGGGCGGCGTGCGTCCGGAGCCTGGCAAGGGCGGTCCCGGCCAAGGCGGACCCAACATGGGCAAGCGCCCCTCGCGCCGACCAGGCTCGAGCAACCAGGGCAACACAGACTCCAAGTCCAGCACAGGCAACTTCAACCCATTTGCCAACGAAGAAAGCAGCAACAGCGACGACTTTGACCAATAAAGCCCAAGCGCCACTCAACAAAGTCCGAACTTTACCCGATAAAGCCGGAGGTTCTCCCACCCGTGGAGAGCCTCCGGCTTTTTTTGTTTTTCGGCTTAGCAGGTAAAAAGCGTTCTTCGTAAAAAGAAGAGGGATTTGAGCACGCTTCATTTTCAGCGCGTTACGTCTGGCGCTTAATCATTCTTCGAAGGTCTCCTTCAGTTAATCTAATTACTCGTTTCATATTATATTGTGTTTTGTTTTATTTTGTCTTGATTCAGATATAAAGTCTGCGCCATCTTCATTTGCCGCAACCCAAAGTCCATCCTTGTCCATTGAAATATTTTGCGCTACAGAGACTTTTATCATGACTGTCTTTATTGAAACTTTTGCCTTTTTTGCCGTATTTGCAAAAGGGTCTATAAAAGTTTGTCTTGGTTGCGCAAAAATCCATTCCAAAATTGATTCATAGATGATTTTAATATCATCTATATCTAATTTTTGCGGTGAATATGAATATGACGACACCGTGAAAGGGTTTGGTACATTTGCACCAACGGGTATGCTTATGCTATTCTTTAATCTGTTTCTAAATCTAAGATTGTTTCTACCTATCTTTGGCTTGTAAAATTCTATACTTAAGTTAGTATCATCAGTTTCAGACGGCATAGGATTTCGAGAATAAAGATAGTTCTGTAATGTTGGTCTATGGTCACTCGTTCTTAAAGTCAATAAGGGCAATTCTTCTGATGCATTTCTATAAACATAGAATGAAATTGTTGTATTTGATTGCTGATAACTCCCATTCAGTGTACCACTTTCTATAAGTTCAATCAAATTTGTTTTAATAAACGAGATCGCTTCTTCTGATGAAATCATTGCCTATCGTATGTTTACTTTATATATCTCCATAAATCCATTCTTTTTTATAAATATCATTTTTGTTTTTTATAATATTTATCGGTACCTTTGCCAATGAAATTTGATCATCATGGCCTGTTATGGCC
>CAVGQS010000015.1:0-23759 GCA_963631415.1 Lactococcus garvieae | reverse complement strand
TCAATCGCTCAAGTACTACTTAAAAATTCTTAAGTGCGCACGAAACGTAACACACTGGAAATGAGGTGCACACGAACTGTGCTAATTTTCACGAAAAAGACTTTTTGGGGACAGGAGGTTCAGCGGTTCGAATGTTAGAGGGTTTTAGCGGACTGCAATAATTAAAAAAAGCCCGAAGCTTTGTGGTGGGCAAAGCTTCGGGCTTTTGTGCTTGGTTGGTGTCAGTGGTTGGGTTGCTGCGGACGGGTGCCGGCAGCTGGAGGGGGAGATTATTCTGACATTATTTTTATGGCGCCGTCGACGTTGGGCGTGTTGGGGGTGAGGGTTGCCTTTGACGGAACGTAGTAGTAGTCGCCTTTGATTTTGAGTCCTCGGGCCTTTTCGCCTGTGGCCTGCGTGGTGATGGTTCCGGCATGGAAGTACAGGCTGCCGTCGACCTTGAAGCAGGTGCTCTTCTTCTTGTCTGACACGCCGTTTTCCACAACGGTGAGGTAGTCGCCGGAGGCGGTGAGGTTGAAGACGGGCGTGGAGGTGACGGCGTAGATGTAGGCATCGTGGTTCACGTCGATGCACTTGGCTCCGCGGCCGCTCATGTCGATGGTGTATTGGCCGCCGTTGCAGGTGAAGGTGGAGTCGCACTTGATGCCGCTGACGTCGTCGGCGGCTATGTTGATGTTGACGATGCCGCTGTCGAGGAGTACCATGCCGTTGTTTTCCTTGGTGGAGTCGGCGTCGAACTCGGCTTGTATTCCGTCGCCCTTAACGCCTGACTTGATGTTGATTTGTCCGCCGCGCATTTGGAAGTATTGTCCGATGTGCATGGCGTCGGACTCGGCAGCGAGGATGTTGATGGTGCCGGTGGAGCGCTTGAGCAGGGTGTATTCGCCGCTCTTGTAGGCGTGGCGTGTGTTGCCGGTGATGTTGAGTGTGCCGGCGCCCTTAAACTCGGGGTGTCCCTTGATGTGGAAGCAGGCGTCCTGGAGGCCTCCGGTGCAGTCGGCGAGGGTGTTGACGGTGTTGTCGGCCAGCTGCACGTCAATGCGCTTTCCGTTTTTGATGTAGATGGCGGCACCCTTCTTGCTGGTTATGTTGACACCGTTGAGCACCACTCCGCACTTGTAGCTGCCGTTGAGCTGGAAGGCTCCGTCGGTGGTGGTGCCCTGGAGGGTGTAGGTTATTTCGGGGTCGGCAGCAGCCGTGGAGGTGATGTCTACGTAGGCTCCGTCTTGCGTGATGGCAAGCTGCGGCATGAGCGAGAGGGGCACGGTGACGTAGCTTTTGGCTCCGGCATAGCTGACCTGCACGTTGAGCGGGTCGAAGGAGCTGTCAAGATAGACGAGGCTGTCGAGGTCGGCAATATTGAAGGTGCAGTCGCCCATGGTGATTTGTCCTCCGCTGACGAGCATCTCGCCGGCTTCGTCACCGTTGGCGAGGATGGTGATGCCGCCCTTGGTATAGAGAGCCAGTGACTGCGCGAGGCTCGACAAGAGGGGCAGTGTGGCAAGCAGCAGTGCTGTGATGGTTTTCTTCATGACACAGGATTTACTTGATTATTAATTTTTGGGTTTTGTTGCCGGCGCGCACGATGTAGATGCCCGGCGCGAGGTTGCCAATGGCGGCTGGTGTGCCGCCGTCGATGTTGAGCGTGGCGCAGAGCTGGCCGGTGGCGCTGTAGACGCGCACGGGTGTGCCGGGCTGGGCAGTGACGCTGATGCGACCGCGGTCGGTGCTGACGATGAAGTCAGACGACTGGCCGTCGGTGGTGGCGCCGTTGATGCCCGTGGGCAGGTCGGTGAGCTGCAGCGACCATACGTCGCCGATGGGGTAGGTCTGTTTCATTTCGGCGTTGGCCACAGTGATATTGTCGGCAGAGAAGGTCACCTTGAGCCCCTTGAGGCCGAAGGAGGTCCATGTGCCGGCGGTTTCCTTCACAGTGAGCGAGGTGTAGTCAGCCCGCGTGGTCGCCGCTGCGGAGAGCAGGAGGGCGGCTGCAAGGAGCCGGAGCGTGTTGGTTGTTTTCATAAAGGTATGTTTGTTATTTGTGTATCATTATTACTTTGCCGAACGACTCGCAGTCGTTGGTGCTGCGTACCACGGCGCGCAGTGTGACGCCGTTGTTGCCGCCCAGCTGTGCAGGCAGGTCGAGGCGGTAGTCGTTGTTCTTGTTGCGGATGCCGGTTTCTCCAAAGTGCTCGTTGACAGCCACCGTCTGGCCGTCGACCTCGAGCGAGACTTTGTTGATTTCGAGTTTCTGTCCGCCGCGCACCCAGCGGAAGCTGACGCCCAGCAGTCCCTTGAGTTCGCTGACGGGCACTGTCCACTCCACCTCTTTCCACTCTCTGGAGACCATAGAGGGAATCCAGGTGCCGAGCTGGCGCTCGTCGGCGAGCACCGTGGACTTGTGGTAGACGGGCTTGGCCAACTGTATGAGGTCGAGGCACGCCTGGACAACGTCGGCGGGTGGAGTGACGGGAGAGAGTCCCTTGGAGTTTTCGACCCAGTCGCCCTCCCAGGTGGCGTAGTCAAACGGCTGGCCGGTCTTGAGGCTGTTGAAGTAGGCGTCGCAGCGTGGCTTGTAGAAGTCGCGGATGAGGCCCGACCAGATGCGTGCGGAGTAGTCGTTGACGGGCGGTCCCCAGATGGTGACGAGCCGCTTGGCGTTCTTCTCGTAGTAGGCTGCCTCGTCGGGGGTGGTGGCGTGGGAGCGCGCGAAGTCAATCCAGCGCTGCAGGTTGTAGACGGGGTGGGCGGCGAGGACTTGGTCGGCGGCGAGGGCTATCTTGTCGAAGAGAGCCTGGATGGAGTCGACCTTCTTGACCTCGTCCCACATGGCGGCCTGCAGTATGCTCTGCATGAGCACCTCCATCTTGCCGCCGGCATACTGTGCGGAGAGTTCCACGAGGTCGTCGACGTAGCGGGGACTGTTCTTCAGGCGCGGGGCAGCCTGGGCAAATTTCTCTATGGCGGTGAAGAAGAGCGAGTCTATCTGATAGGTGCCCTTGGTGCTGCGGCCCGGTCGCAGCTGCCACACAAAGCGCGGGTGGTCGGTGAAGTGACCGTAGACGGAGCGGGTAATTTCGTTCCAATAGGCGGTGATGGCGGGGTCGGTCTTGCCGTAGCGGCTCTGTGTGTAGTTGTCGAGCCACTGGCGGAGGCTGATGCTGTCGGCTGTCCAGCCGGCGTCGCAGATGAGCTCGTAGACCACCTCGTTGTTTTCGGTGCCCTCGGGCGCGGTGCCGTAGCCCACCAGGTTGCCCTTGTTGGACGACTTGAAGGCGTCGAGGCGGCCGCCGTTGGCATAGAATTCAAGGATGCCGGTCATGCCTGTCTTGCCGCCCATATTGGGTATGGTGGAGTAGACCCACTGCTTGTTGTCGAAGCCCCTGAAGTACTCCCAGTTGGCGGTGTTCTTCCACAAATGGTAGTTGTAGTCCTCTGCCATGTCGAGTATGAGCACCTTGTTGTCGGGCACGTTGCGCATGAGGGCAGAGAAGGACTCATAGTCCCAGATGGAGCGGGTGAAGCCGAACATCCAGCCCTGCATGACCCACGTGGCAGTGGGGTTGGCGCTGTGTATGCCCTCGTAGACGGCGCTGCCGTACTGCGCCAGCTTGTCGTAGCGCTCCTGGGTGCCCTTGGGAGGGAAGGGCACCGACATCTCGTTGAACGAGTCGGCTATGTAGTAGTCGCACTTGCCGAATTCCTTTTCCCACTCCTCAATGAACATCTTGGCTATCTTGACGAAGAGCGGGTCGTCGGCCATGAGCATCCAGTTGTGGAAACCAGCCCACTCGGACATCACCACGTTGGCGTCGGGATAAATTCTCTTTATTTGTGGCGGCAGGAAACCCGCAAAGCCCGGGCATATCGGCTTCATGCCGAGCGAGCGCATGCGGTCGAGAATCTTGTGCTGCAGTGCTATCTGGTCCTTGTGCCACGAGGCGGGCATGGGCGAGTCTACGCCGCTGATGTTGCCCATGCGCATCCATGGCAGGTGGGCGGGGCCGACAAAATATTGCTGAATCTCGTCGTCGGTAAGTCCGAGCTTCTTCCACACCCGTGCCGAGATGGCCTCGTTGGCCACGAGCGCCAGGGGCATGTCCATGCCGTGGAGCGCCATCCAGTCTATCTCCTGCTCCCAGCGGTTCCAGTCCCAGTAGGGGTTGGTGTAGCCGTAGGTCACTACATTATAATAATAGTGGTGCTGGTAGGGCGAATTGACCGTCTTGGCCTCTTGCGGCTGCAGCTGGGCAGGCAAGTCGAGGCGGTTGCCGCTCCACGAGCAGATGCCGTAGCCGTGGGAGCGTATGTAGTCGTAGAAGCCGCGGCAGAGAGCCACGGGGGAGGTGCCCTGAATGTTGAGCACACCCTTGCCGTCGACGGAGTAGGTGAACTGGTCGTTTGCGGACGGGGAGGTGCGCTTGAGCTTCAGGCTGATGCCCTTGTCGCCGCAGAAGCGCTTGATGACGCCATACGCCGACGAGGTGCCCTTTGACGACGTCTGCGCAATGGACAACACTGCGAAGGCGGCGAGGGTGAGTGATAGTAAAGTCTTTTTCATTTTGTTGTTGTTATTCCGCTTTGGAGATGTATCGCTTGTAGTAGGAGAAGAGCAGCGTGGTGAGCGGCAGGGCGACAATCATGCCGATGATGCCGAGGAGGTAGCCCCACACCGACAGCGACAGGAAGATGAGAAACGGCGGCAGACCTATGGCCTTGCCCATTATCTTGGGCGTGAGGACAAGGTCCTGGATGGCCTGCACCACCACAAACACAGCAAGAACCGAGATGACTACGAGCCAGAAGTTCTGGCCTGTCTCAGCGGCCTTGATGGCGCTAAAGAGAATGGCGGGTATCAGACCCAGGGCATGGAGGTAGGGAATGAAACTCAAGATGCCCACCAGTATGCCCAAGGGAATGGCAAGGGGAAAGTCGATAATCGTGAAGCCGACGCAATAGAGCACGCCTACGCAGACGGCGATGAGAAACTGGCCGCGGAAGTATGTGTTCATGCCCTGCTCCAGGTCCTTGAACAAGGCGTTGGCGCGGGCGTGGTAGCGGGCGGGCACCAGCTTGCGCCATCCGTGGGCGATGCGCTCGTAGTCGTAGAGGATGAAGAAAAGATACAACACGGAGATGCCCCACGAAATGATGGAGATTATCACGCCGGCGGCGTGCTGCACTACGTTCCACACCTTGGGCAGAAGGCTGCGCACGGTTTCAACCAAATCCTTGTTGCTGAAGATGTTGGTGATGTTGATGTCGTTGAAGAACCGCGCCACAAAGGTCTCTATGCCGCTGCGGTGGGTGGTCTTGTCGATGTATGACTGCGCCACCTTGATGAATTCGTCGCAGTCCTCGATGATGGGCGGGACGACGAGCCAAACCAGCAGGGCGCCCACCGCCAGCAGCACGACCATGGTGACGGCTATGGCAAGCGCGCGGTAGTGCAGCCTGAGCTTGTACTGGAAGAAACTCACAAGCGGGAAAATCAGATAGGCCACGAACCACGCCACAAAGAAGGGCAGCAGCACAGCGCTCAGATAATCAATGACCTTGACAAGCAAAACTATACCCACGATGGTGGTGGCGGTGCGTATGAAAGAGTCGAAGGTGATAGTTTTGCGCATAGGAACTGCTTAAGTTGTAATCCATTGGCAAAGTTAATGATAAGGTTGTGTAAATCCAAAACAAGCTAGTTAAAATCGAGTTAAAATTTCGTATTCTACAGAAACTTTGATTACTTTTGCATTTATGTTGTACATTGTTCCGACACCCGTAGGCAATCTGGAGGATATCACGCTCAGAGCCTTGAAGGTGCTGAAAGAGGCAGACCTGATACTGGCTGAAGACACCCGCACATCGAGTGTCCTGCTGAAGCACTACGATATCCACAACCCGATGCAGAGCTACCACAAGTTCAACGAACACAAGACGGTGGAGCAACTGACGGAGCGACTGAAGGCGGGACAAACCATGGCGCTGATAAGCGATGCCGGCACCCCGGGCATCAGCGACCCCGGCTTTCTGCTGGTCAGGGAGTGCGTCAAGAACGGCGTAGAGGTGCAGTGCCTGCCGGGCGCTACGGCGTTTGTGCCGGCACTGGTGGCTTCGGGACTGCCTTGCGACAAGTTCGTCTTCGAGGGCTTCCTGCCTCAGAAGAAGGGCAGGCAGAGCCGCCTCAAGGCCTTGGCCAGCGAGGAGCGCACGATTGTGTTCTACGAGTCGCCCTACAGGGTGCTGAAGGCATTGGAACAATTCAAGGAATTTCTGGGGGGTGACCGCCCAGTAGCGGTGTGTAGGGAAATAAGCAAAATCCACGAACAGGTCGTTAGGGGCAGCGTTGACGATGCGATAGAGCACTTCAAGGCCAATGAACCCAAGGGCGAGTTCGTGATAATAGTGGGGGCTAAAACAAAAGAAAATACAGACAACAATACACAAACAGACAAAGACTAAATTGCACAATAGTTATGAAAAAGACAATCTTACTGTTAGCGATTGTGCCGATGCTGATGGCATGCGGCAATGGCGGCACCAAGACCGTCAGCAACTCAAACGAAGACTCCGTAAACAGAATCCTTAACCAAAAGGACGCTGAGATAAACAACTTGTTGGGCACCATCAACGACATTCAGGAGGGCCTGAGCCAGATTACGGAGGCGCAGGGACGCATCAACACCCTCAAGTCAAGCACTGAAAGCTCCGCTACGGAGGACATCCGGGAGAACATTGCGTACATACAGCGCATTATGGACCAGAACCGCAGCCGTATTGAGCAGCTGCAGCAACAGCTCCACAACTCAAACATCAATGCCGAAAACCTGCAAAAGACCATTGAGAGCCTGCAGCAACAAGTGGCGGAGAAGGACGCGCAGATAGAGAAGATGACTGTCGAACTTGCACAGAAGGACAGCAAGATAATGGAGCAGGCTACCGAGATATCCAAGCTCAACAGCGAAAACACCAACCTGCAGCAGGACAAGGAGAACCTCTCACAGGCCAACGAAGCCAAAGCGCGCACCATCAGCCAGCAGGACAAAGACCTCAACAAGGCGTGGTATGTGTTTGGCACCAAGAAGGAACTGAAAGAACACAACATACTGAAGAAGGGCGACGTGCTGACCCAGGGCTTCAACAAGAACTATCTTACCGAGATAGACATACGCACCGTGAAGCGCATTCCGCTGGGCTCCAAGAGCGCACGCCTGCTGACCACCCACCCGTCGTCGTCATACGCGCTGGAGAGGGATGCCAACAAGAAGTATACGCTCCACATCACCGACCCGTCTCTGTTCTGGAGCGTGAGCAAATACCTCGTGGTGCAGGTGAAGTAACGCCCGCACCCGACGACGGATTTTTGATCCTCAAAAGAAATAATGAAAGAATTTATCTTGTCGCAGGCTCAGACTGAGACAGCTGTGCTCGTGGCCATCGTCACCCCGCAGCAGCCCGAGCGCAAGACCAACGAATACCTCGACGAACTGGAGTTCCTGGCAGAAACAGCAGGGGCACAGACCGTCAAACGCTTCACGCAGAAGGCTGAAGGACCCAACACGACCACCTATGTCGGCTCCGGCAAACTGCAGGAGATAAGGGAGTACATAGAGGCGGAGGCGGAGGCTGACCGCGAAGTAGGCATGGTGATTTTTGACGACGAACTGTCGGCGCGCCAGCTGAAGAACATAGAGAAGGAACTGAAGACCAAAATTCTCGACCGCACCACGCTCATCCTCGACATCTTCGCCATGAGGGCACAGACCGCCAACGCCAAGACGCAGGTGGAACTGGCGCAGTACCGCTACATGCTGCCCCGCCTGCACAGGCTGTGGACTCACTTGGAGCGCCAGGGCGGCGGCTCGGGTTCGGGCGGCGGAAAAGGCTCGGTGGGACTGCGCGGCCCTGGTGAGACGCAGCTGGAGATGGACCGCCGTATCATCCTCAACCGCGTGTCACTGCTCAAGAAAAGACTGGAGGAGATAGACCGCCAAAAGAATACGCAGAGGCAAAACCGCGGCCGCATGGTGCGCGTCGCGCTGGTGGGCTACACCAACGTGGGCAAGTCTACGCTGATGAACCTCATGTCGAAGAGCGAAGTGTTTGCCGAAAACAAACTCTTCGCCACGCTCGACACCACGGTGCGAAAGGTGACGCTGCAGAACCTTCCCTTCCTGCTCAGCGACACGGTGGGCTTCATACGCAAGCTGCCCACCGACCTTGTGGAGTCGTTCAAATCCACGCTCGACGAAGTGCGCGAGGCTGACTTGCTGCTCCACGTGGTGGACATCAGCCATCCTGACTTTGAGGAGCAGATGACGGTGGTGGACAAGACCTTGTCGGAACTGGGCTGCGCCGAGAAACCGCGGCTGATAATATTCAACAAGATAGACGCCTACACATACGTGCCCAAGGACGAGGACGACCTCACCGAGGCCACAAAGGAAAACATGACGATGGAGGAACTCAAGCAGTCGTGGCTGTCGCAGCTGGGCAAGGACTGCGTGTTTGTTTCGGCATTGCGCAAAGAGGGCATAGCGGAGTTTCGCGAAACGCTCTACCGCTGCGTAAGGCAGCTGCACGTGCAGCGCTTCCCCTACAACGACTTCCTCTATCCGCTGGCCGAAGACTTGGACTTTTCAGAAACATAGAATACCGTGATGAAAAACTACAGACATACACTACTGCTGACACTGGCACTGGGTGCCGTGTCCACTACCGGCAAGGCAGACTCCTTGCTGAAGCACTTGTGCGACACCGTCGAGTTTCGCACCGAGGCGACGGGCATGTTCGGAGGCGGCGACTACGCTCCCTACTGGATGACCAACAACCACTACGGACTCTCTACCGAAGAAAACAACGCCTTCATCTGGCGGCGCAGCGTCAAGCGCGGCATGGAGGGTGACGAGGGCCGCAAGTGGAAGGCCGGCTGGGGCTTCGAACTGTCTAACGTCGTGACTAAAAAATGGGACTGGGTCGTTCAGGAACTCTATCTCGACGTGCAATATAAGAAGGTGCGGCTGTCGTTGGGACAAAAGGAGCGCCCGTCCGAACTGCTCAACACCAATCTGTCGAGCGGCGGACTGGTCAACGGCGTCAACGCCCGCCCCATACCGCAGGTGCGACTGGAACTGCCTGACTTCTGGACTGTTCCCGGCACCAAGGGCTGGCTGGCTCTGCGCGCCCACATTAGCTATGGCATGTACACAGACAACAAGTGGCAGCGCGACTTTGTGAGCAGCACGGGCAACCTCTATTCCAAGAACTCGCTCTATCACAGCAAGGCGGGCTTCGTGAGACTGGGCAACAAGAGCAAATTGCCGCTCACGCTGACTGGAGGCCTCGAGATGAGCAGCCAGTTTGCCGGCACCGTATACAATCGCTCAGGCTCCAGCGGCAAAATGAAACTGCCCTCAGGCCTTAGCAGTTTCTGGAACGTGTTTATCCCCGGCGGCTCAGACCCCACCGACGGCGACTATCCCAACAAGGAGGGCAACACAGTGGGGGCTTGGCATCTCGCCCTGCAGTACTACGGCAATGAAGACAACCCCGCAAAAGCTTGGAACGCAAAACTCTACGCCCAGCACATGTTTGAGGACGAGAGCCAGATGTTCTGGCAGTATGGCTGGAAGGACATCATGCTCGGAGCAGAAATCAACCTGCCCAAAAACCCCGTGGTGTCGACGGTGCTCTACGAATATCTCACGTCCAAAGACCAGAGCGGCCCTATCTACCACGACGAGACCTCTATAATACCCGACCAGATAAGCGCTCTCGACAACTACTACAACCATGGGCTCTACGGCGGCTGGCAGCATGCTGGTTTCGGAATGGGAAACGGCTTGTTCATTTCTCCGCTCTACAACAACGGGTCAATCAGTTTCACGCACAACAGGATTCAGGCGCACCACGTGGGCATCAGCGGCAGTCCTCTCAAGGGGCTGGACTACAAACTGCTGTTCAGCTACGAAAAGAGCTGGGGAACATACGCCATGCCCCTCATAGACCCGCAGGAGGGCTGGACCATGTTTGTGCAGGCCGCCTACAGGCCTGCGTGGCTCAAAAACTGCGGCGTGACGCTGGCATACGGACACAACGGCGGCAAACTCCTTGGCAACTCCAACGGCGTACAGATAGGATTCTTGTATAATGTCAAACTGCATGCTAAATAAATCCCATAAGAAATGAAGATACTCCTTAAAACAATGATATTGCTGTGTTGCGCCATGACGCTGTTGTCGTGCGACAAAATTGACGACAACGGAGATTTTGGCGGCAAGTGGCAGCTCACGGAGTGGAAGACGCTCCCCGAAGGTACCATCGTGGCAACAAAGCAGAATTTCATATTCTATTCTGTCCAGCTCGACCTCATGGGCTTCAGTCGTGGCAGCGGCGCCAACGCCTACCTCTCGCGCTTTTCCCGTCAGGGCGACTCGCTCTTTATTGGCAAGGTCTACGCGCGTCCGAAAGATAACGAGGTGCCGCTTACCGACCTCGCCCAGTATGGCGTGCCTGCCTCCGGGCGTTTCCACATCGAGCTGAGCAACCATCACATGGTGCTCACGAGCGATGAAGCCGTACTGAAATTCCGGAAATACTGATTCCCCGACTTGAAAGGGTAGGGCGTCATGGGAGAATACAAGGCAGACAACACCCGGCTGGCCAAGAACACAATGTTCCTCTACATCCGCATGATTTTTATCATGGCGGTCACCCTCTACATGAGCAGGGTGGTCTTGAGGGAACTGGGCGTTGAGGACTTTGGTGTCTTCAACGTGGTGGCAGGCGTGGTGGCGATGTTTGGCTTCCTCAACTCCTCGATGAGCTCCACCACCCAGAGGTTCATCTCCTATTCGCTCGGCAAGGACGACGGCAACCTCAACAAAGTCTTTTCCACCTGCGTGCTGACCCACGTCGTCATGGCTCTCGCGGTGCTCGTGCTGATTGAGTCCGTGGGACTGTGGCTCCTCTACAACAAGATGGTCATTCCCGAAGACCGCATGGACGCTGCCTTCTGGGTCTTCCAGTTTTCAGCCGTCTCTACCGTGTTCACAGTGATGAGCATCCCTTTCAACGCCGACATCATCGCTCATGAGAAAATGTCGGCGTTCGCCTACATCTCCATCGTGGAGGTGTGCCTCAAACTGCTTATTGTCTTCCTGCTGGGCATCGGCCACGCCGACAAACTCATCCTCTACGGCCTGCTGTTGCTCGTGGTGCAGTGCGGCATCTTCTTTACATATATGGGCTACTGCTTCAAGAACTTCAGGGAGAGCCGCTCCAGACTGGTGTTAGAGAAGAAACTGTTTGGCGAAGTGTTCTCGTTTGCCGGCTGGAACCTGTGGGGCAACTTGGCGTCCGTCTTGTATTCCCAGGGCTTGAATGTCTTGCTCAATATGTTCTTCGGGCCCGTGGTCAACGCGGCGCGCGGACTTGCCAACCAGGTCGACGGCGCGATACGCCTGTTCGCCTCAAATTTCCAGATGGCGGTCAATCCGCAGATTGTCAAGACCTACGCCGCCAAGGAGATGGAGTCTATGCACCGGCTCGTCTTCAGCAGTTCCAAGTTTTCCTATTTCCTGCTCCTTGCGCTGTCGCTGCCGGTGATGATAGAGGCGCCGGTTGTGCTTCGCCTTTGGCTGGGCGTCGTGCCCGACTGGACGGTGTCGTTCCTGCGGCTGATGCTCATTGTGGTCATCATCGATTCGGTTGCCAATCCGCTGATGATTTCTGCCTCAGCCACGGGCAGGATTAAAGTCTACCAGTCTGTCGTTGGCGGCATACTGCTGCTCATTGTTCCGGTTGCCTACGTGGTGCTGCGCATGGGCGGCAACCCCAATTCCGTGTTTGTGGTGCACATCTGCATCTGCATCATTGCCTTCATTGTCAGACTACTCATCGTGAGGCGCTTGATTGACCTTCCCGTTGCCAAATATCTCGCCGAGGTGTGCGGCAGAGGCCTTGTCGTCACGGTCGCCGCCGCTGTGCTGCCCCTGGCGCTCTACTTCGTTGGCGGCAGCTCTATGTGGAATGCCGCGGCGGTAGTGCTGCTTTCGGTGGCTTCGGTAGCCGTCAGCGCATATCTGTTGGGACTTAGCGGCAGCGAGCGCCAGTTTGTGGTTGCCAAACTCCGCAGTCTCTTGTCCAAAACAAAATAACGAAACCATGATGTTGCTCAGTTACTGGAAAAAGTTCAAATACCTCTTCGCCAACACGCTCTACCGCTGCCTGCACCCTGCGTTAAAGGACGCTATCACGCTCAACGGCTGGATACTGGCCAGGCGCGACGGGGTTTGCAAGCGAAACTTCGGCGACGAGCTCAACGTATATATGCTTCAGGAACTGACGGGTCGCCCCGTGAGCATCTACAAGTCGTGGTTCCACGCGTCCCGAGAGAACTATCTGGTCATTGGTTCGCTGATTGACAGATTCACTGACAGCCAGTCTGTCATCTGGGGCAGCGGCATCCTCTCCGATGCAGTCCCCTTGCCCAATAAGCCCAAGAAGGTTTGTGCCGTTCGCGGCAAGATTACGCGCGACTACTTGCTGCACAACGGTGTCGAATGTCCCGAAGTCTACGGTGACCCCGCATTGCTCTTGCCCCTGGTCTACCGCCCCGAGGTGACGAAACGCTACAAACTTGGCATCATACCGCATATCCACGATCTCAGCGACCCGCTTGTCATGAACTTTGTGGAGAGCAACAAGGACAACGTATGCCTCATCGACTTTGCGCACTACGGAGACTGGCACGAGGTGGTGGACTTGATATGCAGCTGCGAATGTGTGGTGTCCTCTTCGCTTCACGGCCTCATATTGTCCGATGCCTACCGCATCCCCAATCTGTGGATAAAAATCTCCGACCGCGTAAACGGCGGCGACTGCAAGTTCCTGGACTATTTCTCTGGCGTAGGCCGCGACACCGCGTCAGCCTTTGTCATGACTGCCGCCACCACCTTGCCGGGCTTCACTGAGCAGTTGAAAACCTACAAAGACATCGACTATAATCCGCAGGCGCTTGTGGCGGCTTGCCCGTTCAACTTGAACATTCCAAACTCCTGAGCCATGAAGTTGTCCGTCATAATACCTATATATAATGTAGAGGCATACCTGCCGGCTTGCCTTGACTCGATCTTTTCGCAGGGTATGCCAGACTCCGACTTCGAGGTTGTCTGCGTCAACGATGGTACGCCCGACGGCTCTGCCGACATTGTCCGCCGCTACATGGCGAGCCACCCCAACATCGTCCTTGTGGAGCAGGAGAACCAAGGCGTGTCTGTAGCTCGCAACAACGGCATGGCGCACGCCCGCGGTGAGTTCCTTATGTTTGCCGACGCCGACGACAAGTTCGTCGATGGCTCGCTCCGCCGCCTGCTTGCCGCCGTCGACGAAACCGCCGACATGACCATTTGCAATTCCTTGCGCAACGGCGGCTATGCCTACAACTGGCACCGCTCGTTCAGGGAGGGCATCGCCTACACCAGCGAGCAGGTCCTCAATGGCGGCTTGCTCTACGGCGCAGTGTGGGGAGTGTGCTTCCGCAGGGATTTTCTTGACAACAATAACATACGCTTTCTTCAGGGCGTCCGCAACTCCGAAGACACCATCTTTGCTCTACATGCCTTCTACTGCGCCAGCCGCACACGCTTCCTCAACATAGACCTCTACGAAGTTGTCAGTCGCGACGGCAGTGCCTCGCGCGCCTTTTCCAAAAAGCGTATAGACATAATGATAGAGTCCGTAAAGAAAGTGTCGGAGTTTCGCGACAGCTTGCTTGGCGGCGGTGGCAACCGCATGGTCTTGGACTACATGATGTACACCATGTTCCTCAACCTCGTGAAAGACACCACTCAGACTCCCGGCTTGGGCTACCGCTATCTGCGCAGCACTGGCGTAGGCCGCTTTGCCAAGTTCAGTCTCTCGCCCTCGTCGCGCTTCCTGCGTCCCAAGATGCAACTTCTCCGCACCTCTTTCGCCTTGTTCTATTTTATCAGGAAACTATATACCGCCCTTCACTGAAAAGCCGAAAAGACGCAATTAGCCTACCCGAAACCGCAAAGCAGTGTTTCAGGCAGCCTTCCGCTAATCGAAAAATCCTAATTTGTTGTTTGCAACCGCAGTGCTGCTCAGTCAGCATTGCCGCTGTTTTGCTGCTCCTTTATGAAGTTGCGGTAGCGCTCAAGCTTCGAAACGTACTGCAGCTCCTTTTTCCTTGCAGCCCTCTTTGCCAAGCAGTGGTATACTGAATCGGGAAGTAGTTCTTTGCCGTGCTCCTTGATACAGAACAGCCATCTCTTCCACACGGACATGTCGTAGTTGGTGTACTTTACGGGAGTCTTCCACTCCTTGCCGTATATAAATACCAAAAAAGCCTCGTAGTTGCTCGGAATCCAGTAGTCGCTGCCCTTGAACTCATACAGCCTTACGTCGTCCAAAAACTCTGTGGGGCAATAGCAGCCGCTGCAATATCTCAGTCCGTCCTTGTCCGGGTCAAAGAAATATATGTCGATATATTCGCCGTTTCTCATGATGGAGAGCAGTCCTCTCCTGTCATATCTCACCACGTCAAAGCCCTCTGCCTCCAGTTCCTTCAGCGTGTCGAAAAAGGCTTGCTTGTCCTCGCCCCTCGCTATCAGGTCCACGTCCTCGTCATGCGTAATAAAGTCGTGGTCGCGTATGGCGCCGAGCAGAGTGCCATAGGCTAGGGGCGTCTTGAGACCTTTGTTGTCCAGCACCTTCTTCAGTATGCGCAGGTTCTCCTCGGCTACTTCCTTGTTGATTCTTTTAGCTCCGAGGTATAAAGCCTTAGTCTTTATCCGTACTTTTCCCGCGGCTGTCTTTATGTATCGCATAAGCTTTGATGAGGTCTTTCAGTTTTCTTTTGAGTTTGTTGGGCACACTTCTGTGTATCCTTTGCTTGAGCGACTTCTCCTTCCTGAGAAAGGCCGCGTCAAACTTCCTGTTGGGGCAGACGTAGGCAGGCGCTTTCAACGGAAAATCCAAGTCATGCGACTCGTAGGTTATCGGCCCGAACGAGGTGTGCGTAGCCATGTGGCCGTTGCCTATGTTCGACACGAGGTTTTGTGCCGGATATACGCACAGCTGGTTTTGCGACGCCAGCGTGAAGTACCACTGCCAGTCCCATGCCGACACATACTTGTTGTCTATGCACTTCAGCTGATATTGCCATTTCCTCTTGTTCTGTCCGTAGTAGCCGCTGTTGGCTATGATGTCGTCGCAGTGCTTGTCGCGCCACTCCATCGCCAGGTCCATGTTCTCCCAGGCGCGCTTCCACGTGCCCCAGCCCCAGCAGCTCTTGTAGCGCGAGAAGAAGTAGGAGTACTGCGTCTCCCGGTACGAGCCAATGGGATTGCAGCCCGCCACCATGCCTATGCGCTGGTCGTCCTTGTAGCGCGTCAGTATCTCCTCCATGAAGGGGAAGAAGGAGTCGGATACCACGCAGTCGTCCTCCAGAATTACGCCGTACTCCTCGGTCTCAAACAGCCAGTCTATGGCGGTCTTCACGCCCAGGGCGCATCCTTGGTTCTGCTCTGCATAGTGCGTGTGCACCTCGCAGTCCCAGTCGATAAGGTTGGTTATGGCAGAGCGCACTTCGGCCACCGTCGCTTTCTCCGCTTCGCCTTCCTCAGCCCTCGGCCCGTCTTGTGAGAGATAGAGCTTAGCCGGCTTGGCGGCCTTGATCCTCCCAAAGGCTTTCAATGCTGTCTCTTTCCTGTTGAAGAATATGAAGAGCACTGGTATGTTATACATGGGCTGTCTTGTCTTGAGCGGCAGTATTTGTGTGTCCGACGTTTTTTTAAAGAACAAATGCCAAAGGCTTGCTCCGAATCGTTGGCATTGCTATAGCACGTCGCTCTCGCATTGCTGCGAAAGCAACGTCAAACAAAGTCTTTGCAAAGTTACTAAAAACAAAGGAAATACTTGCCTGACCTGTCTAGAATTTCAGGTAGAACAGTTCTTTTTGCCAAAAGAACAGGTACGACGCCGTGTTGTCGTCGCCGCTGCGCAAGGTGCCGAAGAACAGCACCACCAGCAGGGCGGCGAGGGCGTAGAAAAGGGGCTTGTTCTTCTGTCGCGCGTAGTACATCGTAAACGCCGTCACGATGATAATCATATATATGAAGTAGTAGCTGGCTCTCAGAAACAGCATGCTGTTGATAAAGATGTACTTCAGCATGATGCCTATGATAAACAGGTCGTAGGCGATGTTGAGGTACTTCGACTTGAAGAATTCCTTCACCTTGTTGCTGTAGACAATGAGCAGAATGTTTATCACCAGGCTGACCATGAAGCCGAGACCCAGCGTCGCCTCGCTGTCCATTTGGTTGGCGTGGTCGCTGTCCAGATATACCTCATATCCAGCCATGGCGATGAGGGTGTCGAAATTCTTCAGCAGGCTCTGAAGCGGATTCACCATCATCAGTCCTACTGCCACCGCCAGCAGCGCGAGTTCCAAATAGATATTGCGGAACCACTCCTGCTTCCAACGGAAGATGGGGTAGAACAGCAGCAGCGCCAATGCGGTGGTGTGCATCGAGCACGCCACGGCTATGGCGAGGTAGTACTGCCATATTTTCTTCTCCGTAATGAACTTGAGGGCCCATATCCACAAGCCCATGGCCAGGATGTGCCTCAGACAGTTGGAGTAGCTGAGCCAATACGCGCCTATCATAAACGAGAAGATGAGATAGGGATACAGCCGATGCTCGTCCTTGAGCGCCAGGAAGGTGAAGAAGAGCTGCAAGAAGGCTATGACGCCAAAGTAGATGGTGTAGTGCGCGTGGATGGAGGCGAGGAAACCGGTCAGCAGCCCGAAGCCCGCCTCAAAGTTCTGCGACACGCCAAACTGGCCCGAGCTCGTGTTGTAGGCGTTGTAGTTGTTGAGGTAGTTGAAGTAGTCCACGCCCACGCCATACCTCATGCCGAACACCACTGCGTACAGCACCACGGCATAGACCATATACTTCCACTGCTGCTTTGCCCTGCCTATATAGCTTAGGTAGAGCATGATGATGGTGAGCGATATGTATACGGCTAATGTCTGAAGCATGGTGTTGGTTGCTTGCTTGTCTGTTGTCTACAGGTTGATGTCCTTGTTTTTGTCTTACGGTGTGCGCCTTGCCGTCCCGTCAGTCAATCATCTTGATGAGCCGCTTGCGGAACACATATATCAGCATGCCTATGTTGGCGAGCAGCAGCGAGAAGAATATCGTCAGCCCGGCTTTCGGGAACGTGGCCTCGTTGGGCAGGTATGGTTTCTTGACAATGGAGAAGACGGGGGTATTTTCCTGTATCTTCGACTGTATGGTGAAGCGCTGTATCTCGTTCGACTCAAGCATGGCTTTCTTGGTGCTCACCTCCTGTTCGAGGTCTTGCTTCTGCGCCAGCACGTCGGCGCGGTCTGTGCCCCGGTGCGTGTCCATAAATGCCACCAGCTTCTTGTTTGCCGCATCGTAGTTTTTCTTGGCCTCTTCGTAGACCTTCTCCGTGAACTTATAGTCGGTGCGCGCCTTGTTGGTGCGGTAGAGTATGATGGCTTGCTTCAGGTGCTCGGCTATGGTGTCGGCCATAATCGTGCACACCAGCGGGTCCTGATCTGATACTACCAGATTGAGAATGCCCGTCTTGCGGTCCACCACGCATACGGTGTTGTCTTGTATCTTCCTTAATATACGCTCCTGCTCGGCATTGAGGTGAAGCACTGTCTTGCCCTCCTTCTTCACCGTCGCAAGACCCTTGCCGCCTTTCTCCGGCTTGAGCAGTCGGCTGACCCACCTTATCGGCCACTTCCAGAAGGGTATCTTGGTGTGGTTCTTCAGATAGTCGTAGTATGTGGTGTTGACCGAGCCGTCGAGCGTGTGTATCTTCACGTCAAACAGATCGGCGGTGAAGTTCTCCGACTCCACCACGTTGGGGTACATCAGCGGATAGATGGCGTCAATCTCCTTGTTGACGATGCTGGTCTGCGTGAGCAGGCGCAGCATGTTGGCCACGTTGTCGTTCTGGTCCGACGATATCTCGGGCGCTATCTCCACGTGGGCCTGATACACCTTGGGCGTGGCGGCGAGTATCACCGACACCACGGCTATCACCACCACCTGCAGCGCGATGAAAGCCTTCTTGCGCTCCTTGATGACCCTCCAGAGTGTCTTGAGGTCTATTATGTCATTGTTGATGTCTACTGGCATTGCTTTCTCGTTATTAGTCGTTACCATTTCCTTTTAGCAGAGTCCTTACGTGCACCAGGTCGCGCCAGCCCAGCACGAGGGCCTTGGTCTGCTGCACAAACAGATGGCGGTAGGCGGGTATCAGGGCGTCGGCCACGTAGCCCGCCACGAGGTTGGCTATGATGGCCACAAACGCAGCGGCGATGGCGCCATATCGCGGCAGCAGCCAATAGTTGAGCGCCACACAAGCCAGGCAGCCCAGAATGTCGCGGAAGAACACCCACTTCTGCAATCCCTCCACCACCAGCATCGCGCCTGCCGTGTTCGACAGGGCCGAGGCGGCGGTCTTGAACGACAGCACCTGCAGTATCGCCACCGCCGGCAGATACGCCTCGCCGAAGGTAAGGAGTATCACCCAGTAGCTCACCAGCGACACCAAGGCGCTGATTATGATGCTGAGCCACAGCGACACGTTCATGAAGTGCTGGCTCTTGCTCCGGTAGCTGTCGGGGTCGGAGCTCCTCAGCCTCACCAGCACGGGCGAGATGGTGTTGGCCAGAGTGGCGGGTATGAAGATCATCACCTCCACAAACTTGGCGGCAACCGAGAAGTAGCCCACGTTGGCCTTGTTGGGCAGCAGCTGGCCTATCATCACCTGGTCTATGCGCTGGTATATTATCACCGCCGCATTGGTGATGAGCAGCGGCAGCGACTCCTTCAGCATATATTTGGCGCAGGGCATCGAGAAGCGCCACTCTCTCAGGCTGCCCACGCGGTTCTTGTACGCGGAGACGTATCCGCCCGCCAGCAGCAGCCAGTCGAAGGCGAACGCCGCCACAAACCATATCAGCGAACAGTCGAGCAGCAGGAGGACCACCTTGATGCCTATGCCGGCAAAGGTCCTGAATATCTCCGACATTACTACGTACTTGTTCTCCACGATGCTCGTGAAGTAGTTCCTTATCACCACAAACGCGTTGAACACTATATAGGTAGAGTAGAGCGCAATGAGGGTGACCGTGAAACTGTCTTCGCCAATCAGCACTGCCGTCAGCACCGAGAGACCGATGCACGCGGCTCCAGCCACTGCCTTAATCCAGAAGGCGGTGCCTATCACCGTGGTGTAGGGCAGGCTGCCCTTGGCCTCCTCCCTTATCTCTATGTTGTCGAGCCCGAAGCACGCCAACACCTGAAACAGGAAGACGTAGCTGAACACGTAGTTCATCAGTCCGTACTGCTCCGGCCCCAGATATCTCGCCACGATTATTCCGAGCACCAGCGTGCCCGCCAGGTTCACCGTCTTTCCGGCTACGGCCCAGGCGAGGTTGCTCAGCACCTTCTTGTTGGTCTTGGAAACTCCGGATAGTCGCATTGGTCTGTGTTCGGTGGCGCGCAGCCGGCTGGGGCTGCCCGCAAACTGGCGGCTTGCCGCGCTACTCTTGGCTCTCCTCTGCGCCTTGGCTCGCTTCGCTGCCTTGGCTCTCGCCCTTGCCCAATATCTTCTTGAGCAGTTCTTTGCCTTTCAGTATGTGGAACGCGGTGGCGCCAAACACCAGCATCACTACCAGCAGGGTCATCAGCACCCTCTTGGGGCCGGCGGGCTTGATAGGCACGCTGGCGCACTTCAGCACCGTGAAGGCCGGAGTGCGCTCCTGCACCTTGGCCTTGGCTGACTCCAGCTGCTGCTGCAGAGCGGTGTAGACGTTAAACTTCATGCGCATGTCGTTCTCCAGCTCGTCGCGCTGCGAGATGTAGGCTTGCATTATCACGTCCTTGTGGCTGTCGGCGTAGGCGGTGTAGGCGGCTATGGCCTTGTCGTATTCGCGCCTTGAGTCTTTCAGCAGCTTCGAGTAGTACTCCATGTCGTTGCGGGCCTTGCTCGTGCGGTAGCGCGTGATGAAGAGCTGCAGGTGCTCCCTCACCGAGTCGGCTATCGAGGCGCACACCAGCGGGTCCTGATCGGTCACGTTGAGCGTGATGATGGTGCTCACCT
The DNA here is from genome assembly GCA_963631415.1 of Lactococcus garvieae. Lineage (GTDB taxonomy): Bacteria > Bacteroidota > Bacteroidia > Bacteroidales > Bacteroidaceae > UBA6382. The sequence goes on along the minus strand of CAVGQS010000015.1, from coordinate 3,581 downwards.
GGTCTACCTCACACGATATCTTGCTGTTGATAATCTCGGTGGCCATATACTGCTTCTCGGTCAGGCGGAACGGCGACACGTCCTTGGCCTTGAACTTCTCCTCCTTCTGCGGCTTGAAGATGTTCTTCACAGCCCGGGTCGCCTTCCTTATCGCCGTCGACCACCACGGAGAGTCCTGGTGCTTGGTCAGATAGGTGTAGTAGTCGGTGCTCGTCTTGCCGTCCTGGGTGGTCACCTTCACTCCGAACAGGCTCACCAGAAACTCCTTGGAGCTGACCAGGTCGGGGTAGAGGCTGGGCGAGATGGCGTCGCTACCCATGCTGCTGCCCAGGTTGATGCCCAGCGACGAGGCTATCGACGAAAACGAGCCGAGCGACGACCCGTCGTTGTATTCAGGGGCGAGGGTTATCTCGCACTTGTAGTAGCGGGGCACACACAGCATCAGCAGTCCGAAGACCACGCCTGCCACCAGGCAGTTGCGGATGATGACTTTCTTGTGGCCCAACAATATTCTCACGGCACCAATGATGCCCATGTCAGAAGATTTCTTTTCCATGTCAGACGTAGCAGTCTTTTGCCTTTACTTTATTCTTATAAGAACTTCTTGGCTTTTACTTCACTATGTTCATAATCGACACCACTATCGCCGCTAGCGATGCCGCTCCCGTGCCTAGGCTCATTATCTCCGTGGCTTTTAGCTTGTCGGTCTGTTCCTTCGTCGGCACTATAATCTCGCAGCCGGGCTGCACCGTGTTGCGCGACCCCTTCTCGGCTTTCGCAATGGAGCCGTTGGCGTAGCAGATGTAGACGCCGCGCTTCTTGGCGTTGTCGGCAAAACCGCCCGCGTGCTTGATGTAGTAGCTGAGCTTCTCGCCCTTCTTGTAGTTCATACTGATGGGGTAGGCCACCTCGCCGCGTATCTTCACGATGTTGGAGTATTGAGGCACGGAGAGCGAGTCGCCGCCCTGCAGCACTATGTCTTGCGGGCCGCCGGGGTTGGCTATGGCGCTGGGCAGGTCGATGGCCATCATGTAGGAGTCGTCGAGGCCCATCTTGAGGGTGAGCAGCGAGTCAGACTTGTTGAAGTCCACCTCCTTGGTGTTGTCGCTGAGGTTCTCTTCGTAGAGCTTTATCTGAGCTGTCCTCAGCGCGTTGTCGCGCTGCACCTTCTCGTCGGGGGTGAGTCGGCGCATCAGGCGGGCGCCGTCCACGTAGGCCAGCGAGGTGAAGCCGCCGCACTCCCTCACGAGGTCGCTCAGGCGGTAGTCCTTCTTGGTGATGGCGTATGCGCCCACAAAGTTCACGCAGCCGTTCACGGTGGCGTACTGCTGGGTCTCGTAGCTCGGGCTCTTGCGCACCACTACCTCGTCGTAGGGCTTCAGGAAGAAGGTGGTGTCGGTCGTGATGTGGAAGTTCTCGTCGAGCGAGAAGGTGAAGTGCTCTATGGTCTTCTCGGTGTCAGTCTTGGTCTTCTTGTTGATGATTCGCCTGTAGACGTCCACCTGGGCGAGGCTCGCCGCGTCGGTCATGCCGCCTGCCAGCAGCATCGCGTCTTGCAGCGAGGTGTTCTCTGCGTAGGGATATTCGCCGGGATAGGTTATCTCGCCCTTCATCACTACCTTTTGGTCGCCTTTCATCTCATTCTTGCTGGCGATGAACAATACGTCGTTTTTCTTCAGCGGAACGTCGGCGCACGAACCCTCAAGGATGCCCTTGATGTCCACGCTTATCATCTCGAGCGAGAGGTCGTCCTTCTGGCGGTGCATAATGGCGCGGTCAGTGTAGGCGTCCTCGCGCAGGCCGTCGGCGGCCTCCACAAGTTCCTTCACGCTCTGTATCTTGTTGCTCAGCTGATACTGGCTGGGGTGCATCACGGCACCGCGCACCTCCACCATGTTGCTGTAGCTGGTGCGGATGGCGTCTACCGTAATCTCGTCGCCGTCGGCCACGGAGAACCCGCCGGCGTCAAACTCGTCTACGGTAAAGATGCTGTACTCAGTGCCGGTCTTGCGGGTCAGCTTCACGTTCTTCGTATACGCCTCGTTGGCGTAGCCGCCCGCAAACTCAATGAGGCGCTTCACGCTCTCGCCAGTGCGCATCTCGTAGTACATGGGCCGCTTCACCTGACCGTCAGCCTTGACGAGGCACTCGTAGGTGCCCACCAGTATGAGGTCGCCGTCCTGCAGGCGCACGTCGCTCTTGCCGTTGCCGTTCAGCAGATAGTCGTAGACGTCCACCGTGGTCAGCACCCTGTTGCGGCGGTACACCTTGATGTTGCGCAGCGTACCGCGCTCGTTGATGCCGCCGGCTGCGTAGAGGGCGTTGAAAGTGGTGCTCAAGCCGCTCAGCGAGTAGGAGCCGGGCATCACCACTTCGCCCACCACCTGCACCCTCACGGTGCGTATGTTGCCCACCGACAGGTTGAAGCTGCAGCCGCCGTAGTACTGCCCCAGCTTCTTCTTGATGGCGCTCCTGGCGGCGTCCACCGACAGGCCCGCAAGCTTGATGGGACCAATCTCGTCAATCAGCACTACGCCGTCGGGCGAGATGGTGGAGTCAAAAGTCTTCTGGCTCGCGCCCCACACGTCGATGATGACCTGGTCGCCGGCTCCCAGAATGTAGTCGGCAGGGGTAGCCATGTTGAGGCTCGGCTCAAACGTCAGGTTCTGCTGGTTGAATATGTCGTGTCCGAAAATCTTCTTTTCCTCCGTCAGCTCCTTCGAGACAATGTCGAGCGAGTCGAGGGCGTTAAACTCCATAAGGCCGCGGTTGTTGACGGGCTCCATCTCCATCTGGTTGGGGCTCACCGTCTCCTGGTGTTCTTCGGTCTTGCGCTGGCGGTCCACCTTCTTGGTGGTGGCTACGGTAGACCTCTGCGACTCGAGCAACTTGCGCGCACGGCTCAGCTGGTCGGTGGTCACTCCCTTCTGGAACAGGTCGGTCACTATCTTAGTCTGACTCGTCCCCTTGGTTATCTCAGTTGAAATGTAGGTTGCCACCTGCTCGTCCGTCATCAGCGACTGGCTCCTTGCGGCAGTGAACCACACTGCGAGTATCGCAACAATGGCAAAAATCCTTCTTGTCATGGTGTTATAGGTTGTTTAAGTATTTTCCGTATTCCGTACAAATTCGTTTCGTACATCTTCGAGAGAGCATATATATAATAACGTACCCGTACATTATTTATTGCGCTACGCACGCGCGCGTTGCTGCGCTCAGCGCACTCGCTCTCATCATGCAAATTTAACGCTTTTTTCTCAAATCGTATAGCATTGCCCTTATATTGCTGTCCAGCAGCCCCACCGCGCCCGCCGCACCCCCGTATTTGCCCTCCGCACTCCCACATCGCCCTCCACACCCCCGTCTAGAATCCCCCTTCATTTTCAGCACGTTACATCTGGCGTGCACTTGGGAATTTTTAAGTAGTACTTTAGCGATTGAAAACAAGGACTTAAAAAATTTTTATGCGGACTTAACGAAGAAATTTCCGCGGAAACGCTGCAACGTTTCGGGCGAAACGCTGCAGCGTTTCGAGGCGAAACATTGCAGCGTTTCGCCCGAGATTTTTTCGTTAAGTCCGC
>CAVGQS010000014.1:0-24047 GCA_963631415.1 Lactococcus garvieae | reverse complement strand
TGGAGGAAACCCCTTTTCTTGATTATGGTTGCGGAAGTCATTTCTTGACTTTCTTGCCGTCAATGATATATATCTGTCCCTTGACGGGCGTGGTCACGGCGTTGCCCGACAGGTCGTAGACAGTGGTGGTGCCATCGGTTGCGGTCGAGGCGGCGTGGATGCCTTCAGCCTCGTCGCTGTCCCTGATGATGGCGAAGCCGGGGCTGGAACTGTTGGTGGCGAAGAAGGCCTTGAAGCCGTTGAGCGAGGTGCCGGTGTAGCGGTAGAAGCCGAGTGCGCCGTCAACAACCTGCAGCGTGTAGACGTTGGTGTTGGTCATGGTGGCTGCGGTCGGCACGTTGCCCGACAGGCAGCTGGTGGTTGTCTCGTCGGCTGCGCTGGCGGTGGCGAAGGTTACCTCTGCGTTGGCATTGCCCTCAAGCAGCACGCCGGTGTTGGCAGGTATGATGTCGTGGAGGGCCGTCAGCTTGATGGTGTTGTTGGAGCTGTCGTATTCGCCAGTGTAGGCCTTGACGCCAGCAGGAATCTCCAGTGCCACAGGCGAGTAGAAGGTCGACATGCCCTGGCTGCTGATTGTTACCTTTATGCCGTCTGCCTCTTCGAGCGTGAAGTCGAAGTCGGTGCTGGTGATATCTGAAGCGTTGCTGAATGTTTCTGCTTCGCCATTTGTCTTCATGTAGAGGCCGCTGCCGAATGTCACGAGATATTTGCATGTGGTCTTGTTTGACGGGAGGATGCTGAAGTTGAGCGATGCTTCGTCAGCGGGCGTCGCGGTAGAGTTGCAGGGCTTGCCGTCCTTGTTGTATACGTAGCAGCCGGTTTTGTAGGCCACGAGGCGGTTGCCGCCGTAGTAGCAGAAGATGGTGGATTCGTCCTTGGTGGCGCTAAACTCAATGCTGCTGCCGTCTGTTGTGTTGTTGCAAGTCATGTAGTTGCCTTTGGCGTCCTTGATGTGTATGAGCTGGCCCTCGGCAGGAGTGTTGAAGACAAATTTCTCTGCGTAGAGTGCGGTTATTGCCTTTGCCACATCGAAGATGCTGGCATCGCTGGCCAGAGCCTTGGCATTTTGATAGGTTGTCTCGAAGTCCTCGCTGGCAGTGTATTGTCCGAGCTTGGTGCCGCGCGGGTGTGCTTCTGCATTGGCGATGGCGCCGGCAAGGGTCGGCAGACTCTCAGGCAGTTCTATGGTCACGTTGCCAACGTTGACGGCGCTGCAGTTATTGGTCGACAGCACGATGTTGCTCAGTGTGATTGAGCCTGTCGCGGCCGAAGAGGTGAGGCTGAGCGGAATGTAGGCGATGGCGCCTTCTGTACCTGTGAAGCATTCGTCGTTGTCGCTGTATGCAACCAGCCTGTTGTTGTCGCTGAAGAGAGCAGTGAAGTTTGCGGCGCGCGAGGAGAACGTGGTCGTTTCGGTAGTGCTCTTCTCCAGTCCGCTAGGCAGGGCGAGGTCAAACTGCAGCGCGTTGAACTGGGCAGACGGGTTGCTGAGATATATAATAAGGTAGGGCTTGCTGTTGTGCTCTATTATCTGTGCGCTGAGCGGTTTGTCGGTGCTGGCGTTAGTGCTGAAATCCGTATTGCTGAGCACCTTGGTTTTCAGCGCAGTGATGTCCTCGTCGTTGAGCACGCCGTCTTCGTTGAGGTCGGCAGTCCAGAAGGTGAGGTCCTTAGTCGTGTAGTTGGCGGCCTTGAGGTCAATCAGCTTGGTGAGGTCGGCAATGTTGATGTAGCCGTCGTGGTTCACGTCGCCGATGGCGTAGGGCGCAGTGAGTGTCACCTCGTTGTTGCTTACCCAGAAATTGATGGGCGCGTCAACGTATGCAGTGTAGGTGGTGTTGTATGTCTGAACGTAGGCCCAGTTGTTGTAGCCAGTCTGGCAAGCGCCGAGGTAGAGCTTGTAGGCTCCGTCGGTTATCTCGGTGGGCAGAGTGCCGGTGAAAGAGTAATTGTATGAATATTGATAGCTGGGATTCAGATTCGTGATTGATTTGGTGTCGCCAAATGTAGTGATGAAGTTGCTGGCATAGTCTGCCACTGCCATTTGCAGCGAGCCGTTGAATTGGGTGGTGCCGGCGTTGACTATGTAGGACGCCGTGAGAGAGACATCTTTGGGCTTGGTGACAGAAGCTTCGACTTTGTTCGTTACAACTGAGGGGTAGAAGATGCTTGGGTCACTGGTGATGCTGATAGTGCCAGGGTCGTTGCCCGAAGTTATCGGGTAGCGCGTGGTGCTGCCCGCAGGTATTGAGTAGGCTGCGACGGTATAGTCGCCCGACGCAATGGTGTTGGGAATATTGCAGTTGACGGTCTTGCTTGGGTAGTCATTGAAAGGCCGCATATCTTCATCCGTCATGGAATAGACGTCTGTGGTGTTGCCGTCTGCGCCCTTAAGACAGAAAACTATACTTCCGTTGAATGTCTGGCAACTTCCGTTGGTGAGATTCGTGACGTCAAGTGAGAGTTTTTGGTTCTTGGTGAGGTCTACCGATTGCGATGACGGGGTGATGGAGGCTATCTGCATAAAGGTCGGCTGCGTTTCGATGCCGTCGTCGGGCTTCACGTTGATAATCGCCATTATGTCTTCGGTGAAGGAATACCCCCCACATGACATGCCTGTCATGAGGAAGTAGCCGTTGCCGTAGCCGTCCCATCCCCAGTTGATGTGGTAGTACGGGTAGTCAGTGGCGTTTTCAAAGTTGTAGCCGTCGATGATGTAAGCGTGTCCGGCATAATCTGTAGTAAATCCGCTTACGGGCAGGGGGCATCCGTCGTCGAGTTGCTTGAGCAGCAGCGTGTGCCAGTCGTCGAGCTGCATATAGTCCTTGATGGCGACGGCCATGTCTTTGTCATAACCGAAGTGGTTGAGTAATCCATTTATCTCAGCAACTATTGTAGAGGCACTCGCCGTGTTGTAGTCCATGTTGACCGCCACTCCGCACGCCCACATGAGGTTGGCGATGGCCTTGACTGTCTCGTCGGTTTCGTTGTTGGTGTAGGTGTCCTTCATCTTGTCCCATTCGAAGGTAATCTTAGAGAAGTCGAGGCTCTGGCTGATTTGGAGGGTCGCTGTGGTGTAGGTGTTAGAGCCAGTACCGGTGGTCGGACTTTTGTGTTTGTACATAATCTGTGCCATGGCGGTGGCTCCGCATCCCGTCACGGCGTGCGCCCCGGACGAGAGGGTGGGGCAGAGTTCGTTGTAGGGATAGTTCTGTCCCCACTCAGCGGTGACGAGCGGCTCTACTTTGGTGCTCTTGGCGCCGAAATTTTTGGAGCGGGCAGAACTTGTGGCGGTGGTAGTGGTGGCGGTGACCGGCGCGTTGGCCTCTGCTACGTAGCCCTGGAGCCATGCCTTGAGGTTGGGCGGCAGGCTGTCGGTGTCAAACGTGCCTCTGTCGGCGTAGCCCAGAATGGGGTGCATGCGCTCGTCGGCTGAGATGAGCATGAAACCGCCGCCCTGTGCGTTGTAGATATAGAAGGCTTCGCTCTGGCCGTCGGCATAGAGCGACTTAAGGGCTTTAGTTTGGCTTGACGCAACAACGAGGTTTTGCTTCTGGCCGAACGACTTGCTCTTGAAGGCGTTCTGCGAGTTGCCCAGCAGTTGCGGAGCGGAGTTCTCGATGATGCTGATCACGTCTTCCATGCTGCGCTGCTGCGCCTCAGCGGTGAGTGTCAGACACAGCAGTGCTGTGAATAGCGTAAGGATTTTGGTCAGTGTGTTCATGATATGTTAAGTTGAATTTTTACGGCATAATTACTATTCTGCGACAAAGATACAAAAAAACGGAAAAAGACACCTTGTATATAGCGTCTTTTTCCGTTAAACTGTGGAATATGTGTTGTTTACTTCAGTAGCGCGAGCGCTTCGTTGATGCGGCGCATGGCCTCGACGATGTTTTCATCGGAGGTGGCGTAGCTCATGCGGAGGCATTCGGGGTCGCCAAAGGCGCCGCCGCCCACCGTGGCTACGTGGCCCACGTTGAGCAGGAACATGGCGAGATCCATGTTGTCGTTGATGACCTTGCCGTTGTAGCTCTTGCCAAAGTAGCTGCTGACCTTGGGGAACACGTAGAAGGCACCCTCGGGCTCGCTGATTTCGAAGCCGGGAGTCTCCTGACAGAGCTTGACGATGAGCTTCTTGCGGCGCTCAAAGGCCTGGCGCATCTCCTCTACGCACTGCTGGTCGCCGCTGAAGGCGTTGGCTGCAGCCATCTGGCTGACGGAGCAGGGACCGGAGGTGTATTGTCCCTGGAGCTTGTTGCAGCCCTTGACGATCCACTCGGGACCGGCGATGAAGCCGATGCGCCATCCGGTCATGGCGTAGGCCTTGCTGACGCCGTTGATGATGACGGTGCGGTCCTTCATGCCCGGCACCTGGGCGATGGAGGCGTGGGCGCCGACGTAGTTGATGTGCTCGTAGATTTCGTCAGAGATGACGATGATGTCTTCGTGGCGGAGTATCACTTCAGCCAGTCCGGCGAGCTCCTCCTTGCTGTAGACGGCGCCGGTAGGGTTGCTGGGCGAGCAGAGGATGAGGGCGCGCGTCTTGGGGGTGATGGCTGCCTCGAGCTGCTCGGGGGTTATCTTGAATTTCTGGTCGATGCCTGCATAGACGATGACGGGGGTGCCGTCGGCGAGTTTGACCATCTGGGTGTAGCTTACCCAGTAGGGGGCGGGCACGATGACCTCGTCGCCCTTGTCCACGAGCGACATGATGGTGTTGCACACGCTCTGCTTGGCGCCGTTGCTGCACAGAATCTGCGAGGTGGAGTATTCAAGACCGTTCTCGTTCTTGAGCTTGTCTGCGATGGCCTGGCGCAGTGCGGGGTAGCCCGGCACGGGAGAGTATCTGGAGTAGTTGTCGTCGATGGCCTGCTTGGCGGCGTTCTTGATGCTGTCGGGTGTGTTGAAGTCGGGTTCTCCCACTGAGAGGTTGATGACGTCAACGCCCTGCGCTTTGAGCTCAGAGCTCTTTTGTGACATTGCCAGTGTGGCTGAAGGCTCAAGTCTGTTTAGTCTTTCTGAGAGTTTCATGTTTATGGTTGTTTGTTGTGTTGTTGTGTGCAATGGCGTGTGCTGCCGGCGGGCAGCCCTACCAGCCGGGTGCTAGCCTCTCCTGTCGCCCAGCAGGCGCAGGAGGTAGAGGAAGAGGTTGATGAAGTCGAGGTAGAGCGTGAGGCTGCCCAGCAGGGCGAGCTTCTGCGTGGTTTCGTTGGTGGTGCCGTCGGTCTGCTGGAACATCAGCTTGATTTTCTGGGTGTCGTAGGCGGTGAGTCCCACAAAGATAAGCACTCCGGCATAGTTGATGATGGTCATCAGCCCGCTGCTCTTGACGAAGATGTTGACGATGGTGGCAATGATGATGCCGATGAGCGCCATTATGAGGATGCGTCCCATGCCCGAGAGGTTGCGCCGCGTGACATAGCCGAAGAAGCTCATGGCGGCGAAGGTGCCTGCCGTAATGAAGAAGGTGGAGGCGATGCTGCTGACGGTGTAGACGAGGAAGATGACGGAGAGGGTCACTCCGTTGAGCACCGAATAGAGGATGAAGAGCAGTCCTGCCGTGGCAAACGAGATGCGGTTGATGGCAGCCGTGATGGTCAGGACGAGGCCGAATTCAGCAATGATGAGAATCCACATCGGGGCACTGCTCTGTGCAAAAATCTTGTAGACGAGTTCGGGACTGGAAGCCACGTAGTAGGCGGTGAGTCCGGTCACCACCATGGCCAGTGTCATCCATACGTAGACCTTGCGCATCAGTGCGCCGAAGGCACTCTGCGAACGCACATCATCTATCGTGATGTCGTCGGGACGGTTGTAGTAGTTGTTCATAGTTGAAGGTTTTTTGGGGTGTTTTTATTTTATGTGTTTGCAGTTTTGTGTGTTTGCTTGCGTAGTGGCAGCGAGGGTCCTATTTCTTGAAGTGCAGGTTGTGGCCCATGCGCTTCTCCTTGGTGCGCAGGTAGGCCTCGTTGTACTGGTTGGGAGTAATCTCAATGGGCACGTTCTCCACCACCTCGAGTCCGAAGCCGTCGAGACCGGCGCGCTTGGTCGGGTTGTTGGTGATGAGCCTCATCTTGCCAACGCCTATCTCGCGCAGTATCTGTGCGCCCACGCCATAGTCACGCTCGTCGGGGTTGTAGCCCAGGTGTATGTTGGCGTCTACGGTGTCGAGTCCCTCCTCCTGCAGTTTGTAGGCGGCAATCTTGGCCATCAGACCTATGCCGCGTCCCTCTTGGTTGAGGTAGAGCACCACGCCCTTGCCCTCTTTTTCTATCATCTGCATGGCGCGGTGGAGCTGTTCGCCGCAGTCACACCTCATGCTGCCGAAGATGTCGCCGGTCATGCACGAAGAGTGCACCCTGACGAGCACCGCCTCGTCGGGCATCCACTCGCCCTTGGTCAGCGCGATGTGCTCGAAGCCGTTGCTCTTCTGTCTGAACGGCGTGAGCTTGAAGTGGCCGTATTCGGTGGGCAGGTCTACCGTCTCTCCTTTTTCTATGATGGTCTCCTCCTTGAGGCGGTAGGCGATGAGGTCGCGTATGGAGATTATCTTGAGTCCGAACTCCTCAGCCACCTTGCGCAGCTGCGGCAGGCGCGCCATGGTGCCGTCGGGGTTCATTATCTCGATGAGTGCGGCTGCGGGCTGCAGTCCGGCGAGGCGTGCCAGGTCGATGGCTGCCTCAGTGTGGCCGGCGCGGCGCAGCACTCCCTTGTTCTGCGCATAGAGCGGGTTGATGTGGCCTGGTCTGCCGAAGGTCTCGGGCACGGAGGCGGGGTCGGCGAGCGCGCGTATGGTGGCGGCGCGGTCGGCGGCGCTGACGCCCGTGGTGCAGCCCTCGAGTTTGTCTACGGTGATGGTGAACGGAGTGCCCAGCATCGAGGTGTTGTCCTCCACCTGGTGGGGCAGGTTGAGTTCGCGGCAGCGGTCGATGGTGATGGGCGCGCAGAGCACTCCGCGTCCGTTCTTGAGCATGAAGTTGATCTTCTCGGGAGTGATGAGTTCGGCGGCGGTGATGAAGTCGCCCTCGTTCTCCCGGTCTTCGTCGTCCACTACTATAAGGAATTTGCCTTGCTTGAAGTCTTCGACAGCCTCTTCAATGCTGCTGAATTTCATGTTGTCCATAAGTTTACGTTGTTTCGTCGTTTTTGTAGTATCCTTGTTGCTCTATCCTGTCGGTAAGGTACTGGCTCACGGCAATGACTTTCTTGATGTCGCGCTGCAGCCGGTGCCTGAACCTCAGCGACCTGTACCACAGTGCGAGTCCGACGGGCAGGACAATGCCGAAGAGGCGGTTGAGCCGCTTGTTGCCAGTGGGTGAGAGGTGCGCCTTGGTGTAGAGTGACGGATAGGTGTTGAGCCCGTATATTATTCTGAGGTCGGTGCTGTTAGAGAGGTCTTCGATGATGTGCTCCAGCCGCTGGGAGATGTCGGGCAGCGGGTTGTCGGGGCGCGGCCTGAAGAAGAGGTCTATGTAGTTGGGCAGCAGTCTGCCGAGCTTCTGCGTGGTCGCCACCTCGCTGAGCTGCTGGCTGATGTCGCGCAGTCCTGCTGCGTCGCCTTCGTAGTCGGGTGTGTCGATTACCACCTCTTTGCGGGCGATGTCGCGCGCGGGCTTGAAGCCCATGGCTTCGTACAGGTCAGACAACTTGTTGGCCACTCCCCACAGCGTGGCATCCTTGTTGGACTTGTAGGTGAGGAAGGCTCCCACGGGCGCCATGATGAAGGTGCTTATCCACATGCCGTAGGTGATGTTCCACGACCCGTCGCGCGCCATCTTCATGCCCGACACTCCGATGATGTAGTATACGATGAAGATGAGCACCGACACTATGGTCGACACGCCCAGTCCGCCCTTGCGTATGATGGCGCCCAGCGGTGCGCCGATGAAGAAGAAGAACAGGCACGCCAGCGACGAGGCGAACTTGTCGTGCCACTTTATCTCGTGGCGCCTCACCATGCGGTAGCCGTCTTCGCTGACGGGCGAGCGCCACTCCAGTTCGGTCACCATGCCCGACACCGACGTCGAGGCGTCGCGCAGGGCGTTGAGGCGAGCTGCCTGGTTGAGGCGCGCGAACAGAGTGTCCACGTCTGTTGTCTTGGCCAGTTTGCCAGCTGCCAGCGAGTCTTCCTTCGAGCCGTTGCCCGTCTGCAGGTAGCGCGCGCTCAGTTCCTTGTAGTTGGCGCGCCCCAGGCTGTCGTAGAGCGCCGTCATGGAGTCGGCGTCGGCGGTGAGCTGGCTGAGCGACTTGGCGTCGGCGAGGTTCTTCAGGTCCTCGGCGTTCATGAGGTCGAAGTCGGTGTTGAAGTCAATGAGCAGCGCCTTGTTCTGAAACGTCTCGCGGTCGTAGGGCACGTGGGTTCCCTGCATCAGTCCGTCGGACGACGACGACTGCAGGTTCTCGAACTGCTCGCCGCTGAACATGGACAGTTTCAGGAAGTGCTTGTCGGCGGTGGTCTCGAGCTTGGCAGAGTCAGCCACCACTATCTGCGCGTTCTCTATGCCCTTGTCAATTTTGTAGATAATCACGTCGTAGAGCATGCCCGTAGCGGCGTTTTTGCGCTCCACGTAGAGATTCACGCTGGGTATGCCGTTGTAGAAGATTCCCTCGGGTATCTCCAGTGCCGGCGAGGCGTTCTTCATGGAGAAGAGCATGCGCGCCATCTCCATCTGCGCCTTGGGTCCCACGTTGTTTTGGAAGTAGAACGACACGCCCGTCAGCAGCACTGCGGTGATGAAGATGGGGCGCATGATGCGCAGCAGCGGAATGCCGGCGGCCTTCATGGCGGTCAGCTCCAGCTGTTCGCCCATGTTGCCGAAGGTGAGCAGCGACGTCAGCAGCACCGACATGGGCAGCGCCATCGGCACCAGCGTAAGCGCCATGTAGTAGAAGAACTGAGCCAGCACGTCTATGCCCAGTCCCTTGCCCACCATCGTCTCGATGTGCTTCCACACAAACTGCATCATGAAGACAAACAGGCAAATGAGGAAGCACCCCAGAAAGAGCTGGAAGAACTTGCGCAGTATGAATATGTCTATTTTCTTGATGCCGAGCATAGTGTGGCGTGGGCTGTGTGTGTAGTGCGGCGCTCTGTCCGCCGTGGCGGCCGGAATGTCGCTATATTAGTGCAAAGTTAGTGCAAACGCTACGATAAACCAAGTCTTGAGTTTGCTAATTGCAGTTTTATGACCGCACGCAAGCGCTCGGGGCGCGCCAGCCGGTGCCGGGCGCGCTCCGATGACAAGTGCGGATAGTAATTCGTGGCAAGCGTGGTGCGGGTATTTGGCGTGTTGGTCTGCCGCTACTTAACCCACACCGTATAGTCAGCCTTGCGGGGCTTGGGCGCGGCGGGCTCCTTCAGGGCGTAGCCCAGCGCCACGTGGCCTATGCCCTCGTAGTCGCCCTCTATGCCCCAGTCGGCGAGCAGCCGCTTGCCCTCAGCCGAGTCGAAGACCTCGCGGGCGCGGTGAATCCAGCAGCTGCCCAGTCCCAGCGAGTGGGCGGCGTTCATCAGATTGCCCATCACCAGCGAGCCGTCGTAGACGTGGGTGGGGCGGTTGCGGTCGGCGAGCACCACCATGATGGCTGGCGCGCTGTAGAAGGGGTCCGTGTCGGTGCCCATCACCTGGGCGTTGAGCCGCGACAGCAGGTCGCGTGTGGCCTTGTCGGTCACCACCACTATGCGCGGCGACTGCATGCCCATGCCGGTGGGCGCATATTCTCCTGCCTTGGCTATCTGCTCCAGGATCTCGTCGGCGGGCATCCTGGAGGGGTCGAAACAGCGCACGCTGCGCCGTGTCTCGAGTGTTCTGAGCGTTTCGTTCATTGCTGATATGTTTTGGTTGGTTTCTTGCAAAGTTAGCGGTTTGCGCAATACGGGGCGCCATCCTCCGTGTTAAAAAAACCTCAGCCGTGCGCTGCCTCGTTTCATCAGAGAAACACCTAAGTTCATCAGAGAAGTCCTACTTTTTCCAATTGAGGTGGTCCTCCCCGTTTTTGTAGGCTCTGGGGTGCACGTATTGCGCCCTTTTGAGCCCTGCGGGGCGGTATTTCCAAAAAAAGTTGAAAATCGGCAAGAAAATGGCAGTCCTTCAAGTGATGTTTCAGTCAAAAACAGTATCTTTGCTCAATAGTGTAACCATGAGGCAACCGCACAAAGCCTGCCCCGCAAAACCTTATTCCATGCAGCCAGACAGCGTAATCGTTATTCCAACCTACAACGAGAAAGAAAACATACGTAACATCATCACGGCCATCTTCGACCTTGGCGGCACCTACGACGTGCTCGTCATCGACGACGGTTCGCCCGACGGCACTGCCGACATCGTAAGGGGCATGCAGGGCGAGGCGAGGTTCGCCGGCCATGTCCACATGATAGAGCGCAGCGGCAAACTCGGACTGGGCACCGCCTACATAGCGGGCTTCAAGTGGGCGCTGGCACGCCCTGAGTACAAGTACATTTTTGAAATGGACGCCGACTTCAGTCATGCGCCGTCTGACGTGCCGCGCCTCTACGCCGCCTGCCACGACGAGGGCTACGACCTTGCCATCGGCAGCCGCTACGTCACCGGCGTCAATGTGGTCAACTGGCCCATGGGCAGGGTGCTGATGAGCTACTATGCCAGCAAGTACGTGCGCTGCGTGACGGGCCTCAAGATTCACGACACCACCGCCGGCTTTAAGTGCTACCGCCGCGAGGTGCTCGAGGCCATCGATCTCGACAACATCCGCTTCAAGGGCTACGCCTTCCAGATAGAGATGAAGTTCACCGCATACAAGCTGGGCTTCAAAATCAAGGAAGTCAACGTGGTGTTTGTGAACCGCCAGCAGGGCACCAGCAAGATGAGCGGAGGTATCTTTGGCGAGGCCATGTTTGGAGTGATACGCCTCAAGTGGGACAGCATCACCGGCAAGTTCAAGAAGATGAAACAACGCCGTCTGGCAGGCGGTCAACAAAACTCTGGCAAGTGATATCCATTGTCAACGCCCAGATAGTCAACGAAGGCGAGACGTTCAGAGGCAGTCTCAAGATTGACGGCACGGTGATAGCCGAGGTCGCACGCGAGGGCTGCCCCTTTGAACGCGAGGGCGAAGTGATTGACGCCCAAGGCCGCTACGTGATTCCTGGTGTGATTGACGAACACGTGCATTTCCGCGACCCGGGACTCACTCAGAAGGCCGATATGCTGACTGAGAGCCGTGCGGCGGCAGCTGGCGGCGTGACCTCGTTTTTCGACATGCCCAACACCAAGCCGCAGACCACCGGGCTCGCTGAAGTCAGCGGCAAGATGGCTTTGGGCGCCGAAAAGAGCTTGGTGAACTACGCCTTCTATATAGGCGCGACCAACGACAACCTCCAGGCGCTGGAGCAAGTGGACGCCCGCGCGGTGCCCGGCATCAAGGTCTTCATGGGGGCGTCTACCGGAAACATGCTGGTGGAGGACGCCCAGACGCTCGACGCCATCTTCAGCCTTGCCCGCAAGCGCAGTCTGCCGGTGGTGACCCACTGCGAAGACACCGCCCAGATAGTGCGCAACGAGGCGCAGGTCCGCGCCACCGTGGGCGAAGACGCCGGGGTGGAGTATCATCCTATTATAAGAAACGCAAAAGAATGCCTCGACTCTACCCGCAAGGCACTGCAACTGGCCTCTCGCAGCGGCGCCAAGCTGCTCGTGGCCCACGTGTCGACGGGAGAGGAGATGCACGAGATAGCCCGCTCCGGGCATCATAACGTGAGGGCGGAGGTGTGCGTGTCATACCTCTGTTTCAACGACGGCGACTACCCCGCGATGGGTGGCCGCATCAAGTGCAACCCCGCCATCAAGACGGCGGCTGACCAGGCTCAGCTGACAGCCGCCCTGAGCGACCGCCGCGCCTTTACGGTTGCCACCGACCACGCGCCGCACCTGCTCAGCGACAAGAGTGGCGGCGTGTTCAAGGCCACGTCGGGCATGCCCTCGGTGCAGTTCTCGCTGCCCCTCATGCTGCAGCTGGTGGAGCGGGGAGCGCTGGGCATCGGCAGGGTGGTGGAACTGATGTGCCACAACCCGGCGCGGTTCTTCGGCGTGAGGCAGCGCGGCTTCATCCGTCCCGGCTACAAGGCCGACCTCGTGATGCTCGACCGCCTGGCTGAGCCCTACACCGTGAGCGACGCCGACGTGGTCAGCAAATGCGGCTGGACACCCTACGCCGGGCAGAGGCTCAATTGGCGGGTCAGCGCTACTATGTGCAACGGCACGGTGGTCTACCGCCACGGCGACGGGTTCACCGCCCCCCAATACAGGGGCGAAGCCATAGAGTTCAATCATGACGACAACGCGGCGATATAGCACTGACCAACTACGGCCCTACATAGACTGGACCTACTTTCTGCACGCGTGGCAGATGCCGCCCAAGTATGCCTCGGCGGCTGCGCTCCACCAGTGCCCCGCTTGTCGCGAAGCCTGGTTGGCGGCTGCCGACAACCGCAGTGAGGCGCAAGAGGCGCTGAAACTCACTGACGACGCCCTAAGCCTGCTCGGCAAACTTGAGGCACAAGCCGAGGTGAGGGGCAGGGTAGGGCTCTACGACGCCAACTCCAAGGGCGACGACATACTGGTCACTGACGACGAGGGGCGCGTGACGACTATCCCCTGCCTGCGCCAGCAGGTGGTGGCACAAGGTCAGCCCAACCGCTGCATGGCCGACTATGTGCGGCCGCTCGAAACGGGCGTTCCCGACCGCATCGGTGTCTTCGCCACCACGGTGAACTTCGACCCTGAGGCGGCGTTCGGCGGCGACGCCTACAACACGATGCTCGCGCAGACACTGTGCGACCGTCTTGCCGAGGCGGCAGCCTGCCTGCTCCACCTCGAGGTGCGCCGCGAGATATGGGGCTACGCTCCCGACGAGGACCTCCCGGTCGACGACTTGCTCCACGAGCACTACAGGGGCATCCGTCCGGCTGTGGGATATCCCTCGCTGCCCGACCAGAGCCTCAACTTCGTCCTCAACGGACTGATACGGATGGACGAGCTGGGCATCGCGCTGACCGAAAACGGCGCCATGAGGCCCCACGCCACGGTGACCGGGTTGATGATAGCCTACGCCGAGGCGTCCTACTTCGCGGTGGGACCCATCGACAACGAGCAGCTCGAGGACTACGCCGCACGGCGGGGTCTGCCGCTCGCCAGGGCGCGCCAGTTCTTGGCAGCCAACCTTAACGCAATGAGATAACAGCCTGCACTGGCGGTGCGGGTAAAACGACATAACAGAAACAGAGAACACAGTATGTTTTTTCTGAGAATAGGCTTGGCCCTCGGTCTGATGACGGTGCTGCCTGCGCTGACGGTCTACTACGGTTGCCTGCACGGCAAATCAGGACGGCGCTTGTGGAAGTGGCTGCTTGGCGCGGCCACCCTGCTCCAGCTGGCAGGCATGGTCTGCTTCGTGGTTTTCGCCTTTGCCCACGGCGGCTCCGCGTCTGCCTGGTGGCGTCTACTCCTCCACGCTTGCATAGGCGTGGCGGGCGCTGAAGCGGCGGCGGGCGTGTGCGCACTGCTGGCGGGGAGGGTCTTTAGGAAGAAGAAATACGTGAGGCTTCCCGTGCTGTGGCTTGGCGCGGTGTTGGCCCTGCTTAATATAGTAATGGTTGCTATGGCTTTTATAATCGGAAACAAAAGAATAGACGTGACAGAGTACACGTACGGCAGCAAGGACCTGCCCGAGGCCTTCGACGGCTTCAGGGTAGTCCATATTTCCGACCTTCACCTTGGCATCTACGGCCACGACACCACCCGTGTGGCGGAGCTGATAGACAAGGTGCTGGCTCAAAAGGGCGACATGATTGTCTTCACCGGCGATCTGGTCAATTTTGAGTCCAAGGAGGCGCTGCCATTCGTCGACCAACTCTCGCGCCTGAAGGCTCCCTACGGCGTCTACGCGATTCTCGGAAACCATGACTACGGCGTCTACCGCAATTTCGCGACCAAGGAGGAACAGGTGGCGGACATCGCCAAACTGGTAGCCATGGAGCAGCGCTGCGGCTGGCAGGTGCTTCGCAACGAACACGCCATAGTCAGCAAAGACGGTGACAGCATCGTAGTGGTGGGCGTGGAGAACGACGGCAATCCTCCCTTCCCCAAACTTGCCGACATACCCAAGGCGCTAAAAGGCATACCCGACTCCGCCCACGGCGGCAGCCCGTTTGAGATAATGCTCACCCACGACCCCAGCCACTGGCGCCGCAACGTGCTCGGCGAGTCGAGCGCGCAGCTCACCCTCGCGGGCCACACCCACGGCATGCAGTTCAGACTGGGCAAGTGGAGCCCCGCCGCACTGGTCTACCGCGAATGGGGCGGCCAGTACTATGAGGGCGACCGCAGCCTGGTGGTGTCGGTAGGCCTTGGCCTCGGCGCCGTGCCCTTCCGCTTCGGCGCCTGGAGCGAGGTCTGCGTCATAACCCTGAAATCCCATAAACCCGCTAAATAACCCCTCTGTCTATGGCAATACTTCGATTTCTCTACCGCGTCTACCAGCTGTGCATAGCCGCCCCCGTGCTTATCATCGCCACACTGCTCACGGCACTGGTGACGATAGTCTTCTGCAGCCTGTTTCCGCACTCCAAAGTGTGGAGCTACTACCCCGCCAAGCTGTGGGGCACGCTGTTCTGCCGCATGCTGCTGCTGCCGCTCAAGGTGGAGGGCAGGGGCAAGCTCGACAAGAAGGCCTCCTACGTCTTTGTGGCCAACCACCAGGGCGCCATGGACATCTTCTTGGTGTACGCCTTGCTGGGCCACAACTTCAAGTGGATGATGAAGAAGTCGCTGCGCAAGGTGCCGCTCGTGGGCGAGGCGTGCTACAAGGCCGACTTCATCTTCGTAGACCGCAGCTCACCCAAGGGCGTGAAAGACACTATCACCAACGCCCGCGACATACTCAAGGACGGCACCTCGCTCATGATATTTCCGGAGGGCTCGCGCACCTTCGACGGCAAGATGATACCTTTCAAGAACGGAGCTTTCTTCCTTGCCGACGCGCTGCAGCTGCCCGTGGTGCCCATCACCATCGACGGCTCGTTTGACGTGCTGCCCCGCACCCGCGGCATCAACTTCGTGAATTTCCACCGCATGAAACTCACCATCCACGACGTGATTCTCCCGCAGGGACAGGGTCCGGAAAACATCAGGGCTATCTCGCAGCAGTCCTTTGCCGCCATCAACTCCGCCCTCCCCAACCAATACAAGACCATCTGACACTATGACACTCAAAGAACTGCAGTTGGGCCACTCCGCCGTCATCACCGCTGTAGGCGGCGACGGTGCTTTGCGCCAGCACTTCCTCGACATGGGCGTTATTCCCGGCACGAGGGTCAAGCTGGTGAAATACGCTCCCCTCGGCGACCCAGTGGAACTGCTGATTCATGGATACGAACTGACACTGCGCCTTGCCGACGCAGCCAAGATAGACATTGTTCCGGCTGACGACACCGCCGACCATGCCAGCGACGCCGTCACCGCCGACATAGCCATGCACGACACTGAGCACCCCGGACTCGGCGAGCCCGGACGCTTCCACTGCAAGGCCGACGAGCACCCGCTGCCCAAGACCGACAAACTCACGTTTGCCCTCATCGGCAACCAAAACACTGGCAAGACGACTCTCTTCAACCAGCTCACGGGAGCCAACCAGCACGTGGGCAACTTCCCCGGAGTGACCGTGGAGCAGAAGAGCGGTCCCATCAAGGGCTACCCCGACACGCTGCTCGTAGACCTGCCCGGCATCTACAGCCTCTCGCCCTATTCGAGCGAGGAGGTCGTGTCGCGCCGCTTCGTGCTCGAAAACAAGCCCTCGTGCATCATCAACATCCTTGACGCCACCAACATAGTGCGCAATCTCTACCTCACGATGCAGCTCCTGGAGCTCGACATCCCCGTAGTGGTGGCGCTCAACATGATTGACGAGGTGGACAACAACGGCGGCTCCATCGACATCAACGAGATGGAACGATTGCTCGGAGTGCCCGTCATTCCCATCAGCGCCAGCAAGAACCAGGGCGTCGACGAACTTGTGGAGCACGCCGTTCACATAGCCCGCTACCAGGAGCGCCCCATGAGGCAGGACTTCTGCAAGGCCGACGACAACGGCGGCGCCGTACACCGCTGCCTCCACGCCATAATGCACCTGGTGGAGGACCACGCCGCTAAGGCTGGCATTCCGGTGCGCTTCGCCGCCGCCAAACTGATAGAGCGCGACTCCATGGTGTCAGATGCCCTCATGCTGTCTGCCAACGAGCAGGAGACCGTGGGCCACATCTTGCGACAGCTCGAAGAGGAGCGTGGACTTGACCCCTCCGCCGCCCTCGCCGACATGAGGTTTTCGTTCATCTCCGGCCTTACCGCCAACACCGTCGCCCAGCCCAAGGAGAGCAAGGAGCGGGCGCGCAGCCGACGCATCGACAGCGTGCTGACTGGCAAGTGGACCGCCATCCCGTGCTTCCTGGCCATAATGTCGCTGGTCTTCTGGCTCACCTTCGACGTGATAGGACTCTACCTGCAGGAATGGCTGGAGGAGGCAATAGGGTGGGTGACCGCCGAGACCGACTCGCTGCTCGCTGCCGCCGACGTCAACGGAGTGGTCCGTTCGCTGGTGGTCGACGGCGTCTTTCAGGGCGTAGGCAGCGTGCTGAGCTTCCTGCCCATCATCGTCACGCTGTTCTTCTTCCTCTCGCTGCTTGAAGACAGCGGCTACATGGCGCGCATCGCCTTCGTAATGGACAAACTGCTCCGCAAGATAGGCCTCTCGGGGCGCAGCATCGTGCCGCTGCTCATAGGCTTTGGCTGCAGCGTGCCAAGCATCATGGCAAGCCGCACCTTGCCCTCCGAGCGCGACAGGCGGCTCACCGTCTTGCTCACCCCCTTCATGAGCTGCACCGCCAAGCTGCCCATCTACGCCTTCTTCTCTGTGGCGTTTTTCCCCGACAGCGCGGCGCTGGTCATGGTGTCGCTATATATAATAGGTATAGTGGTGGGCATCCTCATTGCGCTGGTGTTCAAGAAGACGCTCTTCAGGGGCGAGCCGGTGCCGTTCGTAATGGAACTGCCCAACTACCGCATGCCCGGCATGAAGAATGTGGTACACCTCTTGTGGGACAAGTCGCGCGACTTCCTTCAGCGCGCCTTCACCGTCATCTTCGTGGCGTGCATCGTGATATGGTTCTTGCAGACGTTCGACTTCCACCTTCAGGCGGTCGACAACTCGCGCGACAGCATGCTGGCGTCGCTTGCCGGCTTCGTGTCGCCCGTGTTCAGTCCGCTCGGCTTCTCCGACTGGCGCATCACCACCTCGCTCCTCTCCGGCTTCATGGCCAAGGAGAGCGTGGTGTCAACCCTGCTGGTGATGTTCGGCTCGGCTGGCGCCATACAGGGCTTGCTTGCCCTGCCCGCCGTGATGTCGCTGCTGGTGTTCTGCCTGCTCTACACTCCCTGTGTGGCTGCCGTGGCTGCCGTCAATCGTGAGCTGGGCTCGCGCTATGCTGTGGCTGTTGTGGTCATGCAGTGCCTGGTGGCATGGCTGGTGGCGTGGTTGGCTTACGCCGTAATGAGTGCTGTGCTATGAATCTGTTGAGCTACGTCTTGCTGCTGCTCGTGGCTGTGGCTTTTGTGGCAGCTTTCCGCCTTGCCTTCACGTCGCGCAAGAGAGGGCGTGGGTGCTGCAGTGGCGGCGACTGCGAAAAGTGTAAGGCCAAGGCGAGGAACGCCAAGTGACATACATCGTGTAAATAATCCGCGCATAGCCCTCCTAAGTACTGCTCTCCCCTCATGCTGTTCAATTCGCTTGCCTTTCTCTTTTTCCTGCCCGTGGTCTTCGCGCTCTACTGGTCGTTTCGTTCGGCCAGTTGGCAAAACCGTGTGGTGGTGCTGGCGAGCATGTTCTTCTACGGCTGGTGGGACTGGCGCTTCCTGCTGCTCATGCTGGCGGCCTGCGTGTTCAACTTCTGCGTGGGGCGCGCCATAGGCGACAGCCAGACCAGGAGCAGACGCAAGGGCTGGCTGCTCACTGCTATTGTTGTCAACATCGGCCTGCTGGCGGTCTTCAAATACTTCAATTTCTTTGCCGACAACCTCGAGACGCTGCTCTCGTGCTTTGGCGTGCATGCCGACGTGCCTACGCTCCACCTCGTGCTGCCCATAGGCATCAGCTTCTACACCTTTCAGCTCACCGCCTACGTGGTCGACGTCTACCGCAAGGACCTGTCCGCGTGCCGCTCCCTCGAGCTGTTCCTGAGCTTCATCTGCTTCTTCCCGCAGCTGGTGGCGGGCCCCATCGAGCGCGGCGCCAACCTGCTGCCACAGTTTGCCGTCAAGCGCAAGTTCGACTACGCCTTTGCAGTCGACGGCATGCGACTCTTTCTTTGGGGCCTGATGAAGAAGATGCTCGTGGCAGACAACTGCGCCCCGGTGGCAGACTACGTGTTCGGCAACTACGGCCACCTCGCCACGGTAGACCTGTGGATAGGGCTGCTGGCGTTCACCGTGCAGGTTTACTGCGATTTTTCGGGCTACTCCGACATGGCCATAGGCTCTGCCCGCCTCTTTGGCATCAAGCTGTCCACCAACTTCAACCACCCCTTCTTCGCCACCACCATACGCGAGTTCTGGCGCCGCTGGCACATGACGCTCATGGCGTGGCTCCGCGACTACGTCTACTTCCCCCTGGGCGGCAGCCGCTGCAGTGCCGTGCGCCACTACTTCAACGTCTTTGCACTCTACATGCTCAGCGGACTGTGGCACGGCCCCAACTGGAGCTTCATAGCGTGGGGCACGTGGAACGGCTTCTTCAACGTCACCACCAAGCACCTGCGCATGCCGCAGGCCCTCAGCTGGTTTGTCACCATAGCCGTCTTCACGCTGTCGCAGGTCTTCTTCCGCAACCCCACCGTCACCGACGGTTTCCGCTTCTTTGGCGGTCTCTTCTCCTTCAGCGGCGGCTTGGCCAACACCGCCTCGCGCCTGCCGCTCTTGCTCGCCGCGGCGCTCTTCACCATTGAGTACCTCACGCGCAGCACTGCTCACCCGTTTCAGTTCAGCGGGGGCGTGTGGCGATGGCGCGCCGTGCGCTACGCCCTCTATGCCGTTTGTTTCACCGGCTGCCTCCTGCTAGGCGGCCAGCAGCTGCAGTTCATTTATTTCCAGTTCTGAGATGAAAAGGTTCTTGCTCAACACACTGCTCTTCTCGCTGCTCGTCGTGTCGCTCATCGCTGCGGCTGAAACCTACGTGCGCCACATCCCCAATCCCTCGCGCGACAAGCACCAGTGGATGCTCCGCAACTCAAGCCGCGTGGAGACCCTCGTGCTCGGCAACAGCCACAGCTTCTATGGCGTCAATCCGTCGCTGCTGGCCGCCAGCTGCTTCTCGCTGGCGCAACCCTCCCAGACCTACCGCTACGACTACTGGCTGCTCACCCGCTACCCCATGCCGCGCCTCAAGACGGTCATTCTCACCTGCAGCTACACCTCGCTGTTCGAAGACCTCGAGACCGAGCCCGACATGCAGTACTGGACCGTGCGTTATCGCCTCTATATGGACTGCCCGCTCCACAGCCGCCTGTCCAAATACGCCTTCGAGTGCCTCCACGTACAGTCCTTCAGGGAAAAACTCACCAGCCTGTGGCGACCCTCCCAACTCAGCTGGGACAGCCTCGGCTACGGCACCTCCTACGGCACCCGCTCGCTCCTGGCAGAGGGCGACGACAACGGCAGCCAGCGCGCCGCCAACAACACCTACGCCGACATGCGCTCGCTGCACTTCTGCACCTCCCAGCTCGACAGCATCTGCGCCTGGTGCGAGCGCCGCAACGTCCACCTCGTTATTGTGGCGATGCCCGTCAGCCGCTCCTTCCGCGCGGCCTGCGACTCCCACCAGCTTGCCATACGCGACCGTGTCCTCAGCCGCGTCCTCCGGCGCCACCCCTCTGTCGACTACTACGACTTCCGTGCCGACACCACGTTCAAGACTCAGGACTTCTACGACTCCGATCACCTCAACATGACCGGTGCCCGCAAGTTCACCGCCAAACTCCGAAGCAAGCTCTAGCCCTTGCCTCGCTCCAACGTTTACGAATCACACAGCAAAAATACCCGTTGACAGAACACCGCCAACGGATGAAACCTGTTAAAATCACGTTCAAAGGTGACCACTGGCCACCTTTGAACGTAATTTTAATAGTTTTTTATATTGTTGTCCGCTAAAATCCCGCACGACATAATCTCAACCCAAAAACCCTCAGATTAAATTATAAATTCATTTTTTTGTAAAAAACTTGGATGTCTTTGAATACTTTTATGTAAGAGGAAACGCCTGAAAGACTTTAAGTTGCAATGTGCTCCCGTCGTCAATGCCGGGAGCAAAACTACCCAACTCGGCTTGTTTAACTTCCGCTCGTTCCTCAATATTGGAATGC
Organism: Lactococcus garvieae; assembly: GCA_963631415.1. Taxonomy (GTDB): domain Bacteria; phylum Bacteroidota; class Bacteroidia; order Bacteroidales; family Bacteroidaceae; genus UBA6382. The sequence goes on along the minus strand of CAVGQS010000014.1, from coordinate 3,604 downwards.
TGCTCGGCTTCTGAATAGGGTAGGCCTGCATTCTGAGCTTTAGCGACAGCATTAACCAAAAAAGCCCCCGTCGGTGTTGACGGGGGCTTTTTTGGTTGGTGGCTATTTGTACTCCACGATGTCGGTCAGGGCCTTGCGGTCCTTTGGCTTCTGCGGGCAGTCGGGCGCAATGTGGCCGAGCGGGATGATGACCGCCGGCTCTTCCTCGTCGGGCAGCGCCATGACTTGGCGGCAGAGGCTGGCGTCGAAGTTGCACACCCAGCAGGTGCCCAGTCCCTGGGCCGATGCCGCCAGGCAGATGTGCTCGGCGGCAATGGCTATGTCGATGTCGCCGTGCTCCTTCTGGTCAGACGAGCGCACCCAAGCCTGGTCGTGGCGGATGCAGCACACTATGTAGAGCGGCGCGGTGGCAAACCACTGGCGGCTGTAGCACTGCCTCAGCTGCTCCTTGGCATCTTCGCTGCGCACCACATAGAAACGCCACGGCTGCTTGTTGACTGCCGAGGGCGCCAGCCGGGCGCACTCCAGTATGTACGCCAGCTGTGACTCGCTGACTTCTTCCTGAGTATAGCTGCGCGCGGAGAAACGCTCGGCGCACAAGTCCTTGAAATCCATCGTTGTAGAATATTTAGTGTGAAGTGTTGTTGTCTGGGATTATGTAATTGCCGTAGGCCGCGCTACAGCCTCGCTGCCTTGTTGGCGAGGTAGCTGTCGAGTATCACCATGGCAGCCATAGCCTCTACCACCGGCACCGCCCTGGGCAGCACGCACGGGTCGTGGCGCCCCTGAGCCTTGAAGGTCACGGGCTGCCCCTGTTTGTCTACCGTCTGCTGGTCGCGCAGCAGTGTAGCCACCGGCTTAAACGCCACCCTGAAGTATATGTCCTGGCCGTTGGAGATGCCGCCCTGAATGCCCCCGCTGTTGTTGCTGAGCGTGGTGACGCCTCCCCGGCCGTCGGGCGCGAACACGTCGTTCTGCTCGCTGCCGCGTCCGCTGCAGCCGCCAAATCCCAGTCCGTACTCAAAGCCCTTGGTGGCGTTGATGGACATCATGGCAGCCGCCAGCTGAGCCTGCAGCCGTCCGAAGACGGGGTCGCCCAGTCCTGCGGGGCAGCCCCTCACAACGGCGCTGATCACTCCGCCCACGGTGTCGCCCTGCGCCTTGACCTCCTTGATGAGCGCCTCCATCTGTGCCGCCTTGGCGGGGTCAGGACAGCGCACGTCGTTGCTCTCGGTCAGGCTTAGGTCGTAGTCAGCGTAGCCGCCCTCCAGGCTGATGTCGCCCACCTGCGAGGTGTAGGCCTCTACGCTGATGCCCAGCTTGTTGAGCGCCATCTTGGCGAAGGCTCCGCCCACACACCGGGTGATGGTCTCGCGCGCCGACGAGCGTCCGCCGCCGCGGTGGTCGCGGATGCCGTATTTTGTGAAGTAGGTGTAGTCGGCGTGAGAGGGCCGGAAGATGTCGCGCAGGTTGTCGTAGTCGCTGGAGTGCTGCGACGTGTTGCGCACCACGAAGCCTATGGGGCACCCCGTGGTCTTGCCCTCAAATGTGCCCGACAGAATCTCGACCTTGTCGGGCTCGCGGCGCGACGTGGTCAGGGCGCTCTGCCCCGGTCGCCGCCGCGCCATCTCGCGGTTGAGCAGGGCTTCGTCAATGTCTATGCCCGCCGGCATGCCGTCGATGACACCGCCAATGGCGGCGCCGTGGCTCTCGCCGAACGAGGTGAGTCTGAAGATGTTTCCGAACGTGTTCATGCACAGTATAGGTTAACTGCCCCCTGTCTTAGTGGCAGTGTCCACAGCCGCAGTGCCCCTCGCCGCAGTGTCCGCCCTCGTGGTCGTGGTCGCAGTGGCAGTCGCCGCCGTGGCAGTGGTCGCCGCACTCGTCGCCGCAGCCGCAGCCGCCCGACATGCGGTTCACAAAGGCGCTAATCTCTTCGGCACTGGCCTCGTGGCTCTCGGCTATCTCGCCGCGGAAGCGGAGGTCCATGCCTGCCAGCTCGTGGTTGAAGTCCACCACCACGCTGTCGGCGGTCACCTCCTTGACCAGTCCGTCAAACCTCATGCCGTCTTCGTTGACCATCGGGATGACGTTGCCCGGATAGATGGTCTCGGCGTCGAAGTGGCCGTTGCCGCCGCGGAAAATCTCCTTCGACAGCGTCTTGACCCTCGACTCGTCGTAGGCGCCGTAGGCCTGCTCGCACGGTATGGCGAAGTCAAACTTGTCGCCGACAGCCAGACCCGCCACCTGCTCCTCAAAGGCGGGCAGGGTATAGCCCAGCCCCGTCACGAAGTCAAAGCTGTTGTCCTTGCTGGTCTTCTCTACCAAGACGGGGGTCTCGCCCTCGCACTCGGCAAAGAGCTCATAGTTCACGCTGATGTATTTGTTGTCTGCCATTGCTGTGAGTGTTTGTGTCTGTATATATATAATAAGGTATATGTGTCTGGTTACAAAGGTAAGACAAAATATCGGTAACAGCCGCATCCGGCGGCGGGGAATTGTTAAAATATAGTAACACGCAAACGACAAAGTCAAAAGAATTCTAAAATGCCATGTTAATCTCGCCGCTTCGGTTGCCGATTCCGTTTATTAGGTTTACATTTGCACCATCATTATGAAGACCGCCTTCCACAGACATATTGCATGGCTCGCCCTGGTGATGTCGGCTATGGTTGCCAGCTCGTGCAGCGAGCAGTACAACATACTCGGCAGCTCGTCGGTAGACAACTACGAGGGAGGCACCTTCTACCTGAAGGTGTCGTCCGACGGCGCACTCTGCTCCTACGACTCCTCTGAGGTCAGCCACGGCAAGTTTGGCTTCGAGGGAGTGGTCGACACCGTCTGCATGGCGCAGCTCTTCATCGGCGACCACAGCCTCCTGCCAATAGTGCTCGAAAACGGCGAAATATCCGTCAAGTTCACCGACGCCGAGAGCGTCGTCAAGGGCGGAATGCTCAACGACCGCCTCTACAAGTTCCTGCGCGAAAACTCCCGCCTGCAAAACGAGATACAAAACGCCTCGCGCAACATGGCGCGACTCATCCTGCGCGAAGCCACCCCCGCCTCCTACGACAACCTCGAGCGCAAGTCCATGCAGCTCCAGGACCGCCTCGACCGCCTCTGGGCCGCATTTATCATCAACAACGCCGACAACGTGCTCGGCGCCACCTACTTCCAGGAGTACACCTCCCAGTACTTCTATCCCGTCATCACCCCCCAGATAGACAAAATCCTCAAGCGCGCCCCCAAGTCCTTCCTCGACAACCCCGAGGTGCGCATGTACATCCGCGATGCCGAGTACAACATGCAGCTCATGCAGGGCAAGTTCCCTTGACCCGCCTCCCCCCAGAGTCAACGGAAATCAGCTCCCCATATTCTCTTTTTCTTACTGCGTTCGAGCCGTCTGAAAGAAGCTCCCATTCGTGAAAATTTTCGCAGTTCGTGTGCGCCTCATTTTCAGCGCGTTACGTCTGGCGCGCACTTAAGAGTTTTTAAGAAGCACTTGAGCGATTGAAAAGTAGGACTTAAAAAAATTTTATGCGGACTTAACGAAAAAATTTCGCCGCGAAACGCTGCAACGTTTCGGGCGAAACAAAGCAACGTT
>CAVGQS010000013.1:0-24606 GCA_963631415.1 Lactococcus garvieae | reverse complement strand
TCTATCATTACGGTCTCCATCTTTGGAGCGGTATATATCTTCTTGTTCATATCTGTTTTCTGTTCTTTGTTATTGTTCATTTATTCTACCATCACTTTCTTGGTCACATTGCCCGTCTTCACGATGTTCAGGCCCTTCTGCAGGCTGTTGAGGCGGCGACCTTGGAGGTCGAAGATTTCTGCGGTGTCCTCTGTGAGTGCCTCGATAGCGTCAACGGCTGTAGGCTCGTTCTCTTCGTCAAGAGTGATGCTGAGCACATGCGAGTTTACCGCTCCGCTGTTCAAAGCCGGCTTCAGCCATGCTCTCATGGCCTTTGTCTTCACAGCCGTGGCGCCCGAGATATTGTCCTTCAGCTCAGAAACCAGCCAGAACTTGTTCTTCGAGATGATGTAGCCGTTGTCGGGCACCCCGGTCTCGGCAAACGAGCCCACGAGCTGCCATCCGCTTGTCTTGTCGCCGTCGGCGGGCGCTGCCTTTACACTCACGTTCCTTGCGGAGATGCTTATGCTGGCAGCGTTGCCATCGTCGCCACTTGATTTAACCAGCATCGGAGTGCCGGCAGGTATCGTGCCACTCAGTTGGGTGAGCGTAATCACATCTGTGCTCACGCTTTCAAGTTTATAGAACTTGGTGCCAGCATTGTTCGTAGTATTCACTTCGAACGGCACGCAGAGCGTACCCCACTTGCTTGACGTCGTGCGCGAGTAAGTGGCGCTGGCAGCCGTGAAAGGAGCCAAAGTCATGAAGTCCTTGTCGCCCTCCAGTTCGAACTTATCCACGCTGAGAGTCTCGCCGCACAAGTCGTGCTTGGTGTCGCCTACCTTATAATATGTCTTGAAGTAGCCGGTCTTGTAGTTCGCCATAGAGCCGCCAGTGCTGCTGGCGCTGTATTTTGCGGCGCCGACCAGCGATGTGCAGTTTTTGAACATGTCTGTTGTGCTGGCGGTCTCATCGATGCCAAACTTGTCGCTGGCATAGATGGTGGTCAGGGCGGTGCTGCCGTTGAACAGATTGCTCATCACCAAGGATTTCTTTGTGTCGAAGCTCGACAAGTCGAGTGTTTTCAGCGCAGTGCAATTATAGAACATGTAGTCCATGCTCGCAACGTTGGCCGTGTTGAAACTTGTCAAGTCCAGATTTTCCAGAGCGTAGCAAGCTTCGAACATGTGAGTCATGCTCGTCACGTTCTGCGTGTTGAGTGTGGATACATCCAGATTTTTCAGCGCGGCGCAGCCAAAGAACATATAGCCCATGTCTGTCACGTCCTCCGTGTTGAGATTTTCCAATCCCTTAATGCTTTCCAACTCATCCTGTTGGCTAAACCAGTCGCTGCACGTAGTAGGCCGCGCTTTGCTGAACGACTTGTCAAACACTACAGTTGTGTAGGTGTTGGCGTGCCATGCTGGATTACTGCCGTCTTCTTTCAGCTGATACACCGTCACGGTGCTGCTGCTCTCGGGCAGGTCGTCTCCGGACTTGAAGGTGAGCGTCCCGGTGGTGCTGTCGTACTCTGCCCACATCTCTCCCTTGTATATGAAATAGCCAGTCTTGTAGTTTGCCATGCTGGCGTCTATGTCGCTCTCTTTGTAGCCTTTAGCACCGACCAGCGATGCGCAACCGTAGAACATGTTGTTGGAGTCGCCAACTTTGGCAATGCTAAACTTGTCGCTAACATAGATGGTTTTCAATGCGGTGCAACCACCGAACATACCGCTCATGTTCGTCACGCTGGCTGTGTTGAAGTTTGACAAATCAAGGTCTTCCAGAGCCGCACAAACTGCGAACATGTCGCTCATATCCGTCACGTTCTCTGTGTTGAATTTCGATACATCCAGACTTTTCAGAGCGTAGCATTGAGAGAACATCTCGCCCATGTTTGTCACTTTCTCTGTGTTGAGATATTCTAATCCGCGAACGCTTGTCAGATCAGTCTGATAGAAAAACCAATCGTAACATGTCGTAGGTCGCGCGTCGCTGAATGATTCGTCAAACTCTACAGTTGTGTAGAGGTTTTCGGTCCATTCCGGCTCATTGTTGCCTTTGTTCAACTCATACACCGTCACGGTAGTGCTGTTGCTCGGCTTCTTGCTGTACTTGAAGGTGAGCGTCTGGGTGTCGCTGTCATACTGCGCCCACGCCTCTTTCTTGCTGAAATAGCCACTCGTGCAGTTCGCCATCGAGGCTTCTATATTGCCTTCCTTGTATTTAATAGCGCCGTCCAACGATGAGCAATCAAAGAACATCAAGCTGGACGCAGAGACATTGGTAACGTCAAAATTGCCGTAGATGGTGGTCAATTCGCTGTCTCCAAAGAACATATTTGTCATGTCATTCACGCTAGCTGTATTGAAACTTGACAAATCGAGTTCCGTCAGTGCGGTGCAGCATCCAAACATTTCTCTCATGTTCGTCACTTTCTCCGTGTTGAAAGTGGATAAATCCAGACTTACCAGTTTTTCGCATTCAATGAACATATAGCCCATGTCAGTCACATTCTTCGTGTTGAGATATTCCAACCCCTCAATGCTTGTCAGAGACTTCTGGTCGCTAAACCATTCGTAGCAGGTAGCAGGCCGCGCCTGGCTGAACGATTCGTCAAACACTACTTTTGTGCAGGTCTTGCCTTTCCATCCCGGACTTTTGTAGTCTCCGTTCAAGTCATACGCCGTCACAGTTTCGCTGTCGCTCGTTTTCGTTGCTCCATACTTGAAGGTAAGCGTCTGGGAGTTGCTGTCATACTCCGCCCACGCCACGTCGGCCTTTGCGCTGCTTGGCAGCAAGAGCGCAGTCAGCGCCAGCATCATCATGAGGGCGTAGGACACAATCCTGCTACCCCCGCAGGACAATCTCCCGACTTCCTTTTGATTTTTCATGCTTTTTCTCAATTTCATAAACAATGCAAATTTACAACTAAAAACAGAAACTTTATAGACTCCAAACCGCATATTTCACCGCCAACCACTCTGTTGTTTCTTCTCCCTGCCCGTCCACGCCCGCTCCGTTTTTTTTTTGAAAGAAAAGCGAACACAGAAATCACAACTCACAGAAAAGAAATCGCTGCTTGCCGTTATTCCTGGTTCAAATAATCAACACGCGAGCGACAAAATTCTGTGTTTCCAGTGCGTTCTGTGTTCAAAAAAAGGAAACCGCGAATTATGCGAATATGGCGAATAAATATCAGCGCGAATCAGTGCAGTCAGTGTTCGAAAAAATTAAAACCAATGGTGCCGCCAGCTGCACTTAATTTTGTCCATCTGCACTAAAATGTCGGAATCCCCAATTTTTTTCTGCGGATTGTGTATGGAATCCCCAAATTTGCGGGTGCGTCGGATAAAAACTCTGCGTTTTCGGTGCGTTCTGTGTTCAACAAAAATCTGTTGTCAGGGCTCAAAAAGAGAAACCGCGAACTATGCGAACATGGCGAATAAATATCCGCGAGGCTGTGCTTTCTGCGGTTCAAAATAAAAACGAACGCAGAAATTAGGATGAAATTTTCAACGAGTTCATGACCTTGCTGTGCCCTCCCCCCAGGCAAAGAGAGCGAACATACTTGTGATTTGGGGTTATAGGTGCATGACCATACAAGTGGGTACAAGCAGCGTCTGTTCGTCTTTGCGCAAGTCTTTGGTATAGACGAGATAGCGGGCGCTTATATGTTGTGAGAACTTTTTGCAGAACTCATCAAGCGATTTGTGCGTTTTGTAGCCTGAAGACTTGACCTCGACAGGGCATATTTTGCTGCCTCGTGAGAGGAGAAAGTCAACTTCGTAGTTATGGTTGGAAGTTTCGGAAAGCCAAGCGTGATAAAAGAGCCTGTTGCCTGATGCCACCAGCATCTGTGCGACAACATTCTCGTACACATACCCTAAATTGGCAGAGAGCTTGTCCGTGAGCAGCTTTTGGTAGATAATGTTTTCCGTTATGTCCTTGTCCCAAAAGGCGAGGGTGACGAATAGTCCTGTGTCGCTTACATACATCTTGCGCTGGTTGTAGTTGGTGTGGAGCGGAAACCCGACACATGGGTCGTCTACATGGTGGGCGATGTTGACGGTTAGGCTGTCTTCAAGTTCTTGTAGCAGTTCGGTCATGAAATCTGATTTCTCGCTTCGACCCAATACACTGGTGACTTGATAGCGTGATGTGTTCTTGCTTAGCTCAGAGGGAATGGCCATAAAGAGGCGCGAAGCTTTGCCCGATGGGTCTATTTTCAGGAAATCGTCTAAGTAGAGTTCGATAATCTCCCGCTTGTGTTTGTCAACCAATGCAAGGTTGTTAGTGTTGAGATAAGTGTTTACAGCCTGCGGCATACCCCCGACTAGCATATAGAGCCGGAAATCTCGCATCAACTGTCTGATTACTCCGTCGCCTAGCGACTGCCGCTTGAGAAACGCTTCTTGCAGCAGAGGAATGGTAGCCGTGTCGCCCATAGCCCAACGGAACTCCTCGTAGTCCATGGGATACATGGTAAGACGCGTCTCCTCGCTGGGGATCACGATGCCCTTGGTGTGCTTCTTTATGGAGAGCAGTGAGCCCGTTTCAATGAAATCGTAGCGATGGTCCTTGACAAGATACTTGATAGCCTGCCGCGTTTCGGGACTCTTCTGTATTTCGTCAAAGATGATTACCGATTCACGCTCATATAGGCGTACGCCGTAGATAAACTGAAGTTGGGTAAAAAAGTAATTGCGGTCTGAGATATTTGCGACAGCTTCCCAAACCGTCTTAGGGGCATCTGCAAAATCAACAACTATATAACTTTTGTATTCGTGTTTGGCAAATTCCTCTGCAATGGTAGATTTGCCCACACGGCGCGCTCCCTTGATAAGGAGCGCAGTGGTCCCCTTGCGCTCCTGTTTCCATTGGAGCATCTGGTCATATATCTTACGTTTAAATATCCTGTGTTTAGGCATGGCAAGCGACTAGTTTTGCCGCAAAAGTACAAAGAATGTCGGAATCCCCAATTTTTTTCTGCGGATTTTGTATGGAATCCCCAATTTTTTTTTGCGGAATGTGTATGGAATCCCCAAATTTGCGGGTGCGTCGGATAAAAACTCTGTGTTTTCGGTGCGTTCTGTGTTCAACAAAAATCTGCTGTCAGGACTCAAAAAGAGAAACCGCGAATTATGCGAACGTGGTAAATAAATATCCGCGGAGGCTGTGCTGTCTGCGGTTCAAAAAGTGAAAAAGAGAGGGCGAAATGCACGATTTGCGCGGTTTGGGTTGGGTTTAATCGGTTCACACGGACAAATATTCGCCTTATTCATGATATTTGTGTTGTGGAAAAACTGCCTCGCTCAGCGCAAAACGTAAAACACAACACGCAAAACGTTTATGGCGCACCTGGGAATTTTTAAGTAGTACTTGAGCAATTGAAAAGTAGGACTTAAAAATTTTTAAAAGCCACTTAACGAAAAAATTTCGCCGCGAAACGCTGCAAGGTTTCGGGCGAAACGCTGCAACGTTTCGAGGCGAAACGCTGCAGCGTTTCCGCGGAAATTTTTTCGTTAAGTCCGCACGAAATTTTTTTAAGTCCGCATAAAAATTTTTTAAGTCCGCACAAAAAACTCTTTAGTGGCCTTGGTTGGGCGGGTGGCTTTGACGCGTTGCAGATTTGCTGGATGGGTACAAAAAAACGGGGGCGGACTCTCGATTGTGAGAGTTCGCCCCCGTGGGTGTGGCTAGGTGCGCGCGGGTGTGCGCGCCGCCTTATTTCATGCCTGCTTGGCTTTGTTTCATGCCGAGCTGGCTTTATTTCATGCCGAGTTTGGCTTTGAGTTGGGCAGTGATGTCAGTGGAGAGGGTAGTGGAGATGTAGGGGATGCCGTTGGTGAGGTCCATGATGTAGACGTAGCCGCCCAGGTCGCCAATCTCCTTGATGGCGTTGAGAATCTTCTGCTGGATGGGCTGCATCTTCTCGGTGAACTGCTTCTCGTACTCCTCGCCGTAGCTCTGTGAGGTCTGCTGGAGGCGCTGCTGGAGGTCGGTGATCTCCTGCTCGCGGCGCTGCTGCACTCCTACGGGCAGTGAGTCTCTCTGCGACATGTAGGCGGTGTACTTGTTTTTGAGCTCGGTCTGCATGGTCTCGAGTTCTTTGTCGTATTGGGTCTTGATGTTCTGCATCTCGGTCTGCACGGCCTTTACTTCAGGCATTTCCTGCATGAGTGTCTGAGAGTTGAAATGTCCGAATTTCTGCGCGAGCACTGCCATAGGCGCACACATAAGCGCAAGGATGATGAGTTTTTTCATTGTTAGGATTATTTGTTTTATTGTTGTTGTTTTCGTGTGTTGGCTGTTTCAAGCCGCAAAGTTAGTCTTTTTATTTGGAATATCCCAATTTGGCCAGTACATCGTTGGAGATGTCGGCTGAGGGGGAGGCGAAGACGATGCCGCTGTCGCTGGCGCGGTCGAGTATGAGCTGGTAGCCTTTCTGCTCGGCAATGGCCTTGACGGCGTTGTAGATTTCGTCTTGGATGGGGCCTACGAGGCTCTCGCGCTTCTTGAAGAGTTCGCCTTCGGGGGCGAAGTATTTCTTCTTGAGGTCGGAGGCTTCTTTCTCCTTCTTCAGTATTTCCTCTTCGCGCGCTTTCTTCTGCTCGGCAGAGAGGAAGACTACCTCGTTCTGGTAGTTCTTGTAGAGGGTCTGCGCCTGGAGGTTGACCGCCTCAACCTCTGCCTGCCACTTCTTGGAGGTCTGGTTGAGCTGCTCGTTGGCGCGCTCGTAGGCGGGTATGTTCTTGAGGATGTATTCCATGTCGACGAGGGCGAACTTCTGGGCTGCCGAGGGCAGGAAGGCTGCTGCTGCGAGCAGCGATAGGATGATGAGCTTCTTCATTATGATATGAGATTTTTAGAATTCTTGTCCGATGATGAAGTGGAACTGCGAGCCGGATGACGACCTGGTGCCGTAGACCTTGTCGAAGCCGTAGGCCCAGTCGATGCCGAGCATGCCTATCATAGGCAGGAAGAGGCGTACGCCGACGCCGGCGGAGCGCTTCATGTCGAAGGGGTTGAACTTGGAGGCGCGTGTCCAGGCGTTGCCGCCCTCAAGGAAGCCCAGCGCGTAGATGCTGGTGGACTCGAGCATGAGGGGGTAGCGGAGCTCGAGGCTCATGCGGCTGTAGGCGTAGCCCTCGTAGCCCGACGGGGTGAGCGAGCCGTTGTCGTAGCCGCGCAGTCCGACGGTCTCGGTGGCGTAGCCGTAGGAGTAGCCCGACATGCCGTCGCCGCCCATGTAGAAGGTCTCGAAGGGCGAGCGCTTGTTGCGGTTGTAGTAGCCCAGGATGCCGAACTCGGTGCGCGTCATGAGGACGGGGCACTTGTTGGCGTTGGTGAGGGCGGTGTAGGTCTTGAGGCGGAATTTCCACTTGTGGTATTCAACCCAGCGGTACTTCTGCTGCATCTCGCTCTGGTAGGTGGCAGAGCTCTTGTCGTTGGCGAGCGAGGAGTAGTTTTTGTTCTCCCACAGCGAGTAGGGCGGTGTGGCTGAGACGCTCAGCGAGAAGTCGGAGCCGCGGCGCGGGAAGAATGTCTGGTCGGTGGAGTTGCGGTTGAGGCTGAAGGTGAGGTTGAAGTTGTTGCAGTTGCCGTCGGTCATGATGAAGTATTGCCACTGCTTGAGTATGTAGCGCTGGAAGGTGGCTGTGACGGAGAACGTGAAGTAGTCGTCGGGCCAGCGCAGGCGCTTGCCCCAGCCGATGGAGCCGCCTACGATCTGCACGTACTTGTCGGGGTCGTAGAAGTCGGCGTAGTTGTAGTTGCCCGACGAGGTGCCGTAGCCGTAGATGCTGCTGTAATAATTGTTGTAGTACGCCGAGTTGTAGTAGTTGCTGTTCACGTCGGTCTGCTTGCTGTAGAAGAGGCTGGCGGAGAACTGGTTGGGTCGCTTGCGTCCGAGCCATGGGTCGAGGAAGGAGAGGCTGTACTGCTGGTAGTAGGTGCCGTTGGTCTGGGCGGCGAGCTCAAGCGTCTGGCCCTCGCCCTGGGGCAGGATGCGGCGGCTGGTGGCGTGCCTCTTGAAGAGGTCCTTAATGGCGAAGTTGGTGAACTTGAGGGCGATGCGTCCGGTGACGCCGGTGGTGCCGTAGCCGAGCGAGAGCTCTACCTGGTCGCTCGACTTGGGCGAGAGCTTGTAGGTGATGTCTACGGTGCCGTCAGACTCGTTGGGCTTGATTTCGGGCTCGAGTTTCTCGGGGTCGAAGTGGCCCATCTGTCCGAGGTCCATCAGTGAGCGCATGATGGCGTCCTTGCTGTAGAGGTCGCCGGGCTTGGTGCGGAGCTCGCGGCGAATAACGTCTTCAAAGACATATTCGTTGCCGAGAATGGCGACCTTGTTGAGCGTGGCCTGCTTGCCCTCGCGAATGCGTATCTCGAGGTCGATGGAGTCGCCCACCACCTGTGTCTCTACTGGCTCCACGTAGCTGAAGACGTAGCCGTTGTTGTAGTATTCGTTGCCGATGGAGTTGTTGTCTTCATGCAGTCGCTTCTCGAGCTGCTCCTGGTTGTAGACGTCGCCGCAGCGCATGGCGAGGCTGTTGTTGAGGGCGTCGGCAGAGTAGATGGAGTTGCCTATCCACGAGATGTTGCGCACGTAGTATTTGCCGCCCTGGTCGATGGTGAAGTAGAGGTCTATGTGCTTGTCGTCGTAGGGGGCGATGCTGTCCTTGACCACGTAGGCGTCGCGGTAGCCCCAGGCGTTGTATTTCTTGACGAGGTTGAGCTTGCCCTCCTTGTAGTTTTCCTCCACGAACTTCTTGCTCTTTAGGAGGTTGAGGAGGCTGCCCGACTCGCGCACCTTGGCCTTGCCCAGCGCCTTGACGAGCTTCGACTTCTTGTTTTTGTCTACGCCGGTGAAGTAGATTTTGTGTACTTTTACCTTTTCGTGCTTGTCGATGTCAATCTCGAGGGTCACCTTGGTGTTGTCCTTGGGGTCGTTGCGCTGGATAATCTCGGTGGTCACATTCTTGAAGCCCTTTTCGGAGAAGTGCTTGTTGATGACAAACTTGATGCGGTCGATGACGTCGGTAGAGATGACGGTGCCCGCCTTGAGGGGGAAGAGGTCTTCGAGGTCCTCGCGCTCCGACTTCTTGATGCCGGAGTAGCTGACCGAGGAAAGCTTGGGGTGGGGCGCCAGCTGAATGTGGAGGTAGATGTCGCTGCCCACGATGCTGTCGGCGGTGATGCTCACGTCAGAGAAGACGCGCTGGTCCCACAGGTTGCGCAGTGCGGTGGTGACGTTGCCCTCCACCTTGGGGAAGGAGAGCGTCTGGCCTATGGCGAGCCCCGAAATGCTGAGCAGCTGGTCGTAGTCGTAGTCGTTGACGCCGTCGATGGTGATGCCCCTGATGATGTAGTTGCGTGAGTTGGCCGTATATTTGATGTCGGGCTTGGCTGCAGCGGTCTGGTCCTGCGCATAGGCGCTTGAGGTCAGTGCGAGGCAAAGCAATATGTAGGGAAAAATGTGCTTCATCTGGTTGTTAACGGTTCCTGTGGGTGGTTTAGGAGTTTTGGTGTTTCGTGATTTGTGTGTTATGCTTGTGTGGGCGTCCGCTGAAGAGGGGCGGTGCTCACTGTGCTGTCTGTTGGCTGGTTTTGCCGAATCGCCTCTCGCGGTGGTTGAAGGCCGCGATGGCGTCGAGCAGGTCTTGTTCGCTGAAGTCGGGCCAGTAGGTGTCGCAGAAGTAGAGCTCGGAGTAGGCGCACTGCCAGAGGAGGTAGTTGCTGAGCCGGAGCTCGCCGCCGGTGCGTATGAGCAGGTCGGGGTCAGGCATGAAGGAGGTGGTGAGGCTTTGCGAGATGGTCTCTTCGGTGATGTCCTGCGGGTCGAGCTGTCCGCTGGCTGCCTGCTGGGCTATGACCTTGGCGGCTTGGGTAATCTCCCAGCGCGAGGAGTAGCTCAGCGCCACGACCATGGTCATCCTGTCGTTGGCGGCGGTGTTGCGCTCGCACTGCCTGATGCGCTCGCGCACTGCCTCGGGCAGCCTCATGGCGTCGCCTATCATGCGGAACCTTACGTTGTTGGCCATGAAGATGTGCTCCTCGAGCGAGTCGAGCACCAGGCCCATGAGCGCCTCGACCTCGCGTGTCGGGCGGCTCCAGTTTTCGGTAGAGAAGGTGTAGAGGGTGAGATACTTGACTCCGATGCGCGCGCAGAGTTCGGTGATTTTCTTGACTGTCTCTACGCCCTGCTGGTGGCCCATGGAGCGGTCGAGTCCGCGCTGGTTGGCCCAGCGTCCGTTGCCGTCCATGATGATGGCTATGTGGCTCGGCACTTTGCCGCTCTCTACATTATTATATATGTTGTCGGATTTGTCTGTCATTACCTGTGGTCTTTGTTGCAGTTTTGGCACCGCGGCGCGAAGCTGTAGGTGACGGTGAGCATGGTGATGCCGAAGTGGTCCTTGTTTTTGAATCCCGACGACTTGATGCCCAGCGGGTCTTCCACTCCGTCGAGCTTGTCGGAGAGGCTGAAGTGCATGGTCCAGTCGAGGGAGATGTTGACGCGGCGCGAGGCTCTGTACTTGAGTCCGCAGCCCATGGGGATGTTGAAGACCACGCCCTTGCCCTCGCTGGCGTAGGCCATGCCGGCGCCTATCTGGAGGAAGGGCGTCAGGCGCTTGTGGCCGAAGAAGTCCTGGTAGAAGCCGTAGGGGAAAAAGTTTATCTCATACATGCAGCTGAGGTCTACCACGCTGCCGCTGAAGGTGTGGGTGAGCGGCGTGGGGTCTGCCTTGCCGGCGTTGGGGTCGGCGGGGTAGAAGCTGTCGTGGTCCTTGGTGGAGCCCTTGATGCCCGTGTAGGCGAGCGAGACCTTGAGCGAGTTGTAGTGGTCGAAGAGGTAGCGCCAGTAGGCTGCCGCGGCGGGTTTCTGGTTGGCGAAGACGGTGTTGTTGAAGTCGCCGAGGTAGAAGCCGGCACCTGCGCCGACGCCTATCTCCATGCGGAAGTCGGCGTCTTCCTGTGCTTGCATGCCCAGTGGCAGCAGCAGCGAGGTCAGTGCTGTTAGTAGTATGAGGCGCGCGCGTTTCATCCGCTTATCTGGTTGCTTTGGAGAAGACGGTGGGGTCGTTGGCGTAGGACAGCCGGTTGAGGCGTCCCCTGACGAGCTGTCCGCTGGGGGCGGTGGCTATCCAGATGTAGTTGTCGGAGTCGCAGAGCGCGCTGAACGAGGTGGCGCCGCCGTTGAGGGTGGGGGCTTTGGTGGTGGCGAGGGGCAGCCAGCAGCGTCCGCCGTCGGTGCTGACGGTTATCTCAGAGGCGTCGCCCTCCTGCGTCAGTCCGAAGTGGAAAATCTGGGAGTTGTAGCTGAAGAGCAGCGGCTGGCTCTTGTCGGGGTAGACGTTTTTGCTGTCGGAGCCCTGCGGGTAGATGGTCCACGCCTCGGTGTTGACGCCCTTGCGGTCTACGAGTTTCTTCCATATCACGTTGTCGCCGCTCGAGTTCTTGCCGCACACGAGGATGCTGTAGAAATTGTCGTTGAACGACATGGGACTGCACGCTGACGCTATGTCGGACTGCGGGAAGAGCGACATGTCGTCGGTGGTCTCTTCGAGGGTCCACGCCGCCATGTCTTCAGAGTAGTATATCTTGCAGGAGGAGAGGGCGTAGACTCCGCTTTCGGACACGGCGATGAGGCGGTCGATGGACTGGCTGGTCGCTGCGCTCTGCCACGTCAGTCCGTCGGTCGAGGACTTGAGCGTGCCGTTGTCGGCGTAGTAGAGCTTGTCGCCAAACTGGTAGACCTCTGCCGGAACGAGGCTCTCGAGGCCGGAGGCGGTGGCGGACTCAAACTCCGCAGGGGCGTTCTTCGATGCCTTGAGCCTGACGGGAGCGCCGTCGCGGAGCGCCAGGATGACGATGCTGCTGTCGCAGGCAAACATCTTCTGGAGCGTGACGCCGCTGAAGACCTCGGACTGCTGCATCAGCTCCGTCCACGAGTAGTTGTCGGGGTCGGAGTTGTGTACGTTGACGCGCACGATGTACTTGCGGCTCTGCGTGCCGTCGGAGGAGAAGCAGGTGAAGTAGCGGGGCGACGTGAAGTCGAGTGTGTCGCTGGTGGAGAAGAGCGTGTCTCTGCCGCTCTTGGTCTGGTAGGTCAGTGTGCCGTCGTTGGAGACAGAGCTGATGACAACCTTGTTGACCATTGTGTTGGCTGGCAGCGAGTCGTGGTTGTAGATTTCCTGCTTGATTTGGTCGATATACATGGCGTAGGCCGAGCCAGCCACGGTGGAGACGTATGACGTGTCGTTGCCGGCTGATGTCTTGGTGTATATGGTGCGCGGAATGTTTCCCAGAACCATGCGCGTGATGGCGCAGTTGCTGCTGATGGCTGTTGACGTAGACGACGTCTCGTCGCTACCGCATGAAGAGCAGAGAACTACTGCTGTGATGACGGCGGCCAACAATGCGGTTGTTTTTGAAAAAACTGTCATGGCATACTATATAATAGAGTGCAAAAATACGGACATTATTTCAAATAATTCGTTTTAGAATGTTGTTTTATGTGAAAACGGTCAAAATAAACGACAACGCCCCCTCGACAGAGCCGAGGGGGCGTTGGTTGGTGTTGTTTCCAAGAAATTGGGGCGAGTTGCGCCTATTTGAGCGCCTTGTCGAGGGCCTGCTTGATGTCGGCGATGATGTCGTCAACGTCTTCCAGTCCGATGCTGAGGCGTATGAGGTCGGGCGCGATGCCGGCTTCGAGGAGCTGCTGCTCGGAGAGCTGGCGGTGGGTGTGGCTGGCGGGGTGGAGCACGCAGGTCTTGGCGTCTGCCACGTGGGTGACGATGCTGATCATCTGGAGCGAGTCCATGAAGGCGATGGCTTCGTCGCGGCTGCCCTGCAGTCCGAACGCCATCACTCCGCACACGCCGTTGGGCAGGTACTTCTGAGCCAGGGCGTGGTATTTGTTGCCGGGGAGTCCGGCGTAGTTAATCCACTTCACGCGCGGGTCGGACTGGAGGAACTCTGCCACCTTATGCGCGTTTTCGCAGTGGCGCTGCATGCGCACGTGGAGCGACTCGAGGCCCATGTTGAGCAGGAAGGCGTTCATGGGACTCTGTATGGAGCCCATGTCCCTCATGAGCTGGGCAGTGGCCTTGGTGATGTAGGCCTTGTTGCCGAACGCCGTGGCGTAGGTCAGTCCGTGGTAGCTCTCGTCGGGCTCGCACAGTCCGGGGAACTTGTCGGAGTGGGCCATCCAGTCGAATTTGCCGCTGTCGACGATGCAGCCGCCCACGGCAGTGGCGTGGCCGTCCATATACTTGGTGGTGCTGTGGGTCACTATGTCGGCGCCCCACTCAAAGGGGCGGCAGTTGACGGGAGTGGCGAAGGTGTTGTCTACGATGAGCGGCACGCCGTGGCGGTGGGCCAGTTTGGCAAACCGCTCAATGTCGAAGATGTTGCCGCCGGGGTTGGAGATGGTCTCTCCAAACACGCACTTGGTGTTGGGCCTGAAGAGCGCCTCTATCTCCTCGTCGCTGGCGTCTTCGTCGACGAAGGTGCAGTCGATGCCCATCTTCTTCATGGTCACGCCAAAGAGGTTGTAGGTGCCGCCGTAGATGGCGTTGGTGGAGATGAGGTGGTCGCCCGCCTCGCAGATGTTGAAGACGGCGAAGAAGTTGGCAGCCTGGCCGCTCGACGTGAGCATGGCCGACGAACCGCCCTCCATCTCGGCTATCTTCTCAGCCACGCAGTCGTTGGTGGGGTTCTGCAGACGTGTGTAGAAATATCCCGCGTCCTTGAGGTCAAACAGGCGGGCCATCTGGTCGCTGTTGTCGTATTTGAACGTGGTGCTCTGGTATATGGGGACCATGCGAGGCTCCCCCTTCTTGGGTTTCCACCCTCCTTGCACGCAGATGGTGCCGGTTTTTTTCTTGTCCATAGTCAGTAGTGTTTGTTTCGCTTGATGCAAATTTAGCAAAAAAAGGAACACATACCCCCGTCACCCCACCGCTATTGCACCTCGCCAAAGGATTTTTAGCATTGCCTCGCTCTCATCCAGCCACAAAAGATTGCGAAATTGCCGCCAACATTCGCAAAGTGCATTATCTTTGCAGAATGAAGGCAGATGCGGAAAGCAAACCTGCACGCAGCTGTCGGGGAAGAAAAAAGCCTTTGACGAAGCAAATAGAGAACACCTGCAAATACAAAACAAAGTAAAGAATAGATTGCAAATGGCAAAAGCAAAACCATTCATCAAGTGGGTTGGCGGAAAAGGCCAGCTCTTGGAACAACTGGAAGCGTTGCTGCCAGCTGACTTTGATAATTGGAACAATGCTACATACATTGAGCCTTTTGTTGGTGGTGGAGCCATGCTCTTCCACATGCTGCAAAAGCATCCCAACATCAAACGTGCTGTTATCAATGACATAAACCATGATCTTATCGTTTGTTATAAAACAGTTAGAGACGATGTTGAGCAACTAATCCCATCTCTGCGAGATATAGAAAAGCGCTATTATGCTTTGACAAAAATGGAAGCAAAGCGGGAAATGTATATGGAGGTACGCTCGCGATACAATGTGAAGAACTTGGACCCGATAGAGAACACTACATTATTTTTCTTCCTTAATAGGACGTGCTTCAACGGACTTTACAGGGTTAACCGCAAAGGACTTTTCAATGTGCCTTGCGGAAAGTATATGACCCCGCAAATATGTGACGAAGCAACCTTGCGTGCCGACAATGAGTTGTTGCAATGCGTAGAAATACTGGAAGGCGACTTTTCTAAGACGATTGAATTTGCAAATGAAAAGACTTTATTCTATTTTGATCCCCCTTACCGTCCTCTTAGTGACACTTCTAGTTTCAATGATTACACGAAAGACGCTTTCAATGACGAGTCACAAGTGCGGCTAAAAGAATATTGCGATAAAGTATGTGAGCGTGGCTGTAAATTTATGCTCAGCAATTCCGATTGCAAGGGGAAGAACGAAGAAGACAATTTCTTTGATGTCCTTTATGGAGCGTACCAAATAGACCGTGTTATGGCTTCGCGCAACGTAAACGCAAATGCGTCTAAACGCGGTAAGATTACAGAAATACTTGTCCATAACTACACGAACACGAAGAAAGAACAAACTTTTCTGAACTTAGAACCCTTAGAAGTGGCCGAGCCACAAATTGATTATGCCTAGAGATTTCAACAAATTCTTGTCTCAACTGAAAGAGACAAACCAGACTTTAGACTTTTTCTGCGACTTTGAAAAGATTTCGCAGAACGTGGAAGATGTAAAATTGAGCCTTTGCATGCTCAACAGCTTGATTGGCGCAACAGACTTGCGCAAAAGTGTAGAAACGATTTGGAATAGAGACAGTCATGCTTTTTCGGTTATGGGTGTTCTTATTGCCGTTAGAACACGTGACAAGAAAAAAATAATCGACTCTATTGGCAATTGCGTTCCACTGGAAGATATGTTTACATCTATTGATGGCGTGATGACATTTCTTCAAGATACTGGGCTCGCCGACATTTTGCAAAACCAGCGAGTAAAAAACCTTGTTGACTATGTTTTCGGTATAGAGACGGGTCTTGACACAAATGCAAGAAAGAATAGAAGCGGCCATATTATGGAAAGAGCCGTTGCCAACATATTGTCACGCGCTGGAGTAAAATACCGTCAAGAGGTCTACTCAAGCGAATGGCCTGCCATAACGGAAGCCCTCGGTGATGATGAAAAACGTTTTGACTTTGTTGTTGAGACCCAATCAAAAACCTACTTGATGGAAGTAAACTTCTATAGTGGTGGCGGTACGAAACTAAACGAAGTGGCGCGTTCGTATTCGGGTATTGCTCCAAAGATAAATGCTGTTGACGGCTTTGAGTTCGTTTGGATAACTGACGGCGTAGGCTGGAAGTCCGCCAAGAATAAGCTGCAAGAAGCCTTTGGCATCATTCCGAGTGTATACAACTTGACGTCAATACAAGAATTTATAAGCGGTTTATAAGCCTGCAAAACAATTACACTGTTGATGGCAGTGATGTCTTCGTGATAAGTGTTGGATGTCAGTATTATTTCAATTACCTTTACAAAAATTAAGCTTGCCTGTTCCTGAGAATGATTAAATCTTTCTACACTTCATCTAATCACGATTTCACCCTTGCTCAGGGTGATTGTTTCAAACTTATGCCAGACTTTGATTTCAAGTTTGACATGATATTTGCCGACCCGCCATATTTCCTTTCTGGTGGTGGCATATCCATGCAAAGTGGCAAGGTGGTGTGCGTAGATAAAGGCGATTGGGATAAGCCGAAATCTCAGAAAGAAATGGCGGAGTGGAATCGCCTGTGGCTTAGCCTTTGTCGCGAGAAGCTGAAGGATAGTGGTTCTGTTTGGATAAGCGGCACTTACCACAATATCTTCTCTGTCGCGAATAGTCTTACTGAACTTGGCTATAAGATACTAAACGTCATCACTTGGCAAAAAACCAACCCGCCAGCAAACATCTCTTGTCGTTTCTTCAAATATTCCACTGAGTTTGTAATATGGGCAAGAAAATGCAAGAAGGTTCCGCATAAGTTCAATTACGAGCTGATGAAGCGTATTGGTGGCGGTCAGCAAATGACAGACGTGTGGAGGCTGCCAGCCATAGGACAGTGGGAGAAATCATGCGGCAAGCATCCAACGCAAAAACCTTTGCGGCTCTTAACGCGGCTAATCCTTGCGTCAACTGATGAGGGCGATTGGGCGTTTGATCCTTTTTGCGGAAGCGGAACAACAGGCATTGCTGCTAACCTCTGCGGTCGCCGATTTGCTGGTATAGAGCAAGACCTTGGCTTTTGTGAAATGGCAAAAGCAAGGCGCGAAGAACTTGATGTTCTTGAAGCGCGAGATAATTTGATAAGTCATATAGAGGATTTTCGGTTCGTTGAAGATCTTAGTTCGGCTTCAGAGTGCGGTGCTCTCTATGGCAAGGCTCCTTTTGAAAATATTGCTGTCCGCTAAAACTTTTTTAGACGGCTCGTAAAGCATTTGCCTTCTCTGATGAAACGAGGAGGCAAATGCTTTAGCAGTCGTCAAAAGTGAAAGTCTGCCAACAAAAAAAAGCGGACGGCTCTGTTGGGAGTCGTCCGCTTTTTGTGTGTGGTATGTGTGTGTTGTGATTACTTGAGGATGCGTGCGGGGAGTTTCTCGAGCATGTCGCGTGTCATGCCGTCGAGGTCGTAGACGGGTTTCCAGTCCCACTCCTGGCGTGCGCACGAGTCGTCCATGCAGTCGGGCCATGAGTCGGCGATGGACTGCTTGAGGGGATCAACGTCGTAGACCATTTCGAAGTCGGGCTTGTACTTCTTGATAGAGGCGTAGATGGTCTCGGGAGCGAAGCTCATCGAGGCGATGTTGAAGGCGTTGCGGTGAACGAGCCTTGAGGGGTCTGCCTCCATGATGTCGATGGCTGCCTTGAGGGCGTCGGGCATGTAGATCATGTCCATGAGTGTGCCCTGCTTGATGGGGCAGGTGAACTTCTCGCCGCGCACTGCGTAGTAGTAGATGTCAACGGCGTAGTCGGTGGTGCCGCCGCCCGGAGGGGTCACGTTGGAGATGACGCCGGGGAAGCGCACGGCGCGCGTGTCGACGCCATACTTGAGGAAGAAGTAGTCAGAGAGGAGCTCGGTGGTCACCTTGGTGACGCCGTACATGGTGCGCGGGCGCTGGATGGTGTCTTGGGGTGTCATGACATGAGGGGTGTTGGGTCCGAAGGAGCCAATGGAGCTGGGTGTGAACACGGCGCAGCCGTTTTCGCGCGCCACTTCGAGCACGTTCCACAGTCCGTCGATGCCTATCTTCCACGCAAGTTTGGGCTTGCCCTCAGCCACCACGGAGAGGAGTGCGGCGAGGTTGTAGATGGTGTCGATGCCGTGCTTCTTGACGACATTGGCGATGGCTGCTCCGTCGGTGACGTCGCAGATTTCAGCAGGGCCGCTTTCGAGGAGTTCTCCCTTGGGCTCTGCGCCAACGATGTAGCCCGCTACGACGTTCTGTCCGCCGTAGACGTTTCTGAGTGTCATGGTCAATTCTGATCCAATTTGGCCTGTGGCACCGATGATAAGAATCTTTTTCATGTCAGGTATGGTTGTATTTTTGTAGGTTGTTTTCTTTCGCGTTGCAAAGATAGTGGATTTCCGCAACAAACGGCAGCGCGCGTTCGCGTTTTTTAGTTGCGGGGCGGCTGCCGTACTTTTTGATTCAGAAGACTATGTCGGCGGTGTGGGGATTGTGGTCGGAGAGGTAGCGTCCGTTGCCCAGCGCGGAGTCGACGACGGTGCTCTTCTTGACCTGGATTTTTGGTGTAACGAAGATGAAGTCTATCTTGTGGGCGTCGGCGGGGGCTATCTTGCCAAAGTCGTGGAAGGTGTAGGCGGGACCTTTGGGCGACGGGGCGCTGGTCCACGCGTCCTTCATGGGAAAGATGCGTGTGGCGAGCTTGGTGTAGACGGGGTCGCTTTGGTCTGCGTTGAAGTCGCCGGTGAGGACCACGGGCAGTTCGCTGGTCATGCGGCTGATGCGCTCCTTGATGAGCATGGCGCCGTTTTGGCGCGCCTCGTCGCTGACGTGGTCGAGGTGGGTGTTGACCGCCACGATGTTCTTGAAGGTCTCCTTGTCGCGCAAGATGGCCCAGGTGGCAATGCGGCGGCACGCCGAGCCCCAGCTCGTGGAGGGCGTCTCGGGAGTCTCCGACAGCCAGAAGGTGCCGCTGTTGATGAGGTCGAACTTCTCCTTATTATAATATATAGGGCAGTATTCGCCGCTCTGCTTGCCGTCGTCGCGCGCCACCCCCACGTGGGCGTAGGAGGGCAGCGCCCGGCTGATGTCGTCGAGCTGCAGCTGCTTCACCTCCTGCATGCCGATGATGTCGGCCTTGCTCTTGCGCAGGAACTCGCCCACCTGCAAGAAGCGCATCTCCCAGTTGTTTTCGCCGTCGCCCTTGTTCTCAAGCCGTATGTTGAAGGTCATGACGCGGGCCTTGACGGGCTTCTGGCGTTGCGCCGAGGCGGTCAGGGCGGTGAGGGCGAGCAGCAGGGCGGTCAGTATGGTGAGGTGTCGTTTCATTGGTGCAGTGGTGTCATTTCATTTCTTGTATGGCGCGCATCAGCTGGCGGTCGTAGCCGCTGACGATGTCCTGGGGCGTGTTGTGGGTCTCTATGTCGGGGTAGAGGGTGTGGTTTTCGAGCGTCTCCCCGTTGTTGCCGCGGCAGTATACCTCGGGGTTGCCCAGCGTGAGGCGGCCGTCGGCGAGGGGCTCCCACCACACGGCAGTCATGGTGCCCGCCATGGGCGAGCCTATGAGTTTGCCTATGCCCAGCGCCTTGTAGGTGAAGGGGAAGCCGTTGGCGTTGGAGTAGCAGTCTTCGTTGATGAGCAGGCATGAGGGTTTGGTCCACTGTGTGAAGGGGTCGATGCCGAGGCGCTGCCCCCTGGACTCAAAGGACATGTACTGCCGTCCGCTGAGCAGAATGGCGAGGTCGTTGTGGAGCCAGCCGCCGCCGTTGTGGCGCTCGTCGATGATGACCGCCTTGCAGTTGCGGTATTTGCCGAGCAGGTCGGCGTAGGTCTTGCGGAAGCTCTCGCTGTCCATGCTCTTGATGTGGATGTAGCCCACCTCGCCGTTGGTCTCTTGCTCCACCGTCTTGGTGCGGCGGTCTACCCAGCGCGAGTAGAGCAGCTCGTTCTGCGCTGCGCAGGAGATGGGCTTGACGGTGATTTCGTAGTCGTTGCCTTGGCTGTCGCTCAGGGTGAGCAGCACTCGTTTGCCGACCTTGCCGGTGAGGAGCGGGAAGTAGTCCTTGCCCGCCTCGATGGGCTGGTGGTCAATCTGCCTGACGATGTGGCCCGCCTTGACCTGGCGGTCTATCACGTCGAGCGGCGAACCCTTGATGACCTCGGCAATCTTGAGGCCGTCGCCGCTGTAGTCGGGGTCGTAGAAGGCGCCGAGCACGGCAGTGGCGGGCGCGGTGGCTGAGCCGCGGTATTTCACTCCGGTGTGCGAGCAGTTGAGCTCGCCAGCCAGTTCGCTGCCCAGTTCGCTGAAGTCGCGCCAGTTGGTGATGTAGGGCAGGAAGGTGGAGTAGTGCTGGGCGAGCGACTTGAAGTCGGCGCCGTGGAAACCTGGGTCGGCAAAGCGCTGCGTGAACTGCATGACGATATGGCGGTAGACGTAGGCCATTTCGTCCGCCTCGCTGTCGGAATACTCTGCGCTGAACTCGATGTCCTTGGTCTGTCCGCTGCCGAGGTCGAGTTTGCTGATGCCGCCGTTGCAGACGAAGAGGCTGTTGCCCGTGCTGTCGGGCATGATTTCGCCGCCGCCAAAGCCTTTCTTGAAGATGCGCGTGGAGTTGTCGTCGAGGTCGTGGAGCCAGAGGTCCACGCCGCCTTCAAAGCTGGTGAGGTAGAAGTATTTCTTGCCGTCGGGCGAGAGGTAGCCGTCGCGCAGCGCCGACGAGTTGACGGTGAGGCGCTTGACGCGCTTGTCGCAGTCCTCAAAGTCGAGGTTGAGAATCTCCGTCGTGTCGGTCTTGGCGGTGTCGGCCTTGGCCTTGTTTTTGTCAGTTTTTGTCTTGGCGGTGTCTTTCGCCAGTTCCTTCTTGCGGTTGTCGTAGAGTTCGCGCTCCTCCTTGTTCATATTGGAGAGGGCGTAGGCTTCGCGGTCGAGATAGACGATGTAGGCGTCGCGCTCGGCTCCCCAGCTGCCGTGGCTGCGATAGCCCGCGCGGTCGCTGGTGAAGGTGACTGCCTTGCCCTTGAGCGCCCAGTGCGGCCGGCTGTCGGAGTATCCGCTGCGGGTGATGTTGTGGAGCTGCTTGCCGTCGGCGCTGATGACGGCTATGTCGGGGCTGTTCCAGTTGTCGGGACCGAGGTATTCGGTGAGCAGCCACCGGCTGTCGGGACTCCACTCAAAGGAGTGGGCGGCGTCGGTGTAGGCAAACATGTCGCTGGCGGGCATGACCACGGTGCTCTTCCCAGACTGCAGGTCGTAGACGCGCAGTTCGGTCTTGTTGGCGAGGTAGGCTATCTTCTTGCCGTCGGGCGAGAAGAGGGGGGCGGTGCATGGTTCCTTGCCAGCGATGAGTGGTTGCTCCTTGATGTCGGTGGCGTAGGTGAAGCCCTTGTCGTTGGGGTTGGCGAGCGTGGCGGTGTAGATGCCCCAGGTGCCGTTGCGCTCGGCGGCGTAGGCGAGCGTCCTGCCGTCGGGGCTGAGGGTGGGGGACGCCTCGTTCTCTATGGTGTTGGTGATGCGGCGTGTGGTGGGGTAGTCGGCGCCGGTGACGTAGACTTCGCCCTTTGCCACGAAGGCGAACTCCTTGGCGCTCTTGTTGGTGGCGAGCTGCGAGGCCCCGCTGGTGAGTGTGCGCGGCTGGTTGACGCGTTCGTTGTCGTCGGAGGTGAGGGTGACGGCCACTCGTTGCGGCTCAGCGCCCTCGCGCAGGGTGTAGAGGTCGCCGTCCCACGAGTAGCAGAGCGTGCCGTCGGCTGCCGAAGTGAGGTATCTCACGGGGTAGTCCTTGTAGCGGGTGAGCTGCGTTGTGGCGCCGGTCGCCAGACTGGTCTTATAAATGTTGAGCGTTCCGTCGCGCTCGGAGGTGTAGTAGTAGCTGTCGCCGTCGGGAGCCCACAGGGGTGTGCGGTGCTCGCATGAGTCGGTGTTGAGCTTGGTGTAGGTGCGGGTGCCCTTGGCCTGGGTGAGGAAGATGTCGCGGCAGACGGGCGAGACGTGGTGCTTGCGCCAGGGGTCTTCGTAGCCCTTGTAGTTGTGGTAGAGCAGCTGTCCCTTGGCGTTGATGGAGATGTCCTCCATGGGCAGGGTGGAGAACATGGTGGGGCGGTGGGCGCCGGTGTCCACGCAGTAGACCTGCGGGTAGTCGCCCGGAAAGCTTATGTCGCTCTGGCTGGGCTGCAGGCTGGACGTGTAGAGCACGTGGGTGTTGTCCAGCCAGCCCTCAATGGTCTCGCCGGCGGAGTTGGTGGTGAGGCGCTTGGGCTTGCCGCCCTGTGGCGCCACGATGAAGATGTCCATGCTGCCGCAGCGCTCTGAGGTGAAGGCTATCCACTTGCCGTCGGGCGAAAACTTGGGGTGGCCGTCGTAGGCGGGGTGGGAGGTGAGCTGGCGCGCTTCGCCGCCCGCAGCGCCCACGGTGTAGAGATTGCCCTGATACTCAAAGGCTATGGTCTGTCCGTCGGGCGAGATGGTGCTGGCACGCAGCCATTTTATCTGTTCCTGCGAGTGCGCCGTCGCCGCTGTGGCGAGCAGGCAGGCTAGGGCGAGAACTTTGTTCATTGTTTGTCGGTGTTGGTTGTGGCGCTGGCGTCGGGCTGCGCATCTTGCACATTGGGCTGCGCATCTGGCTGCTGCCGCTGGCGCTTCCACCTGTTGTGCGACCAGAGCCAGCGCGAGGGGTCCTTGATGATGTCTTGCTCCAGCATCTTCATGTAGAGCCGCGTCATGTCGTGCTCGGCGAAGGAGTTGGGATCGGTGGTCATGGGTATCATGCGGCATACGTAGTGGCCTCGCTTGCGCCGGCTCATCTCGCCGTAGAAGACGGCGGCGTTGACCTTCTTGGCAATGCGCTCGGTGCCGGTGAAGACGGGGGTGTCCTGGTGCAGGAAGTCTACCCAGAGGTGTATGTTGCGCATCTTGGGCCCTTGGTCTGAGATGAAGCCGATGAGAGCCTTGGTGCCGCTCTTCTGCATGGTGACGATGCGGCGCAGCGATTCGTTCTTGTTGATGTTTTCGCCGCCGTAGCGCGAGCGTATGTGGTAGAACAGGCGGTCGGTCACATGGCTGTGGAGGCGCGTGTAGAGCTGCGCCACGGTTATTTCCTCGGGCAGCCACCACTTGAGCGACGCTATGTACTCCCAGTTGCAGAAGTGCCCCAGATAGATGAAGACGAACTGGTTGGTCTTGAACGCCTCGTTCACCTCGTCCAGCCCCTCAAAGACCATACGCCTCATCATGTTGTCCTTGCTGATGGTCAGCGCCTTGACGTTCTCCACGAAGTAGTCGCAGAAGAAGCGGTAGAACTTGCGCTCCGTGTGCCTGATCCATGCCTCGCTCTTGTCGGGGAAGCTGAGCGTGAGGTTTTTCCTCACTATGCGGCGGCGGTACCTCACGATGTAGTACACCAGCGGATACATGAGGTCGGACATCAGGTAGTGCACCCTCATGGGCAGCAGCGACATGAGCCAGACTATGGCGTAGATTATATGATATATCATTGGCGCGGAGTTTTTTGGAACAACTTGACGGCGTCGACCACCCTTTGGGGCGCTATGCCGCCCATGCAGGGATAGTCGCCCTTGGCGCACTTCTTGTTGCCGAAGATGGAGCAGGGGCGGCAGTCCATGTCGAGCTGCACAGTGCGGCTGCCCGCAACCTGCATGCCCGCAAAGCCAGCCATGGGGTGGGTGGCTCCCCAGATGGACACGGTGGGAGTGCCAGCCAGCGCGCCCAGGTGCATGTTGGCGGAGTCCATGGTCACCATCACGTCGAGGTTGGTCATCAGGCGCAGTTCCCTGCGCAGGTCGGTCTTGCCCACCATCGAGACCACGTTGTCGCGGCTGACGCTCTCGCACCACCGCTTCTCAGCCTCGCCGCTGCCGAAGAGGAAAATCTTGAACCCGGGCGCTGCGGAGAGCTGGCTCACCACCTCCTCCATCAGCGCTGGGGGGTAGACCTTGCCCTGGTGGGCGGCAAAGGGGGCTATGCCGACCCACGTGTCGGTGCCCTTGGCTCCGGTGATGGAGGCCATGTCGGCTATGTCGGCGGGTTTGCCGCCATGTATGTGGTATTCCTTGAGCGTCACGGGATAGCCCAGCCGCGCCAGCACGTCGGCGTAGCGCTGAGGCGAGGGTGTGAGCTGGCGCAGCTGCTTGTTCTTCAGCCGCGTGAGTTGCTTGCGCTCCTTGCGCCCCTTGTCGATGACTGCCACGGGCAGCTTGGCGCGCCTGAAGAAGTAGCGCATCACCTTGGTGCGCAACACGTCGTGCATGTCGGCCAGCGCGTCGTAGCCGTCGCCAATGAGCTGGCGGCTGAGGCGGCGCAGCCCGGCGATGCCCTTGTAGTCGTTGAGGTTGACGGGGCGGAAATGCACGTTGGCGGGCAGCCCCTCGAGCAGCGGCGCGATGAACGGGCGGCTCAGCAGCGTGATGTGGTCGTCGGGATAGCTGTCGGCAAACGACTTCAGCACGCTGACGGTCATCGCCACATCGCCCAAGGCAGAAAATCGTGTCACGAGTATGTTTGCCATAAATACGTAAAAGTCTGATTGCCTACAAAATTAGTAAAATTTGTGTGGAACTTAAGCCAATGGCGTCACAAATCGTTGGGACGGCGCGGTTTTTTGTGGCCACCTCGATTGAAAAAAGTCATTGCTGTCCGCTAAAACCCAAAACGACACAACCCCCGAAACAGCACACCCTTCCGAAACGACAAGATTCTTACCAATCCGTAGCCCCAACCAACAGGGCCGCGGATTTTTTTTGCCCAGAAATCTCACATTAGCCAAACAAACCAAAAAAACGACCAAAAATGGTTATAAAGCAATACGGGAACGGTTCGCACACACTTCAAAGTTATAAAGTAGGACTTAAAAAATTTTTATGCGGACTTAAAAAA
>CAVGQS010000012.1:0-24690 GCA_963631415.1 Lactococcus garvieae | reverse complement strand
ACAGCCGAACCTGTATATTATGATATGCAAGGCAGATGTGTAAAGAACCCTTCCGCGCATGGTATATACATTGTCAATGGCAAGAAAGTGATGAAATAGAGCACATTGTGTGTTCTTACGTCATCCTAAGAAATACATGAACATAGGCTCTCCTCTCCGAAATGGCGTGGAGAGCCTTTCTGTTATAGGGACATCACCTTCCCACCACCGCCACCTACCAGGCCTTCGACGGCACGCAGCTCAAGGAGGCCAAGAAATTTCTGGAGACACTCCACGCGCCCTACGCGCTCAAGGCCGACGGGCTGTGCGCCCCTCGTCCCAAGCCCTTTAGTCCTTGCTTTACGAAAGAGCGCATTGACATACATTAACCCCCTACTTAGGGGAGCCTGCAACTATATCGCCGCCTTTATGGATAGAACTTTACGGGTTGAGATTTAACGGCACACATCTTTGCTCAACGGTAAAGGCAAATTAGTCAAATTTGTTTTTGCTTCATTTTCAGCGCATTAAAAGCGGCGCACACTTGAGAATTTTTAAGTAGTACTTTAGCGATTGAAAAGTAGGACTTAAAAAAATTTTATGCGGACTTAACGAAAAAATCTCGGGGGAAACGCTGCAACGTTTCGGGCGAAACAAAGCAACGTTTCGAGGCGAAACGTTGCAGCGTTTCGCCCGAAATTTTTTCGTTAAGTCCGCACGAAAATTTTTTAAGTCCGCACAAAAATTTTTTAAGTCCGCACAAAAAACTCTTTAGCGCGCGCGGACAGGTTTCTTGTTGGTTTTTTGACTGTTTGGGCTTCGATTCTCTTCTGATAGGGCCGACGGCGGCCTGCACGGGCAAAAAAAAATCCGCAGCCCGGGTTGTCGGGTTGCGGATTAGTATGTGTGTGTCTTGTTGTTTTGAGTTTCAGCGGACGGTGATGTTGCCTACTTCATCATTATGTTTTCGGACTTTATCGGTTCTCCCATGAACCCCACGGCGGTGGCGTCGAACTTGTCGGAGGCCTCGGTGGTGAGGCACTTCAGCGTGCCGCCGCGCGTCAGCCGCGCCTCCATGTCGGGGTGTCGCTCGAGGTATTGCGCCAGGCTTGCCGCCACGTATTCGCCTTGCGAAACAATCTGCACGGCGGGCGGGGTGTATTTCCTTATCTTGTCGATGAGCAGCGGATAGTGTGTGCACGCCAGCACGAGGGTGTCTATCTGCGGGTCTTTCTGCAGGATCTGAGTGATGCGCTTCTTGACGAAGTAGTCGGCGCCGTCGGAGTCATACTCGAAGTTCTCCACCAGGGGCACCCACATGGGGCAGTCCTGGCCGGTGACGCTGATGTCGGGATAGAGTTTCTGTATCTCCATGTCGTAGGACTTCGACGCGATGGTGCCGGTAGTGGCGAGGATGCCCACGTGGCGCGACTTGGTGATGCCGCCGATGACCTCGGCAGTGGGGCGTATCACTCCCAGCACCCTTCGCTGGGGGTCTAATTGCGGCAGGTCGTTCTGCTGAATGGTGCGCAGGGCCTTTGCCGACGCTGTGTTGCACGCCAGGATGACCAAGTGGCAGCCGCGCTCGAAGAGTTCCATGACCGACTGGCGTGTGTAGCGGTAGACCACGTCGAAGGAGCGAGTGCCGTAGGGCGCCCGCGCGTTGTCGCCAAGGTAGAGGTAGTCGTAGCAGGGCAGCGCCGCGCGCAGTCTGCGCAAGACCGTAAGTCCCCCATAGCCGGAGTCAAAGACTCCAATTGGTCCGGGAGATTGCGACAGCTTCATGGCTATGTTTTAAAGTGGGATTGGCAATAGAGGAAGTGGGGAATTGGCAGTAGACGAAAGTGGAGTGGCAGGTGGCTCAGTTTATCTCTACGTCGTCGTCAGCCTCGATGGTTTCCGTCACGGGATTGTCGGCAACTCCAGTTGTCGGGAGCGGTTTGCCCTCCAGCACGAGCTGCACAAGGCCAGAGACGTCAATGCCGTCAGCGGGGTTGATGTAGGGGTAAGCGTGGGCGTCGGTGTTGGCCACGAAAGCCAGGCCGCGCTCCTTGGCCACATGTGCGATGGCCTTGTCGAGCTTGTCCCTGAGCGGCTTGAGCAGTTCCTTTTCGGCATCGCTCAGCAGCTTCACGGCGTCTTTGCGGAAGGAAA
This sequence comes from Lactococcus garvieae, assembly GCA_963631415.1. Taxonomy (GTDB): domain Bacteria; phylum Bacteroidota; class Bacteroidia; order Bacteroidales; family Bacteroidaceae; genus UBA6382. The sequence continues at coordinate 22,557 of CAVGQS010000012.1, read as the reverse complement.
TGCCCTGCTCCATTGCCACCTGGAGCTCCTTCTGCCGCTTGAGCATTATCTCTTCGGGAAAAGTCTTCTGACCCTGTATGTACTCGGCATACATCTTGTAGAACTTGTCCTCGTTGTACTCTGCTTCCTTATTATATTGCTCGCGCAGGGTCTTGACGCGCTCTTGCGCCACGGCGTAGTCGGGCATGCTGTGCAGGACCTTGTCGTAGGCGATGTAGCCAAAGGATATTTTTTGCGCCGCGGAGCCCAGGCAGCACACAAAGGCCAGGGCGATGGCGGCAAAAGCGGACAAAGCAAGAGATTTCATAGTAGTGACACTTTTAGAGTTTCAGCCAACGGGGGCTAGCAACGGCAAAGGTAGCGTTTTATTTTCAGCGCAAGGCTATTCCTGCCCAAAATTCGCGCGAATGGCTTTGGCGGTAGCCTCAAACTCCTCTTCTGACAACTTGACGTGGTTGCCCGAGAACAGTTCGCCCTCCTTGTCAATCGGCACGAGGTGGATGTGGGCGTGATCGACCTCCAGACCGATGACCGCCTGCGCCACCTTGCGGCAGGGGAAGGCCTTCTTTATAGCCACTGCCACTCGCTTGGCGAAGACCTGCATGCGGGCTATCTCGCCGTCGTCCAAATCAAAGAAATAGTCCACTTCGCGCCTGGGCACCACGAGCGTGTGGCCCTGACGGATGGGGTTGATGTCGAGGAAGGCGTAGAACTCGTCGTCTTCCGCACACTTGTAACTGGGTATTTCACCCTTTGCTATACGTGAGAACAATGTAGCCATGGCGGTGTTTGTGTTTTTAGGTTTTTGATGTGTGTTTGTCGCGGTCAGTTGCCGAACGAGAGGGTGCCGACAAGCGTGTCTCTCGTGGCGGCAAGCAGCCGGGGCAGATGGCAATGCGAATCAGGATGGTCGTCTGAGTCAGATAGTCGTACGAATCAGACAGCCGTCCGAATCAGATGGTGATTTTCAGAATCTCCAGTTCTATCTCGCCCTTGGGAATCTGAATCTTCACGATGTCGCCCACCTTCTTGCCGAGCAGTCCCTGGGCGATGGGCGTGGTCGACGAGATTTTGCCCTCTCTGAGGTTGGCCTCCGATTCGCTGACGATGGTATACTTCATCGTGGCTCCGAGCTTGGTGTTGCGCATCTCTACGGTCGACAATATCTGCACCGTCTCGTTGCTGAGCTTGGAGGGGTCGATAATCTTCGCCTCGGCGAGCGCTGCCTTGAGCTTGTTGATTTTCATTTCGAGCATCGACTGCGCCTCCTTGGCTGCGTCGTACTCCGAGTTTTCGGACAGGTCACCCTTGTCGCGCGCCTCAGCGATGGCTGCCGAAGCGGCGGGGCGCTCAATCTGTTCCATGTGTTTCAGTTGGGCTGTGAGCTGGTCGAAGCCCTCTTGTGTCATGTATGCCATAATGTGTCTGTTTTTTCGTTTTCGATATTATTAATGCCGTTGTCCAGATGCGCAAAAAATAGAGAATTCCAATGCTGGGCACCGGAATCCCGATTCTGCGTCTGTCTATATGTTACGGTGCAAAGTTATGTGTTTTTTTTCATTAAGGGTTGTTTTGCCCCCCTTATTTTTTTGTTTGCAGAATCGCCCGCGCCCCACAGCGAGGAGATTTGCGCATGTTGACAAGTCCACGCCTCGCCGCGCTCTTTGGGGCCGAACGGACGGGGCACCAAGCCAGGCCTGAGGCGCCGCGCCGCAACCTGGGCAAAAGCGCAAACTTCGCTGTCAATAACAAGAAAAAGTGGCGATAGTGGTGCTAAAAGTCGAAAAAAAACGGACTTTTAGCACCACTATCGCCACTTTTTTATGTTTATGTCATCGCAATACTTATTTTTGGCGAGACACGCGAAACCCCTCTTTGGTGTGTCGTCTTACGAAAAAAGGCCGTGTCGCAACCTGGTGTTGCGGCACGGCCTTTTTGTGTGTTTATCGTTCAGCAGTGTGCTATCTGCTGCGCATGTATGTCAGTTCGTAGAAGCAGGGGTAGACGCTCGAGACGGCGTTGGTCTGCCCTATGGAGTGCGGCACGATGATTCTGACCTTGGCTATCTCGCCCTCGGGTGAGTCCTGCCTGCCTATGTTGATGTAGCGCAGCGGGATGAGCCAGCCTTCGGGCACGGAGGACGAGGAGTAGAGTTTCTTCATCAGTCCCTGGTTGAACGTGCCGCTCAGGGTGCCGCTCGTTTTGGAGACTGTCATCTCGTCGAGCATGGCGATGTTGTAGGCGTTGGTGTTGCGCGCCTGGATGGAGTCGCCGGATATGTTGTACTCAACGAAGCGCACGAGTATGCGCATCTTGTCGCCGTCCTCAATCTTCTTGCCGGTTCCCTTGCGCACTATCTGCATGTAGGCTCCCGACGACGAGAGTCTCACATATTCGTTGGTGGCGAGGTTGGTGGTGCTGTCTTGGTCGGCGAACTGCGACTCGCTGATTTCCTTTATCGGCGCTACGTAGAGCAGCGTGTCGCCCAGTTCCTGGTCGAGCTGCAGTGTGCCCTTGCTAATGAACGAGCTGATGGCTCTGCGCTCCGCCTTCTTCTGCTCCGCATAGGTTTGCTCCTCTTCGCACGAAGACAATGCGGCGCACGCCAGGGCGAGCACTGCGCAGGCTGACAATATACTGTTGGCAAACTTCATAATGTGTGCAAAGGTAATTGTTTTTATTGTTCTCTAGTTGCGGTGCCCATTAAAAAACATTAAACGAGCAGCGAGCGGTAGGCCTCCAGCGCCTTGAGCACCGTTTCGTAGGCTGACTCCATGGGCATGGGCAGCGAGCCTCCGGCAGCGTCGTGGTGGCCGCCGCCGTTGAAGAACTCCTCCGCCATCTTGTTGCAGGGGAAGACTCCCGTAGAGCGCAGCGACATCCTCACTTTGGGCTTTTCGGAGTCTGCGCGCATCGAGATGCTCAGTCGGGTGCCCTTTATCTGGAGCGGCATGTTGACGATGCCCTCGGCGTCGCCCCTGACGAAGTTGTACTCCTCCATCTCCTTGCGGTCGAGGGTGAAGACGGCGGTGTGCAGTTCGGGGAAGTACTTCATCTTCTGGTTAAGGATGTAGCCCGTCAGGCGCAGGCGCTGCTCGCTGTAGCTGTAGTAGACGTTGCGGTAGATTTTGTCCTTGTCGATGCCGTCAGATATCAGCTTTGCTATCGTGAGGTAAATCTCGGGGCGGTTGGAATTGTAGGCGAAGGAGCCTGTGTCGGTCATCATGCCGCAGTAGATGCAGCTGGCGATGGTGCGGTCGTGCACGTTCTCCTCGTCCACCTGCGACAGCACGCTGTAGAGCACCTCGCACGTGGCGCAGGCCTCCGTGTCCACCACTTGCAGGTCGGCTTCGATTTGCGGTTCTATGTGGTGGTCAAGGTTTATCACCGGCAGCCCGAGTCTCTCCACCGTGTCGCAGAGGTCCTCCAGCCTGCCGTAGCGGCTGAAGTCGAGGCATACCACCAGGTCGCAGTCGTGGAGCGCCCTCCTCACCTTGGCTGCCGACGTGCTGAACGACAGCACTCGCTCTATGCCCGGCAGCCACCTCAGGAAGTCGGGACAGGGGTTGGGCGTGACGGGCATGGCGACTTTGCCTATTTTATTAAGGTAGTGCGTCATCGCCAGTATTGAGCCCATAGCGTCGCCGTCGGGGCCCGCGTGGCCTATCACGGCAACCCTGGACGCCTGCGCCATCAGCCTGCGCCAAGTGGCTACGCCCTCGCTGTCAAGATATTGTTTTAACTCCATGTGACCTAAGTGTTTGAAGGCGCAAAGTTAGCGTTTTTTACGGTATGTCAACGGCTGCGCCCCACAAAATCGCCCCCGGCAGCCTTTTTGCGGCGATTATAGAGAGCGGCGATTGGCAGTCTTGCCGTTTTTTTGTACTTTCGCAACATCAACTTTTTAACATTCTTTACACACATGAAGACTCCCCTTGTCTCACCGTCGCTGCTGTCGGCGGACTTCTGCAATTTGGAACGCGACATCAAGATGCTCAACAACAGCAATGCCGACTGGTATCACCTCGACGTAATGGACGGGGTCTTCGTGCCCAACATCTCGTTTGGTTTTCCCGTCATGGAGGCCATGGCGCGCGTTGCCCAGAAGCCGCTCGACGTCCACCTCATGATTGTTGAGCCCGAGAAGTATGTGGACCGCGTCAAGGCGCTCGGCGCCAAGGTGATGAACGTGCACCAGGAGGCCACCGTACACCTCCACCGCCTGCTCAACCAGATACGCAAAGAGGGCATGATGTCGGGAGTGACGCTCAACCCAGCCACGCCCGTGGCGATGGTGGAAGACGTGCTCGAAGAGGCCGACATCGTCATGCTGATGAGCGTGAACCCGGGATTTGGCGGACAGAAATTCATTGAACGCACTGTAGACAAGGTGCGCAAGCTGCGCGAGATGATTGACCGCCGCAACCTCAAGACGCTGATAGAGATTGACGGCGGTGTGTGCCGCCAAAACTGCAAGCGGCTCGTAGAGGCGGGCGTAGACGTGCTGGTTGCGGGCAGCGCCGTCTTCAAGGCCGACAATCCGCAGGAAGAAATCAACATACTCAAGTCTTGCTGAAGCGCATAGCGGCGCCAACTGGCACAGCCCCGATGCGTGCCGGCTGGCGCCGCGGCATTTCTGCGGCAACACGCACTGCCTTTCATCCCCTTTCTTAGTCCCCGTTTCCTTGCCATGAACCCCCATTCCAAAGCCTTAGCTTTGTTGGCGGAGAGGTTTTTCGAAGACTCCCCCGCCCTGAGGCTGCTGCTGCCTTTCGCCTTTGGAATCTTGCTGATAGAGCACGGAGCGGTGCCCCTCAGCCTCGTGCCGTATGTCGTCGCCACCGGCTGCGCCACGCTCGTGGCCTGTGTCTTTCTGCTGCGCCGGCGCAAGGAGGTCAGCCGCTGGCTCACGGGGCGCGTGCTGACGGTGTGCGCTTTCATCGCCCTCACTGCCGCCGGCATCCTTGCGGACCACTTCTACTACACAAGCCACACCGTCAGCTGGCCCAAGCAAGGGCAGGACTGGCGGGCCGTAGTGACCGAGCCGGGCAAACCCGCCAAGCGCACCTACAAGGTCACCGCCGCCGTTGAGCACAACGGCACTTTCCGCACCATCATTCTTTACGCCAGCAAGGACAGTCTGCGGCGCATTCCCACTACGGGCGACGCCATCCAGTTTCACGGGCGCATTTCCGCCCCTCGCAACTTCAGCGAGTCAGACAGTTTCGACTATGCCCTGTGGCTCAAGCGCCACGGGGTGGACGGCACCGCTTTCAGCCGCGCGCCCCTCGTATTTTTGTCGACGGAGGACTCGCTGGCGCTGCTCAGCCAGAGCGGTTTTCTCACGCGGCTGAAGACCGGAGCCGAGTCACTGCGCCAGCGGTTGGCGAGCCAATACCTCCAGCTCGACCTCGCCGGCGACCGCCTCGCCGCCCTGTCCGCCATCACGCTGGGCGACAAGTCGATGCTGACCAAGCAGCACCGCTCCGCATTTTCGAGGGCGGGCGTGAGCCACATACTGGCGCTGTCGGGACTGCACCTCGGCATCGTCACCACCTTTCTGCTGATGCTCCTGCGCCCTCTGCGCTACAGCCGCTGGAGCCGCTGGGCCACCACCCTGCTCTGCATCTCCTTCGTCTGGGCGTTTGCCTGCCTCACGGGTTTCAGCGTCTCCATTGTGCGCTCCGCCATCATGGTGAGCATGTTTCTGCTGCTGTCGCTCAGGGGCGAGGGCTACTCCTCCTTCAACAACGTGGTGGTGGCGGCGCTGCTCATTCTGCTCGCGAGCCCCGTCAGTCTGATGGACATCTCGTTTCAGCTGTCGTTTTTGTCGGTAGGCGCCCTGGTGTTCTTCATGCCCTACTACTCCGCCAGCCCCCTGCGCAGCAAGGCGGGCAGGCTGAGGTTTTTGGTCGACTTCGTCTTCGTGTCTACCCTGGCGCAGCTTGCCACGGCACCGCTCGTTGCGCTCATCTTCAGCAACTTCCCCACCTATTTCCTCATCGCCAACGCCGTGGTCATTCCCTGCGCCTACGTCATCCTTATTGCCGCCATTCTGTTCCTGCTCGTATCGGGCGTCCCGCTTCTTGGCGCCGCAGTGGGCTATGTGCTGTCAGCCTCCGTAGGCATTTTGTGCCGCTGGACCTCGGGCGTGGCGTCGCTGCCGCTGGCGAGCCCCGCCGTCCACCTTGGAGCCTTGAGTTGTCTGCTGCTCTACGCCGCGCTTTTCTTCCTCGCCTTTTGGCTGGTCAACCGCAAGCGCCCCTACCTGCACTTCTTCGCTGGCTCTGCAGCCCTGTTTGTCTCGGCCCTGCTGTGGCGGCTATAAACAGTTTGCCTGGCTCTCGGCAAGCAAGAGCCAGGCAAACACACATTTTTGGACAAATCCGCTGTTACCAGCGCTTTGCCGTTATTTCAGCATTTCCTCAATCTTATTTATCAAGTCTTCGCCGCGGAGGTTGCGCGCCACGATGGTGCCGTCTTTGTCAACCAGCACGGTGGCGGGGATGGCGCTGATGCCGTAGGCCTTAGAGCAGTCGCTGCTCCAGCCCTTGAGGTCGCTCATCTGCGGCCACGTCATCTTCTGCTCAGCGAGGGCTTTCTTCCACGCCGAGGCGTCGCTGTCGAGCGACACGCCCACTATCTCCAGACCCTTGTCCTTGTAGAGGCTGTAGGCCTTGACCACGTTGGGCATTTCAGCCATGCAGGGGCCGCACCAGCTGGCCCAGAAGTCTATCAGCACCACTTTGCCCTTGCCAGCGTAGTCCGACAACTTCATGTCGTTGCTCTCGGGGGTCTTGCCAGCGATGTCAACGAAGGGCTGGCCCTCAGCCGTTTTCTCTACCAGCGCCACATAGTCGGCTATCTTCTGGTACTGGCTTGTGGAGCGGAGATCCACAGGTATCTGCTCCAAGAACTGCTTGGCGTAGGGCACCTTCCACTGTGTGTAGAAGTTGCGCGCCAGGTGCAAGCCGGTGAAGTTGTCGGTGTTTGCCTTGCAGACAGCCTCTATCTGCGCTGTCACGTCGTTGCCGTACGACCAGTATATACTCATCAGACTGTCGCGCAGCTCTTTGTTCTCGTCGGCAGCTTTGATTTGTTTTACCAGCGGGTCAACTTGCTCGCGATACTTTGCCACGATTTCCTTGTATTGGGAGTAAGCCTCGTTGGCCTTTGTGCCTGCTGCGGTTATCTCCAGGTCATCGTCGATGGTAGCGCCGATGGCTATCACGGAGTTCTCCAGCACAAAGTCGCTGTACATAGTCTGCTCGCCGCCTTCATACACCAGGTAGGAAATCGACGGGCTCTGCACGGTGCCGTCAAAGGTGAATTTGTTGTCGGCGATGACGGCGGAGTCAATCTTGGTAAAGCGGCCCCTGTCCAAGTTGGCGAGATAGAGCGTCTTGCCGTTGAAGCCGTCGTTGACGGTGCCCCTCACGGAGTAGTTTTGTGCCACTGCAAACGCGAGGCCCGCCATAGCTAAGGCGGTAGTAAGGATTGTTCTTTTCATTGTCTTTGGGTTTTATTCGTAGTTACTTTTGATTGTTGACATATTTGCGTATCTGTGCGGTGAGGGGCAGGTTGCCGTACTTGCGCGCCATCTTGGCGAGCAGCGCTTTGTTCTGCTCGGGGCTGAAGCGCTTGTAGTATTGTGCAAACAGGTATACGCCCACCCAGTTGGTCATGTTCTTGCTGGCGTAGTCGTAGGTCACCGTCACGATTTTCTTCCTCAGCATGTCGGCGCCGGCGTTGTAGCTCTCCCTGTCCTCCTGCGAGTTGGAGAGTTTGGAGGCCTCGGTCATGCAAGCGAAAATCTTGGTGTAGATATCGTTGAGGCTGTCGCGGTAGGGTGTGTAGATGTCGTTGTGGGTAGTGCCGGTCACACGGTCTTTCTTCTCGCCCGCCACCAGCTCCACGTTGATGGCGCCCTCCTCCAGCAGCAGTTCGGTGATGTTCTTGTTCATGCCCTCGCCAATGGTGAGATACTGCATGTAGGGAACGTTCTTGGTCTTGCCGGTGAAGCGGAACTTGCCGCCCTCCACCCTCACGGAGTCGTGGGCCTGCAGTCCGCCGACAGCCGGCACGCACAGCCTCACCCACTCGCCGTCGGCATAGCCGCTGGCGGTGCCGTTGACTACATACGTCACGTCCCTGTACACCGGGGTCTTGGTCTGCTGCTTGCGCCTGTTCTGCGCCGTGGTCTTGCGCTGGCTCTGCACCGCGGTCCTGCGCTGCTGTCCTTGAGTACGGCTCTGCGCGCTGCGCTTGGCGGTCTGCGCCTCGGCGCCCCACGCCACCAGCACGGCGAGCAAGAACACAAAATATCTGATTTTCATTTTGTTGCTACGTCCATTTTTGCATTGCGTGGCAAATTTAGCAAAAAACAACGGACTGCATAGAAACCGCACTCCAGTTTTTTGTATGCGCACCGCCGCGCGCCCCACCCTAACGGGCACGGCAAAAAAAAATCCGCCTCCGGACTGCTCCGGAGGCGGATTATTTTTGTATTTCGCAAATAGCGTTGCTCAGATTAGGCTTCTGCAGGAGTTTCTGCCTCAGCGCCGCTCTCAGCCACAACTTCAAAGTTGACGGTGGCGGTAACCTCGCGGTGGAGTTTCACTGATGCGGTGTACTGACCCACAGCCTTCACGTCGGCAACGACGATTTTCTTTCTCTCTACCTCAACACCCTTGGCGGCAAGACCTTCTGCAATCTGCACGTTGGTCACGGAGCCGTAGATGGTGCCGTTGGCGCTGACCTTCATAGGGATAACCAATGTGGGAACAGCGTTGATCTGTGCTGCGAGAGCCTCAGCCTCTTCCTTGATTTTGGCGAGCTTGTGAGCCTTCTGGCGAAGGTCTTCAGCCAGCACCTTCTTGGCAGACGCCGAAGCGGGGATGGCCTTGCCCGTAGGAACAAGGTAGTTGTTGGCGTAGCCGTTCTTAACTGTCACGATGTCGTTCTTGAAACCGAGACCTACAATATCTTCTTTCAAAATGATTTCCATACTGTGTCCTCCTGTTTTAATTATTTCATCAAATCGGTTACGAACGGAAGCAATGCGAGGTGGCGTGCCCTCTTGATGGCCTGAGCCACGCGGCGCTGATACTTCAGAGAGGTGCCGGTGATGCGGCGGGGAAGGATGCGGCCCTGTTCGTTCAGGAACTTCTTGAGGAACTCGGGATCCTTGTAGTCAATATACTTGATGCCGCTCTTCTTGAAACGGCAGTACTTCTTTCTCTTCACATCAATGGAAGGAGCTGTCAGATATCTGATTTCGTTCTTGTCTGCTGCCATGGTTTAGTCCTCCTTGTTTTTAAGTGACTGGCGCTTAGCGGCATAGGCGGCCGCATTCTTGTCCATCTTGACCGTGAGGAAGCGGAGAACGCGTTCGTCGCGGCGATAATTAATCTCCAGTTTGCTGATGAGCGTAGGCTCAGCCTTGAAGCCAAACTCTACGTAGAAGCCACTCGACTTCTTGCCGATGTTGTAAGCCAGTTTGCGCATGCCCCAATTGTTCTCGTAGAGAATCTCGGCGCCACGCTCTGTAAGATAATTCCTGAACTTACCAACCGCTTCCTTCATCTGTTCTTCAGACAAAACGGGAGTCAAAATGAAAACGGTTTCATACTGATTCATAAGTCTTACGTTTTTGTAATTTGTTAATAATAAGAGCCTTGGAAATCCAATACCAAGAGCGGACGCAAAGTTACGGCTTTTTCCCCAAACAAGCAAAACTTTGAGCGGCTTTTTGCAGACGGCGCCGCCCGCCCACAAAACGGCAAGCCACCCGCCTATATATATAATAAGGTATAGGAGGCGCGTCAGCAGGCCCCTCTGTTTGACCTCAGTTCATCAGACAGTCTGATGAAACTAAGTGTTTTGGGGCAGTGATTGGGCGGTCTTGTTCTTTTTTATTCGTACCTTTGCGGTCATCTATGAGAACAGGAATAGTTATAGCGATGGACAAGGAGTTCCAGCGCATCAAGGAGTTGCTGAGCGGCGCGCAGGAAGTGGCAGCCGGAGGCAAGACATTTGCGACCGGCACCATCGGCAAGAACGAGATGGTGCTGTCGCAGTGCGGCATCGGCAAGGTTAACGCCGCCGTGGGCGCAGTTGAGATGATAGACCACTTCGCTCCCGACGCCGTGATATCCACCGGTGTGGCGGGCGGCGCCTCGGTTGAGCTGGAGACTCAGGAGGTGGTGGTGTCTACGGAGGCATGCTACCACGACGCCTACTGCGGCGAGGAGCAGCAGATGGGGCAGATAATGGGTCTGCCGGCGCGGTTCGCCGCCGACAGCCGGTTGCTCGAGGTGGCGAAGAGCCTGGACTGCGGCACAAAGATTACGCCGGGCCTCATAGTGACCGGCGACTGGTTTGTGGACAGCCGCGACAAGATGCGCTCCATACTCGACAACTTCCCCGACGCCATGGCGGTAGACATGGAGTCGGCGGCGATAGCCCACGTGTGCCACCTGCGCCAGGTGCCCTTCATCAGTTTCCGCATCATCAGCGACATTCCGCTCAAGGACACCAAGGCGTCGCAGTACTTCGACTTCTGGGACCGCATAGCCGACGGCTCCTTCGGGGTGACCAAGGCGTTTTTGGAGAGCCTCTGACACACATCCCCTGACGGCAACCGCAGGCTGACAGCCTGTGCGGCACCGGCAGACAAACAGCAAAAACCTACAGAAGAAATGGACAAGATACCAAGTTTCACCATCGACCACGAGCGGCTGCTGCGCGGCATCTACGTGTCGAGGAAAGACCAGGTGGGCGGCGAGACCGTGACCACCTTCGACATACGCATGAAGGAACCCAACCGCGAACCGGCGCTCCACCCCGGCGCACTGCACACCATAGAGCACCTGGCAGCCACCTACCTGCGCAACGACGCGGAATGGAAGGACCGCATCATCTACTGGGGACCCATGGGCTGTCTGACGGGCAACTACCTCTTGCTGCGCGGCGACCTTGAGAGCCGCGACATAGTAGAGCTGATGCAGCGCACGTTCCGCTTCGTAGCCGAGTTCAGCGGCGAAGTGCCCGGCACCGCCCCGCGCGACTGCGGCAACTGGCTGCTCCACGACCTGCCCATGGCGAAGCTGGAGGCCAAAAAGTACCTGACTGAGGTGCTCGAAAACATCACAGACGCCAATCTCGTTTACCCGCAATAAGAAGAAGGCAAACGGACGAGTCCTGGGAGCGCCGCCACTGATACGCCCAACAAACTTGTGTTTATTGCGCAATAACCCTCTGTGTGTTACGCAATAAGCCTGAGTGTGTTACGTTGCGCGCGCCCAACGAGCCGGGCGCACCAGTTTTTCCGTCTTTCGTTTGGCATTTAGGCAAAAGAACGGTAATTTTGCAAGTCAAAGTATACCGCAAGGGGCGCATTGTGCAGTGATGTGACGGCGCGCCCGGTTGCCAAACCCAAGACAAACACCTTATATGAATATAGAAGAACTCACACAGTCGGCTGTGGCCAAGGCCGTAGAGGCTCTCTACGGTGCAGCCGCTGAGCCTGCCGCCTTGCAGCTGCAGAAGACGAGGAAAGAATTTGAGGGACACCTCACACTGGTAGTCTTCCCGCTGCTCAAAGTTTCGCACAAGAAGCCCGAAGAGACCGCCCAGGAGATTGGCGAGTGGCTCGTGGCCAACGAACCCGCCATCGAGAAGTTCAACGTCTTCAAGGGATTTCTGAACCTCAGCATCTCGCCCTCCTACTGGGTGACGGTGCTCAACAGCATAGCCGCCACGCCCGACTACGGCACGGTGAAGCCCGGCGAGAAGTCGCCGCTGGTGATGATAGAGTATTCCTCTCCCAACACCAACAAGCCGCTGCACCTGGGCCACGTGCGCAACAACCTGCTGGGCTGGGCGCTCGCCAACACCCTCCAGGCCGCCGGCAACCGCGTGGTGAAGACCAACATCGTCAACGACCGCGGCATCCACATCTGCAAGTCCATGCTGGCTTGGCTGAAATGGGGCAACGGCGAGACTCCCGAGACGTCGGGCAAGAAAGGCGACCACCTCATCGGCGACTACTACGTAGCCTTTGACAAGCACTACCGCGAGGAGATCAAGCAGTTGCAGGAGCAGGGCATGGACGAGGAGACCGCCAAGAAAGAGGCCCCGCTCATCAAGGAAGCCCACCAGATGCTGGTGAAGTGGGAGCAGGGCGACCCCGAGGTGCGCGCACTGTGGGAGAAAATGAACGGCTGGGTCTACAAAGGCTTTGACGAGACCTACAAGGCACTGGGAGTGTCGTTTGACAAGATATACTATGAGTCGCAGACCTATCTGGCGGGCAAGCGCGAGGTGGAGAAGGGACTGGCAGAGGGCATCTTCTGCCGCCACGAGGACGGCTCCGTGTGGGCCGACCTGAGGCCCGAGGGCCTCGACGAGAAGCTGCTGCTGCGCTCCGACGGCACCTCGGTCTACATGACCCAGGACATCGGCACCGCCAAGCTGCGCTTCAACGACTACCCCATCGACAAGATGGTCTACGTGGTGGGCAACGAGCAGAACTACCACTTCAAGGTGCTCTCCATACTGCTCGACAAGCTGGGCTTTGCCTGGGGCAAGGACCTCGTGCACTTCTCCTACGGCATGGTGGAGCTGCCCAACGGCAAGATGAAGAGCCGCGAGGGCACCGTGGTCGACGCCGACGACCTCATCAGCGAGATGATAAGCACCGCCAAGCAGACCAGCGAGGAACTGGGCAAGTTTAAGGACATGAGCCCAGAGGAGACACAAGAGGTGGCACGCATCGTGGGACTCGGCGCCCTCAAGTACTTCCTGCTCAAGGTCGACGCGCGCAAGAACATGCTGTTCAACCCGGCAGAGAGCATCGACTTCAACGGCAACACAGGCCCCTTCATACAATATACATACGCGCGCATACAGTCGGTGCTGCGCAAGGCCGGCGAGACGCCCGAGGCTCTCGACGCCGACACTCAGGTCAACGAGAAGGAGCAGCGCCTCATACAGAAGCTGGCGGAGTTCCCCGCCACCATCCAGCAGGCAGCCCGCGACTACAGCCCCAGCGACATAGCCAACTACTGCTACGACCTGGTGAAGGAATACAACCAATTCTACCACGACTACTCCATCCTCGGAGAAGAAGACCCCAAGAAGCGCAGCCTGAGACTGATGCTCTCCAAACAGACCGGCAACGTGGTGCGCACCGGCATGGGAGTGCTGGGCATCGAGGTGCCCGAACGCATGTAGCAAGCGCCCCGGGGCGAAGCGCAAAGGTCCAACCGACACTGTCACATGGCAAAACCCAAGAGCAAGTTTTATGTAGTGTGGAGCGGCAAGAAGCCGGGAGTCTACCTGACGTGGGACGAATGCAAGGAGCAGGTCATAGGCGTCAAGGAGGCTCGCTACAAGGCTTTCCCCACCATGGAGGAGGCTCGCAAGGCCTTCGACGACGGGCCTGAGCCGATAGCCAGGGGGAAGAAGCGCAAGACTACGGCTGCCAGCACGACGACTGGCGCCGCCATACAGAACGCCTACGCCGTAGACGCGGCGTGCAGCGGCAATCCCGGCATGATGGAATACCAAGGAGTGGACGTGACGAGCAGAGCGCGGATATTCCATTTCGGTCCCATCTTCGGCACCAACAACATAGGCGAATTTCTCGCCATAGTCCATGCCCTGGCGCTGCAGAAGAAGGCGGGCACACGGCTGCCCATCTACAGCGACAGCCGCAACGCGCTGCTATGGATCAAGGCCAAGAAGTGCAAAACCAAACTGGCGCGCACGCAAAAGAGCGCGAAGGTCTACGAACTGATAGAGCGGGCGGAACTGTGGCTACAGAACAACCCCTGCGACGACATACAACTGCTCAAGTGGCACACCGACAGGTGGGGAGAGATACCCGCCGACTTCGGACGCAAATAGACCCGCGCGGGCGCAGGCAGCACACAAAAACTCCAAAACAGCCTCTACACACATGAAAGAGTTCTTTCATCTCATGGGCAAGTATTTTGCCCGATACAAGAAGTACATAGCCGGCACGTTCGCCATGAACATACTGGCAGCCCTGTTCAACGTCTTCTCGTTCACCGTGCTGCTGCCCATACTGCAGATTCTCTTCAAGGTGAACACCGTGGAGTACCACTTTGTGGAGTGGGGCACGGGCGACTTTCTGGAGACCGCCAAGAACAACGGCTACTACTACTCGCAAGAACTCATCAGCGCCTACGGCCCCGCCACCACCCTGCTCCTGCTGGGCGTGATACTGGCGGTGCTCACACTGTTTAAGACTGCCACCTACTTTGGCGGCTCGGCGTTCCTCATGCCGCTGCGCACGGGCGTGGTGAGGGACCTGCGCCACGACATCTACAGCAAGATACTGCACCTGCCGCTGTCGTTCTTCTCCGAAGAGCGCAAGGGCGACATTCTGGCCAGGGTGAGCACCGACGTCAACGAGGTGGACGCCTCCGTGACGTCGTCGCTCGACATGATAATAAAGAATCCCATCTTCATCGTCATCTACCTGTCCACGCTGTTTGTCATCAGCTGGGAGCTGACGCTCTTCACCCTCGTGGTGGTGCCGTTCCTCGCCCTGGGCATCGGGCGCATAGGCAAGAAGCTGAAGGCCAAGTCGCTCTATGCGCAGTCAAAGTGGAGCGACGGCATCAGCCAGATAGAGGAGACGCTGGGCGGACTGCGCGTCATCAAGGCCTTCATTGCCGAGAAGAAGATGGACAAGAGGTTTGAGAAGGTAAACGACGAGTTTCGCCGCGCCTCGCTCCGAGTGGCCGTGAGGCAGTCTGCCGCCCACCCCGTGAGCGAGTTTCTGGGCACCTGCATGATTGTGGTGGTGCTGTGGTTTGGCGGCTACCTCATCTTCTCGGGCAACTCGCCCATCGACGCCAGCACGTTCATCTACTATCTGGTAATCCTCTACACCATCCTGCAGCCCCTGAAGGACCTCTCCAAGGCGGGCTACAGCATCCAGAAGGGCATGGCGTCGATGGAGCGCATCAACAAAATCCTGTCGGCAGAAAACAACATCAAGGAGGTGGAGTCGCCCAAGACCATCAGCAGCCTTGAGGACAGCATAGAGTTCAGGAACGTAGGGTTCAGCTACAACGAGAGCCGACAAATCCTGACCGACATCAACCTCACCATACACAAGGGGCAGACCATAGCCCTCGTGGGACAGTCGGGCTCGGGCAAGTCGACGCTGGTGGACCTCATACCGCGCTACCACGATGTTTGCTCGGGACAGATTCTCATTGACGGGCTGGACATACGCGAACTCTCCGTCCACTCGCTGCGCTCCATGATAGGCAACGTGAACCAGGAGGCGATACTCTTCAACGACACCATCTTCAACAACATAGCGTTTGGCGTAGACCACGCCACAATGGACCAGGTGGTGGAGGCTGCCAAGATAGCCAACGCCCACGACTTCATCATGGAGACGGAGCAGGGCTACGACACGTGTGTGGGCGACCGCGGCTGCCGATTGTCGGGCGGCCAGCGACAGCGCATCAGCATAGCGCGCGCCATACTCAAGAACCCGCCAATCCTCATACTCGACGAAGCCACGTCAGCACTCGACACCGAGAGCGAACGCCTCGTGCAGGAAGCCCTCGAGCGGCTCATGAAGACCCGCACCACCATAGCCATAGCCCACCGCCTGTCGACCATCAAGAACGCCGACCGCATCTACGTGCTCCACGAGGGGCGCATAGTGGAGAGCGGCACCCACGAGGAGCTCATAGCACTGGGCAACTACTACAAGCGGCTGCACGACATGCAGCAGCTGTAGGAAACGAAACTAGAGAATGAAGCAACGACTGCGTCTATTATTCTACTTCTACGTCACTCTGATTGCGGCGTTCATGGTCATGAAGGTGGCCTTCATGATGTACAACGCCGACGGCAGGGCGCTCTCGCTGGGCGACTACGCCAGCGTCTGGACCCACGGACTGACGCAAGACCTGTCGACGACGTCCTACCTGGCAGCGCCGCTGCTGCTAGTGTGCATTATTTCGGTATGGACAGCCAGCCGCCGTCTCAACACGGCGGCGTTCGTATACTGCTGCGTCATCGCTCCCTTGCTGGCGCTCATCTTGGTCAGCGACTGCATCCTCTATGACTTCTGGCAGTTCAAGATAGACTTCACCATCTTCAACTACATGGGCCACTCCAGCAACGTGACCGGCAACATCACTACCGGTTTCCTCATAGTGGCCATAATCGTGGTGGTCGCTCTGGCTGGCGCGATTATGTTTGCGCTCTACAAGGTCACCATGCTGCGGTTTGACGCCTGCAAGAAGAAGGCGGCGACGCTGGCGGTGCTCTTGGCGGTAGGCGGCCTGATGTTTCTGGCAGTAAGAGGCGGTTTGGGGAGGTCTACGATGAACCCCGGGCACCCCTACTTCTCCTCCAACCAATTCCTGAACCACTCGGCGGTTAACCCGGCGTTCAGCCTCTTCTACTCTACGCTGAAGGGCATCAACGGCGGCAACATCGACAAGCTGTACCAATACTACAAAGACGGCGAGCGCAAGCAGCTGTTCGACGCGCTGGAGTATTCCACGCAGAGCGACAGCACCGCAAGCCTCCTGACCACCAACCGTCCCAACGTGGTAATAGTGCTCATGGAGGGCCTCGGCGCGCCCTTCATGGAACCGCTGGGCGGCAAGCCGTCAATTACCCCCAACCTCAACAGCCTGAGCCGCGAGGGCGTGTTCTTCACCCGGTGCTACGCCAACAGCTACCGCACCGACCGCGGCACCGTGTGCACCTTCAGCGGCTACCCGGCGTTCCCCGACTTCTCGGTGATGAAGATAACGCGCAACGCCAGCCGGCTGCCGTCGATAGCGCGCTCGCTGGCTGACCAGGGCTACTCCACCTCCTGGCTCTACGGCGGCGACAAGAACTTCACCAACGCCAACAGCTATCTGCTCGCCACCGGCTACGAGAAGGTGATGGGCATAGAGCACTTCCCAAGTTCCGTGAGGGAAACCCACTCGTGGGGAGTGACGGACTGCATAGTGCTCGACACGCTCTACCACCAGATTGTGAGGCGCTGCAAGGACAGCAAGCCCTATTTCATGACCTGCCAGACGCTGGCGAGCCACGAGGACTGGGTGGTGCCCTACAGCCGCATCAAGGGCGACCCCGTGGCCAACGCCATGGCTTATCTCGACAACTGCATCGGCACCCTCGTCAACCGCCTCAAGAAGTCTCCCGCATGGAACAATCTGCTGCTCGTCTTCGTTCCCGACCACGGCATAGCCTACCCCGAGGGGACGACCGAGAGCAACTCCGAGAAATACCACATTCCCATCTTGTGGACGGGCGGAGCCGTCAAGGCGCCCGCGACGGTAGACCGCATCTGCAACCAGACCGACCTCGCCGCCACGCTCTTGGGGCAGCTGGGCATCAGCCACAAGCAGTTCGCCTTCAGCCGCGACGTGCTGAGCGCCACCTACACCTACCCGTGCGCCATCCACGCATTCAACCACGGCGTCAGCTTCATCGACTCTACCGGCACGACAGTGGAAGACCTCACCTCGGGACAGACCATTGTGGACACCCCCACGCCGAGCAAGCTGCGCCTCAAGAAAGCTCACGCCTTCCTGCAGACCGCAATCAACGACTTCAAGAAGAAATAGGCGCTCTGCCAATTGTTGACACAGCGCAAGCAGACTTTCCACTTCTTAAAGCGGACATTCCCCTTCTTAAAGCAGAAATCCCCTTAATGCACGCGGGCGTTATACAAGTGTAGCCTTCTCTCTATCCAATCCGAAAGCACTTAGCGCAAGCAGACTTTCCCTCTGCTTGAGCGGAAAGTCCCTCAACGCAAGCAGACATTCCCTCTATTCACGTTAAAGCCAGCACAACCAACCAGACACATACCGGCACAAAAAAAGCGGCCGCGCCAGATAGCGCGACCGCTTTTTTTTGTTTATAGAGGTATCTCTTAGAGCTTCGGACCAGCCTCTACGAGAGCCTTGCCAGCCTCGTTGGTGGTGTATTTGCCGAAGTTCTTGATGAAGCGACCTGCGAGGTCTTTGGCCTTCTCTTCCCACTTGCAAGCGCAGTCGTAAGTGTCGCGCGGGTCGAGGATAGCAGGGTCAACGCCGGGGAGGGCAGTCGGAACCTGGAAGTCAAAGATAGGAATGTTCTTGGTAGGAGCCTCGTTGATGGCGCCGGAGAGGATGGCGTCGATGATGCCACGCGTATCCTTGATGGAGATGCGCTTGCCGGTACCGTTCCAACCTGTGTTGACGAGGTATGCCTTGGCGCCAGACTTCTTCATCTTCTTAACGAGTTCCTCAGCGTACTTAGTGGGGTGCAGCTCCAGGAATGCCTGGCCGAAGCAAGCCGAGAAGGTCGGCGTAGGCTCGGTGATGCCGCGCTCTGTACCAGCAAGCTTGGCGGTGAAGCCAGAGAGGAAGTAGTACTGAGTCTGCTCAGGAGTCAGGATAGACACAGGAGGCAGCACGCCGAAAGCGTCGGCAGACAGGAAGATAACCTGCTTTGCAGCGGGAGCGGAAGAGCCCGGCTGGATGTTGTTGATATGGTTGATGGGGTAAGAAACGCGGGTGTTCTCGGTTGTGGACTTGTCGGCGAAGTCGATCTTGCCGTTAGCGTCTACGGTTACGTTCTCGAGCAGGGCGTTGCGCTTGATGGCGTTGTAGATATCGGGCTCAGACTCCTTGTCGAGGTTGATGACCTTGGCGTAGCAGCCGCCTTCGAAGTTGAAGACGCCGTTGTCGTCCCATCCGTGCTCGTCGTCACCGATAAGGCGGCGCTTCGGGTCGGTAGACAGAGTGGTCTTGCCAGTGCCGGAGAGGCCGAAGAAGATGGCGGTGTTCTCACCGTTCATGTCGCAGTTGGCGGAGCAGTGCATGGAAGCCATGCCCTTGAGCGGGAGGTAGTAGTTCATCATGGAGAACATACCCTTCTTCATCTCGCCACCATACCAGGTGTTGATGATCACCTGCTCGCGGCTGGTGGTGTTGAAGGCCACGCAGGTCTCAGAATTGAGGCCGAGCTCCTTGTAGTCCTCAACCTTAGCCTTAGAGGCGTTGTAGATAACGAAGTTAGGCTCGAAGTTCTCGAACTCCTCAGCTGTGGGCTTGATGAACATGTTGCTCACGAAGTGTGCCTGCCATGCCACCTCAACGATGAAGCGCACTGCCATGCGGGTGTCCTTGTTGGCGCCGCAGAAAGCGTCTACCACATAGAGGTTCTTGTTGGAGAGCTCCTTCACAGCCAGAGCCTTTACCTTTGCCCAAACGTCCTCGGTCATCGGGTGGTTGTCGTTCTTGTAGCCCTCGGTTGTCCACCACACCTTGTCGTGGCTCTGCGCATCGTCAACGATGTACTTGTCCTTAGGAGAACGGCCGGTGAAGATACCAGTCATTACGTTCACTGCACCCAGTTCGGTTTCCTGACCTACTTCGTAGCCCTGAAGACCAGCCTTGGTTTCTTCCTCGAAGAGAGTCTCGTAGGAAGGGTTGTGGGCGATCACGGTAGAACCGGTGATGCCGTACTTTGTTAAATCTAATGTTGCCATTTCAATATAATGTTAAATGAGATTTCAGCGAGTTGAACTTTTTCCGCTACAAAATTAGCGATTATCGCGTTCCGGGCGCACGACTTCGCCGCGCATTTTGCCAGGATTTTAACCATTCTTAAACAAACGCCCGGGGGCGGCGGCGCTCTTGTCAGACATTTGCAAATCGATGTTTGCATTTATAAATAATGTGGTCGCGCGTAATCGCACGCGCTCGCGAGGCAGTCCGCCCCACCGCACCGCACCGCCCCAGCGAACCGACGAAATCCACATTTTTATTAACTCCGCTATGCAAAAGCCTAGAACCAATGCACCTTTTTGCCCCGAATGTGCATTTTTCTACTCAGTTTCTTGGTTGTAAAAAGATTAAGTGATAATTTTGCACCCGAAATTAAACAATATTAACCAAAACAATTTCAACAAGACTATGTCAGACATTGAGAAAAAAGTAAAAGAGATTATCGCCGAGAAGCTTGGCGTGGATGAAAGTGTAGTTAAGAACGAAGCGTCTTTCGCCAACGACCTGGGTGCAGACTCTCTGGACACTGTAGAACTCATCATGGAATTTGAGAAAGAATTTGGCATTTCAATTCCTGACGACCAAGCTGAGAAAATTACTACTGTGGGCGATGCTATCAGTTACATCGAGAACAACAAAAAGTAATAAAGCTCTGTAATTGTTCCCATCCCAAAGCATATTCCGGTATGCCTTGAGGTGGGACTGTTTTCGTTAATTATCTACAATACTACTATACAAATCATGGAACTCAAAAGAGTAGTTGTGACAGGTGTGGGCGCCATCACCCCGCTTGGCCACAATGTGGCCGACACTTGGGACGCCATATTGGCAGGCAAGAGCGGAGCCGCTCCCATCACTCGCTTTGACACAGAGAAATTCAAGACTCACTTCGCTTGCGAGGTGAAAGACTTTGACCCGAAGCAGTACCTTGACCGCAAGGAGGCAAACAAGATGGACCTCTACACCCAGTTTGCCATGGTCGCTGCCGCTGAGGCGGTGGGCGACGCAAGCCTCGACATGGAGACTCTCGACAAGAACCGCGTGGGCGTAGTGCTCGGCGTGGGCATCGGCGGCATCAACAGCTTTGAGAAGGAAGTGACCCAGTATGCCCTCACCGGCAACGAGCTGGGCCCCAAATACAGCCCGTTCTTCATCCCCAAGATGATTGCGGACATCGCTGCCGGCCAGGTTTCCATCAAGTACGGCTTCCACGGCCCCAACTTCGCCACCACATCGGCTTGCGCGTCCTCAACCCACGCCATTGCCGTAGCTGTCGACCTCATCCGCATGGGCAAGGCTGACGCTATCCTCTCTGGTGGTGCCGAGGCTGCCATCTGGCCTACCGGTGTGGGCGGCTTCAACGCCATGCACGCCCTCTCCACCCGCAACGACTCTCCCGAGACTGCCAGCCGCCCGTTCAGCGCCAGCCGCGACGGTTTCGTGATGGCAGAAGGTTCCGCCTGCCTCTTCCTCGAAGAGCTTGAGCACGCCAAAGCGCGCGGAGCCAAGATCTACGGCGAGATAGCAGGTAGCGGCATGAGCGCCGACGCCTACCACATCACGGCCTCCCACCCCGAGGGTCTCGGAGCCAACCTCGTGATGCAGGCTGCACTCGACGATGCCGGCATGAAGCCCGAAGACATCGACTACATCAACGTTCACGGCACATCCACCCACGTGGGCGACATCTCTGAGGTGAAGGCCATCAAGCAGCTCTTCGGCGAGCACGCCTACAAGCTCAACATCAGCTCGACCAAGTCCATGACCGGCCACATGCTGGGCGCCGCAGGCGCAGCAGAGGCTCTCTTCAGCCTGCTCGCTGTCAAGAACGACATCGTGCCGCCTACCATCAACCACGAAGAGGGTGACGAGGATCCCGAACTGGACTACAACCTCAACTTCACCTTCAACAAGGCTCAGAAGCGCACCGTCAACGCTGCACTCAGCAACACGTTCGGCTTCGGCGGCCACAACGCCTGCGTCATCATAAAGAAGTACGCAGAATAACAGTCGCCAAGTGCGGTCTATATGATTTCACTTATATACAGAATAAAGTTCTCCCTTGCAGGCAAGGGGGAACTTTATTCGTATCTGAGGCACACGCTCGGCCTCACGCCCCACAACATAGACTACTACGAGCTGGCCCTCACCCACAGGTCAGCCTCCTTCAAGACCAAGGCCAACAAGCACAACAACAACGAACGGCTTGAATTCCTTGGCGATGCCGTCATCGAGACGGTCATCAGCAACATCCTCTACCACACCTACCCCACTCGCGACGAGGGATTCCTCAGCACCATGCGCAGCAAGCTCGTAGAGCGCAAAAACCTGGGCAAACTGGCCAAGTGCATTCACCTCACCGAGCACATCAAGATTGAGCAGAAATCCCCGCGCACCGAAAGCCACAACAGCTATATCGGCGGCAACGCCTTCGAGGCGCTCGTGGGCGCCATCTACCTCGACCGCGGCTACAAGACCTGCCAGCGCTTCATAGACCGCCTCATCAAGCTGGGATACATCAACATGGCCAAGACCGCCCGCGTGGAGGAAAACTACAAGAGCGTCATCCTCGAATGGTGCCAGAAGCACCACGTAGACATCAAGATTGTGAGCGTGTGGGAAGACTCGCCCGTCAGGAGCGACCGCCAGCCCTTCTGCAGCGCCGTGATGATAGAGGGGCGCGTTGTGGCAAGGGGAAGGGGCTACTCCAAGAAGGAGAGCCACCAGACCGCTGCGCGCAAAGCCATGCTCTCCATACGCCGCACACCCGCCTTCGAGCGCTCACTGCTGCAGCTGCGCCTCGTGCGCAACGTCGTAGAAGACCTGCTGCCCGACGTGAGGCTCAAAAGCAAACTGTCGCAGCAGGACTAGCGGCAACAGCCCCAGCCCACTCACAAAGACCAGACTTACCAAATCCGCAACCCTAACCACCAGGGCTGCGGATTTTTTTTGCCCAGCAATCTCCAATCTGCCAAATATC
>CAVGQS010000011.1:0-25266 GCA_963631415.1 Lactococcus garvieae | reverse complement strand
AGCGTTTCGCGGCGAGATTTTTTCGCCAAGTGGCTTTAAAAATTTTTTAAGTCCTTGTTTTCAATCGCTCAAGTGCTTCTTAAAAACTCTTTAGTGCGCGCGAAACGTAACGCGCTGAGAATGAGGCGCACACGAATTGTGCGAATTTTCACGAAAAAGGTTTTTTTGGGGGCAGAATGTTCAAGGAGTGTTTTCTAATTTCGGCAGACTCGGGTTGCTCGAATGCTAGAGGGTTTTAGCGGACAGCAATGATATAAAAAAGTCTGTAATCTTGCTAGACAGTTCTAGTGACCGAAACAAAAAAAGCGGGATGGAAAACGCGTCAATATCGTTTTCCATCCCGCTTTTGTCGTATTGCGAGAAGTAAGGTACTTCCTTATTATTTCAGTTCAAAACCTACCTTGCCCCTTATGTCTTGGGCAGATGCCGCCACTACAGCCTCAAACTTGCCAGGCTCGGCCACCCACTCGTGTTTCTTGTCGTCAAAATAGCTGAGGGCGTCCTTGCCCAGAGTGAAGCTGACGGACTTTTCCTCTCCGGGGTTCAGCGCAATCTTCTTGAAGCCTTTGAGTTCCTTAATGGGACGGGGCAGCGAGCTTTTCTTGTCGGAGATATAGAGCTGTACAATCTCTTTGCCTGCCACCTTGCCTGTGTTGCGTACTTTCACAGTGACTGTGATGCTGTCGTTTTCAGAAATAACCGTTTTGTCAACCTCAGGCTTTGCGTATTCAAAGGTAGTATAGCTCAAGCCGTGGCCAAAGGGGAACAGCGGCTTCACGTCTTTCTGCTTGTCAGCCCAACGGTAGCCTACGAAGATGCTTTCCTTATAGTTCTCATCCTTGTCGCTGTAGGCGTCCAGCTTGTGTGCCGGCACGTCGGAGAGTTTCTTGGGCCACGTGAACGGCAGTTTGCCGCTTGGGGTAACGTCGCCGCTCAAGACCTGAGCCAGAGCATTGCCGGTCTCGCTGCCCAGATACCAACCCTGCACTATGGCGGGCACTTTGTCAGCCCACGGCATTTCGACTGCCGTTCCCGAAATGTTGACAACAACAAAATTGGGGTTGGCCTTTGCCAGCTCTGTTATGAGGGAGTCCTGCTTGTAGGGCAAGCCGTACTGCTGTCGGTCACACCCTTCGCAGTCCTGACCACCGCTCTTGTTCAGTCCGCCTACAAATATAACGTAGTCAGCTTTCTTTGCTTCAGCGACAGCCTCTGTGACGAGTTCCTTGAAGGAGCGGTCGTCGGCAAGGTTCTGACCCGTCGTGACTCCATTGTAGTTGCCAGTGATGTCACCAACATAGCCCCTTGCCCACTTTACCTCAGCCTTACCGGCATAGCGAGCCTGCATGCCCTGCAAGGGATTGATTTCGCGCTGCACCTTCAGAGAGCTGCTTCCGCCGCCCACTGTCATCATCTTGACAGCATTCTCGCCAACCACAAGGATTTTCTTGCCTTCAGCTTTTAGGGGCAGTATGTTGTTGTCGTTCTTGAGCAGTACGATGCCCTCAGCGCCAATCTGGCGTGCAGCAGCGTAGTGCTCCTCGCTATTGGTGCAGCCAAAGGGCTTGTGAGTGTTGAGGGTGGTCAGCATGTGGAGGCGCAACACGCGGCGAACCTTGTCGTCGAGGTCTGCCATTGAGTACTTGCCCGACTCTATTCCCTCAAGGAAAGGAAGCGCCAGGTAGTAGTTGTCGTAACTCTTTTTGGCACGGCCCGACAAGCCATTGGTGCCAGTGCCAAACTCAAGGTCAAGTCCGTTGCGCACAGACTCGTCTGTATTGTGAGTGCCGCCCCAGTCGCTGACTACGGCGCCTTTATAGCCCCACTCACCCTTGAGAATCTGCTGGAGGGTGCGGTAGTTGTGGCCGGCATGCTGTCCGTCTATCAGGTTGTAGGCAGCCATCAGAGTCCAGCTGTCGCCCTCAAGCACTGCCATCTTGAACGCCGGCAGGTATATCTCATACAAAGCTCTGTCGTCAACATGCACATTGACGCCATGGCGATTCCTCTCCTGGTTGTTGAGGCAGAAATGCTTCACGCAGGCAGCGACGCCGTTGCTCTGCACTCCCTTGATGTACTGCACAGCCATCTTGCCGCTCAGGTAAGGGTCTTCTCCCATATACTCAAAGTTTCTGCCGCCGAGCGGAGTCCTGAAGATGTTGACGCCGGGACCAAGGATTACGTCCTTCTTCCTGTAACGGGCCTCTTCGCCTATGCTTACACCGTAGAGGCGACCCATGTCAACATTCCATGTCGATGCCAAACACGTCAAGGCAGGAAACGCCACAATAGAGTCGTTTGTCCAGCCTGCCTGGTCCCACTGGTCCCACTTCACCTCAGGACGAATTCCGTGGGGGCCGTCCGTGCACCACAGTTCGGGAACGCCAAGCCGCTGGATGCCTGGCGAGCTGAACTTGCTCTGGGCATGGATGATGGCGATTTTCTCTTCCAGGGTCATTCTCCCAAGAAGGTCTTCCACCCGTTGCTCAATAGGCAGTTTCTCGTCCAGGAACGGGTACTTCTGGGCAAAGCCCGACATTGCCACTAGCGAGGAAATGGCAAAACACAACACTCTTCGTTTCATTACACTTTTCATTTTGTTTCAAATATTTTCCAAAAAAAAAGAACAGCAACCAAAAGCATTGCGTTTGATTGCTGTTCTTGTTATCTTACTTCATCGTTGCTTCATTTCAGCAGGTCAAACTTCTTGAAAACTTTGACCAGAGACTGTACTCCACGTTCGACTTGCTCCTTGGTGTGGGTCGCCATCAGCGCAAAGCGCACAAGTGTGTCCTGAGGCGCACAAGCGGGAGGAATGACGGGATTGATGAACACGCCTTCCTCGAAGGCGCTCTTGGTGACGTGGAACGTCAGGTCGGTGTCCCTCACATAGAGAGGAATAATCGGGCTCTCCGTGTCGCCAATCTCAAAGCCCTCTTCCTTGAAGCGGGTCAGCGCATAGTCAGTGACGCTCCACAACCTTTCGAGAATCTCAGGGTCGTTCTGGATGATGTGGAGGGCTTCAAGGGCAGCTGCTGTGGCAGCAGGCGTGTTTGAAGCACTGAATATGTAGGTGCGGCAGTTGTGGCGAATCCAGTTGATGAGGTCTTTGTCGGCAGCAATGAAACCGCCCACAGCTGCGAGCGACTTGCTGAACGTGCCCATTATCAGGTCAACCTCGTCAGCCAGTCCGAAATGGTCGCAGACGCCCCTGCCCTGTCGGCCGAAGACACCAATGCCGTGAGCCTCATCAACCATGATGGTGGCGTTGTACTTGTGCTTGAGGCGAACAATCTCCGGCAACTTGGCGAGGTCGCCCTCCATAGAGAACACTCCGTCAACCACGATGAGTTTTACAGCTTCGGGCTCACACTTCTGGAGCTGGCGCTCCAGGTCCTCCATGTCGTTGTGCTTGTACTTGAGGTTCTTGCTCATCGACAAGCGGCAACCGTCAACGATGCTCGCATGGTCACGGTCGTCGCGGATGATGTAGTCGTTGCGTCCTGTCAGGCACGCTATGACGCCCGAGTTTACCGTGAAACCGGTAGAGAAAACCAACGCCTCGTCTTTGCCCACAAATTCAGCCAATTCTTTTTCAAGCTTCACATGCAAGTCCAGTGTTCCATTAAGGAAGCGCGAACCAGCACAGCCGCTGCCGTATTTCTCCAACGCAGCTGCAGCCGCCTTGATGACACGCGGGTCACCCGGAAGACCGGTGTAGGCATTTGAGCCGAACATCAGGACGGGCTTGCCGTCGATGTTCACCTCTGTACCTTGCTTTCCGGTAATTTCACGAAAATAAGGATAAATGCCCGCCTCCATGAACTCTTGAGGGCGTCTCCACTGCTTCAATCTATCTTGTAATAATCCCATGGTAAGGTATTGTCTTTTGGTCGCCTCTCTCAAGGCAACCGCAAATTATTTAACATAAAGCAACTGCAAAGGTAACACAAATAATCCGATAACAATTTACCGGATACGGAATAAATTCAGAAAAGCATATTTGACACACCCCAAACACCGCTTTTTTGCGGTTAACACCCCATATTGTCGGGAGCAGAAAGCAATTTTAGCACCAAAAAACTTGCAAAAAGCGCCAAAATCAACCCAAAATGCTGCAAAACGCCACAAAACGACGTCAACACACGCCGTTGCAAAGCACCCTCAAACAGACGTGCGGCAGCCTATTAGCACGGCACGGCATCGCAACATCCTCTGAGGCGCAACAGCACAGGCGGCTATTCAGCATATTCCTTGCCGTCGACACTCAGCACCCGGGCTTCACCCTGTCCGGGAAGCGGTTCGTAGACAACGACTTCCACTTTCCTCTTGTTCTTGCCCACACACTCGTAGCGGTAGTTTGTGCCAGCCACAACCTGGCGCGAAACCCTAAGCGGCTTGAGCTGCAGGTCGCTGTGCTTCAAGACGACAGCCTTGAACAGGGAGTCTTCCTCAACTGTGAGTTTTGCACTTTTTCCATAAGCGCCCGTCATGTGGCGGTTGCCGACACTCGCACACGACACCGAGCCGGCAATCGCGGCAGTCAACACGAGCGACTTGAACAAATTGGTCTTCATCTTGAGATTCTCTATATAATAAGGAAGCATCTGTAAGGTTGCTTTTCAGTTTTTCGGCTGTCTGAAGAGGTCTACAATCGTCTGGCTGGCAAGGCGGAAGGCTGTCACAGAAGCCGAAACGACGGGCTTCACCTGCTCGCCCACCTGTTCGCCTATGGTCTGGTAGAGTGGCACGGGGTGAGCCGAAGCGTCGCTGTCGGTTATCACCTTGAGTCCAGCATGCACCATCTCCACATTAATCACGCTGGCGGTCTTCATGGGGTCGCCGTCGCAGTGAACCACACCGGGCTGCTCCCTGACAACAGTCAGCCTGTTGGTTCGGAACGTCTTGATATGCTTTGCGCCCTCCTTGAACTTGCCGTCGAAGAGCATGTAGGCCATCGCCGCCGCCTCCACGAGGGGGAACGGCTCGATGACGGTTACGTCCATCAGTCCGTCGGTCATAGAAGCCTCGGGCGCTATGTAGGCGTTGTTGCCGTATTGCGACGCATTGGCCATGGCTATGCAGAACGCCTTGTAGGTGTGCTTGCCCTTGTTGTCAATGATAGTGTAGGCTTCGGGCTTGTATTTGGCGAGCCCCGCCAGCGTGTTCTTGATGTAGGTCTTGAGCCCACGCTTGCCGGAACAAGAGAAACTGTAGCTCACGTCTGCGTCATAGCCCATGCCGCAGGTGCAGAAGAAGGGGCGTTCGTTTATCAGCCCATAGTCAATGGAGACGATGTTGCCGGCACGAACCAGTTCCAGCGCCTTGCGCAGGTCCAGAGGTATCTGCAGGTGGCGCGCCAGCCCGTTGCCCGAACCGCACGGCACGATGCCAAGCGACGTGGAGGAATGAACCAGCGAGCGGGCAACCTCATTGACCGTTCCGTCGCCGCCCACTGCAATCACGGTGTCAACGCCGTTTTCCACAGCCATGGTAGCCAACACTGCACCATGGCCGGCATACTGCGTGTGGCATATACGACAGTCATACGAATCTGAGGGCAATATCTCGCCGACCACATCCGCAATGCCGTCCTTCTGGGCCACTCCCGAAATGGGGTTTACAATAATCCAGACTTTCCTCTTGTCCATCTGCATGTTGGTTTTCTGTGCAAAATTAAAAAAATAAAGAATACACCCCACCACCCCACACCTTCAAAAGTGCTAATGACGAGGCGGCGACCCGCCTGTGCCAGGCGCCGCAGGCAAAAAAAAACAATCCGGAACGTGAAAGCAGGTAGCAAACCCGCCACACATTCCGGACAACAAAATGAAAAGATATTTTTTAACTGAACAAATGCGTAATGATGTTCTTAAACGGCCTACTTGAGGCTGTAGATAAACGGATCCTTCTCATCGCCGCTCTCAACAACGTTGAGCTTGTCTTCGCGGAGCAACCAGCCAAGACCCAACATGAAATCCTTTTCAGTCAGCTTGGTGGCCTTCTTGATAGCTTTGAACGACAATCCGTCAGATTGACCCACAAGAGCCTCGTAAATTACTCCTGCAATGGTGCCTGCTTTTGTCTGCAACATAATTTTTTTTGTTTTGTTTAGATGTTTGTTATTAGTTTTGGGAGCATCAGCCGGAGTGGCGGCGCACCCAAAAGAGGGTGTTTTCATGGTGTTAGATCGCTCAGAACACCACGGTAGCCATTTTCCTTCTGTGTTCTGTTGCAAAAGTACAACCTTTTCTTTACCGCACAAAGTTTTTAACGTATTTTCAACACAAACAGTGTGTTTTTTTATAAACTTTATGTGTTCTGACGCTAAATCTGCCGAATTATCACGTAGACTTTACAAAACACCGTTTGTCACATATCACAGCAAGCGCCAGCGGGAGCAAACGCACAAATTCTGAACCACAAGAGCCACATTGTTTTAGCATCAACAACCAACCTCTAGCCTACTAAGGTCAGAAGACCGCACTCGTTCGCAAGCTTCTCTTTGAGCAAAAACGAACAGGAGTCTTTTTTATCCCGAAAAGTGCGGTTTAAGCCATTTTCACAAGACTTTGGGCGTTGGTTGCACACCATTTAGGAAATATTATCATTGCGCCGCGGAAATATGTCATCGGAAAATAGTACTTTTGCATCTCTTTTATAATATAGGATATACGGTTGGCTTGCCGCGTAGCGCCAACCATCGAAAACAACACCTGACTATGAGCGAAGATTCAAACATCTCACCCTACTCTCTCATTGCCGACTTTGACGGCAATGTAGAGGAAATATTCAACATCGCTACGGAGGACGAGCAAACGGTGCCCGTAATACCGCTTCGCAACATGGCGATATTCCCCGGCATTGTGGTTCCCGTGGCCATTGAGCGCCCCTTCTCGGCCTCGGTGGTGCGCAGAGCCATGGACAAGCACACCATAATCGGAACCGTAAGCCAAATAAAGCCCGACACTGACGACCCGAAGGCCGACGACATCTACCCCATCGGAACATTTGTGAAGGTGATACGCATACTGGAGTTGCCCCACGGCAGAATCACCGCCCTGCTGCAGGGTTTCTGCAGGTTTCAGGTTGTGGACTTCAAGAAGAAGCAGGGTGTATACCGCGCCCTCGTGCAGCCCCTGTGCGAAGTGAACTATCGCGAGGACGACAAGGAATTTGCGGCTGTGATTGACTCCGTCAGAGAGCGCACCAACAAGCTGATTTCGCTCAGCGACAGCCATGCCGAGGAAAGCAACTTCGCCATCAACAACATCAAGAACAGAATCTTCCTGCTCAACTTTGTGTGCACCAACATCACCTTTGACACGGAGGAGAAAATCGAGATACTGAGCGAGACCGACCCCAAGAAGAGGGCGCTGAGAATGCTGACAGTGCTGAACACACAGATACAGCTCGCCACCATCAAGGCCAACATACAGCGCAAGACTAGGGAGGACCTCGACCAGCAGCAGCGCGAATACTTCCTGCAACAGGAGATACGCAACATACAGGAGGAGCTCGGCGACGACAGTACCAGCGAGATAGTGGAATTTCAGGACAAACTCGCTTCGCTCACCATGCCCGACGCCACAAGGGCTACTCTGGAAAAGGAAATACGCAAACTTGAGCACTTGCACCAGCAGAGCCCGGACTACAACGTGCAGTACAACTATCTGCAGACCGTGCTCAACCTGCCTTGGAACAAGTTCTCGGACGACAACATAGACATCCGCAAAGCGGAGAAGACGCTCAACGCTGACCACTACGGACTGGACAAGGTGAAGGAGCGCATACTCGAGCACCTCGCCGTGGTCAAGAAGCGCGGTGACTTCAAGGCGCCTATAATTTGCCTGTACGGACCTCCGGGAATAGGCAAGACCTCGCTGGGCAAGAGCATCGCCTCTGCCATGGGGCGCAAGTACGTGAGGGTGTCGCTGGGCGGCGTGCACGACGAAGCCGAGATTCGCGGACACCGCCGCACGTATATCGGCGCCATGCCCGGCAGGATTATCAAGAACCTGATAAAGTGCGGCACAGCCAACCCCGTGTTTGTGCTCGACGAGATAGACAAGGTCTCGCAACAGACCATCAACGGCGACCCCACATCGGCCCTGCTCGAGGTGCTTGACCCAGAGCAGAACAATGCCTTCCACGACAACTTCGTGGACCTGGACTTCGACCTCTCCAAGGTGATGTTCATCACTACCGCCAACAACATCGGCAACATTCCCGGCCCGCTGCGCGACCGCATGGAGATGATTGAAATGAGCGGCTACATCACCGAAGAGAAAATAGAGATAGCCAAGCGCCACCTTGTACCCAAGGCAAAGGTGGAGAACGGCCTGGAGGACATGAAGGAACTGAAGTTCAACAAGGCGGCGCTCGAAGAAATCATCGAGCACTACACAAGGGAGAGCGGCGTGAGAAGTCTGGAGAAGAAAATCAACGAGGTCTTCCGCAAGGTGGACTACGAGTTGGCTCGCGACGGAGAAATCAGCGACACGACCATCAAGCCAGACAACGTCAAGGCCTACCTTGGCAAACCGTTGTTTACGCGCGACATCTACGAGGGAAACCAGTACGCCGGCGTGGTGACTGGCCTCGCGTGGACTTCAGTAGGCGGCGAAATACTGTTCATTGAGACCAGCCTCAGCCGTGGCAAAGGCGGAAAGATATCGCTCACGGGCAACCTGGGCGACGTGATGAAGGAGTCAGCCACCATCGCGCTTGAGTATATCAAGGCGCACGCCGAAGACCTGGACGTAGACTACCGAATCTTCAACAACTACAACATACATATCCACGTGCCAGAGGGAGCCACTCCCAAAGACGGCCCCTCTGCCGGCATCACGATAGCCACTTCGATAGCCTCGGCACTCACGCAGCGCAAGGTAAAAGACAAGGTTGCCATGACCGGAGAGATTACGCTGAGGGGCAAAGTGCTGCCCGTCGGCGGCATAAAGGAGAAGATTCTCGCCGCCAAAAGGGCTGGCATCAACACCATCATCCTTTGCAAGGACAACCGCAAGGACATTGAGGAAATTCCAGAAATGTACGTCAAGGGCATCACTTTCCAATATGTGGAAAACGTGAGCGACGTGCTGTCGATAGCCTTGCTTAAAGACAAAGTCGACAATCCGGTTGAGTTCGTCATAGAAGATGAGACTCCGGCAAAAGGCGCCTGACACCGCACGCCACTGACCCCTATCACAACACAAGCACGTGACATTTCAACTTGAACACACAGACAGCAACGGCACAGCAGCCCGTGCAGGACTCATCCACACGGACCACGGCACAATAGCGACTCCCATCTTCATGCCGGTAGGCACGTTAGGGAGCGTAAAGGGCGTGCACCTGCGCGAACTGCTCGACGACATCAAGGCGCAGATAATACTGGGCAACACATACCACCTGTATCTCAGGCCAGGCACAGATATAATAAGGAAGGCGGGAGGCCTGCACAAGTTCAACGGGTTCAACCGCCCCATGCTCACCGACAGCGGCGGTTTTCAGGTGTTCTCGCTCTCTGGTATACGCAAAATCACTGAAGAGGGGTGCGAGTTCCGCTCCCACATTGACGGCAGCAAGCATTTCTTCTCTCCTGAGAGGGTCATGGACATTGAGCGCTGCATCGGAGCCGACATCATGATGGCCTTCGACGAATGCCCCCCCGGCACGTCTGACTACTCCTACGCCCGCAAGTCGCTAAACCTCACCCACAACTGGCTTGCGCGCTGCTTCAAGCAGTTCAATGCCACCGAGCCGCTGTACGGCTACAAGCAATCGCTGTTCCCAATCGTGCAAGGATGCGTCTATAAAGATCTGCGGCAGGAAAGCGCCCGCTACGCCACACAGTTCAACGCCGACGGATATGCCATAGGCGGACTCGCCGTGGGGGAGCCGGCTGAAAAGATGTATGAGATGATAGAGACGGTCAACGAAATACTGCCCACCGACCGTCCGCGCTACCTGATGGGCGTAGGCACGCCCGTCAACATACTTGAGGGCATTGCTCGCGGAGTCGACATGTTCGACTGCGTGATGCCCACACGCAACGGGCGCAACGCCATGCTGTTTACCGCCAACGGCATCATCAACATGAGGAACCGCAAATGGGAGGACGACTTCTCCGTCGTCGACCCCGACGGCACATCTTTCGTGGACCAGACCTACACCAAGGCGTACCTGCACCACCTGTTCAAGGCAAAGGAACTGCTCGCGCTGCAGATTGCCTCCATCCACAACTTGGCCTTCTACCTCTGGCTGGTGGGTGAGGCGCGCAAGCATATCTTACTGGGCGACTACAACACCTGGTACCAAAACATGATACCGCAACTCAGCAACAGGCTGTAACAATACTGCAGACAAAAAGTCCAAATGGAAGACACACGCGAAACACAAGACAAAAACAATGTGCGCGGCAAGGCACGCAAGCCCGGAAACGTCCTCAGACGAATTGCGGGAGTTTGCCGCAAAGCCGCAGGGCTTTTGTCGCGCCGCAAGACGAAGTCTTCCGAAGCACAACGCGCCAAGGCGAACAGCACAAAGCCTAGCGTGCCCCTGCTCAACAAGATAGACTTCTACATCATAAAGACTTTCATCGGCACATACCTCTTCTCCATTGCGCTGATAATCCTTATTGTAATTGTCTTCGACTTCAACGAAAAGATTGACAAACTGACCACCGCCCACAACGAGATGGGCGTGTCGTGGGGCAAAATAGCCGTCGACTATTACCTTAACTCCATTCCATATTTCAGCAACCTCTTCAGTTCGCTCTTCGTCTTCATTTCAGTGATATTCTTCACATCAAAGCTGGCCGACCGGTCGGAGATTATCGCGATGAGAGCCAGCGGAATGAGTTTCAAGCGCATCTTGCGCCCCTACATCATCTCCTCCACACTGATAGGACTGCTCACTCTTGTGTTGGGAGCTTTCGTTATCCCCCACTCCACTAAAATACGCACTGACTTTGAGAACAAATTCATCAAGAAGCGCCAGATTTCCTCTGTCGAAAACCTCCAGCTGCAGGTCGACACCGGGGTGATAGCCTTCTTTTCCTACTTCAACAGCGACACCAAGTCAGGCACAGGTTTCTCGCTCGACAAACTGCGCAACAAGAAACTCGTGTCGCACCTCACAGCCTTGCGCGTACAGTACGACACGTTGTCAGACACCCGATACCGCTGGCACATCTACAATTACCAAATACGCAAGCTGCACGGAATGCGCGAGGAAATAACATCCGGCACCGAACTAGACACCATTATAACTGTTGAGCCGTCGGACCTCGTCTACAACCGCAACCAGCAGGAGACGATGACCACTCCGCAGATAAGCGACTACATCAACAAGCAGCGCATGCGCGGGTCGGCAAACTTAAGCACATTCGAAATTGAATACCACAAGCGGTTTGCGTCGGCCTTTGCCGCATTGATTCTGACCATCATAGGAGTCTGCCTGTCGTGCGAGAAGCGCAAGGGCGGCATGGGGCTTTCGCTAGGACTCGGACTTGGCTTGAGTTTCGGCTATATCCTCTTCCAGACAATATCGTCCGCGTTTGCGACAGGGGCAAAAATGCCCGCAATGCTCGCAACGTGGATTCCTAACATAATCTTTTCAATTGTGGCGTTTATCCTCTACCGGCGCACGCCCAAATAACATTATTATATATACGCTATGTACTTTGACGAGCTACCACTTGACGACCGTATACTCGATGCGCTCTATGAAATGCGCTACGACACATGCACTCCCATCCAGGAGAAGACTATCCCCGTACTGCTGGAGGGCAAAGACATCATAGGCATCGCGCAGACAGGAACGGGCAAGACCGCCGCCTATCTGTTGCCCGTGCTTAACAAGCTCTGCACGCAGCCCCAAGAGGAGGGCGTAACGAAATGCCTCATCATGGTGCCCACGCGCGAATTGGCCATACAGATTGACAACGCCATCGAGGCGTTTTCGTACTACCTGCCGATTTCGAGCATTGCGGTCTACGGAGGAAACGACGCCATACGCTACTCGCAGGAACTCAAGAGCCTGAAGATGGGCGCCGACATCATCATCGCCACGCCCGGCCGTCTGCTCTCCCACCTGCAGTTGGACAACACCGACTTCAGCAGAATTTCATATTTCATCCTTGACGAAGCAGACCGAATGCTTGACATGGGATTTTCGGACGACATCATAAACATTGCCTCCCACCTGCCCAAGGAGCGGCAGACCATGCTGTTTTCAGCCACCATGCCCGAAAACATACGCAAGTTCGCCAAGTCGCTCCTCCAAGACCCCGTAGAAGTGCGCATCGCCGTCTCAAAACCGGCTTCGGGCATCAACCAGCAGGCCTACCTGTGCGAGGAGCAGCACAAGATTGAACTGGTACAGCACCTGTTTGAAGAACGTCTGCCGCAGAGAGCGATAATCTTCGCTTCGTCAAAACTGAAAGTAAAGAAACTTGCCGAGAGGCTGAAGAAGGGCGTAGTGAAGGTGTCAGACATGCACTCCGACCTTACACAAGAAGAGCGCAACAGAGTGATGCAGGACTTCAAGAACGGCCATCTGAATGTTCTTGTCGCCACCGACATCATTGCTCGCGGCATTGACATCACCGACATCCAGACCGTCATCAACTATGACGTTCCGCACGACGCCGAAGACTACATACACCGCATCGGCAGAACAGCGCGCGCCGGCAAGCAGGGGCAGGCGATTACATTCGTGTGTCAGGCCGACAACGTCTACTTCAAGAGAATAGAAAAGATTATCGGCAAGCCTATTGCGAAAACGCGCTTTCCAGAAAAAGACAACGGAAAGCCCTCAAAAGCGGAATCGCGAGCCAAGTCAGAGCAACGCAGCAAGTCAAAGCAACGGAACAAGACAGAGCAACGCGCAAAGTCAGAGCAACGCGGCAATGACAACAAGCAGGACGTAAAGAGGAAAAGGCACTCGCACAACAGGCACAGAAGACCGGAGAAAAAGTCTGGCGCAGCCACAGCAAACAACCAGACTCCTAACAAAGACGCGAACTAGAGGACTGCGCAAATACGCATCCTAAAACTACGCCGATAAAATCACGGCAACTAAGACACGTGCCCTTAGTTGCCATAGGCTAGACTACGCCAACGATGTCAGCCACGTTCTCAACGCCGTGAGCATCGAGCCAACCGTCTATGCCATCCACGATTTTTCCCGTTACGGCAGGGTCTATGAAATTGGCCGTTCCCACTTCTATAGCCGTAGCGCCCGCCATCATAAACTCTATGGCGTCTTCCGCATTCATTATGCCACCCAGCCCAATCACGGGTATCTTCACGGCATGAGCCACTTGGTGCACCATCCTTACGGCAACCGGTTTCACCGCTGGGCCAGAGAGTCCGCCAGTGCCGATGCTCAGACGTGAGCACCGCTTCTCAATGTCGATGGACATGCCCATCAGCGTATTTATCAGCGACACGCAGTCAGCGCCCTCGGCTTCTACAGCCCGGGCAATGTCTGCGATGTTTGTGACATTAGGCGAGAGCTTGACTATCAAGGTCTTGTCATAACTTTTGCGCACAGCCTTGACAACCGACGCCGCCCCCTGGCAGGTGACGCCAAACGCCATGCCGCCGTCCTTGACATTGGGGCATGAGATATTGAGTTCTATAGCAGGAATATTGTCAAGCTTGCCTACAGCAGCGGCACAGAGCGCATAGTTTTCCGGATCGGACCCCGAAACATTCACTATGACGTTGGTGTCCATATCCTTTATCTTGGGATATATGTTGTCCGCAAAATACTCAACGCCCTTGTTTTGCAATCCCACACAGTTGAGCATTCCGCCTGCGGTCTCCGCCATGCGCGGATAGTCGTTGCCCTCTCTTGGGAGCAAGGTTGTGCCCTTCACTATTATGCCGCCAAGTTTGCTCATCGGCACGAAGTCCTCGTACTCTATGCCATACCCAAATGTTCCCGACGCTGTCAGGACTGGATTGCGCAGCGACAATCCCGCACAACTCACTTTCAGATTTGCCATGTCAATTGTTTTATGTCAAACACCGGTCCTTCCGAACAAACGCAAACGTTGCCCTTTACTGTTTTCTCTACGCAGCAAAGGCAGGCTCCCAGGCCGCACGCCATCATGTTTTCGAGGCTTACCTCACAGGGAATCCCGTTGGCGTTGGCGTAGCGTGCCACAGCCACCATCATCGGTTTGGGTCCGCAGACCATTATCTTGTCGAATTTTTCCTTCTGCAATACTGAGTGTTGGGTCACGAAACCTTTCTCGCCAAACGAGCCGTCTTCGGTCGTCACATAGAGTTCTCCCAACTCCTCAAACAAGTCTTTTTCCAGAATGTTGTCGCGGCTCCTCGCTCCGAGCAAGAAGACAGGAGCCAGTCCCTTGTCCTTGAGCACCTTGCCCGTATAAAGCATCGGGGCTATGCCCACTCCGCCGCCCACGAGCAGCACTCGTCCGCTAGCTTCGTCAACGCTGAAGCCGTTGCCCAGTGGCAGCACCAGATTCAGCTTGTCGCCAGGCGCAAGGGTCTTCAGAGCCTTGGTGCCCTCGCCCACCATCTGCACCAGCAGCCACAACTGCTTTTTGTCCTCATCAACATAATTGATAGATATCGGCAGTCGCAGGAATGTGTCTGCAGACGCGTTTGACTTCAACTGGACAAACTGCCCCGGCTTCATCTTTGGCATAACACCGTCGGCAGGGCTCAGCACCAGCCTCAGATGCCTGTCGTCGAGCGCCAAGTTTTCGACGACAACCCAATCCATTACATATTTCTTCATTCTGAATGTTCCTTGTCTATTCTGAGTGCAAATATAATCCTTTCAAACAGAAAAATCCCGCACACCGTCGCTTTTTGTTGTTGTCCGCCAAAAGCCAGACACAAAAAAAAACGCCCGAAGCCGTGTATAATCGTGCTTCGGGCGTTTTTTTGTGCCTTGCTGAGCCGTAGAGGGCAACAATGATTTTTGAAATGAATTTTTCAGCTAAACAAGTCGAGTTGCGTTACGTTGGGCGTGGGAGTTTCCTCGCCGCCTTGTCCTGAAGCGGCAGCGTCGGCATCGCCGAGCATCTCGAGGAACTCGTC
The DNA here is from genome assembly GCA_963631415.1 of Lactococcus garvieae. Classification (GTDB taxonomy): domain Bacteria; phylum Bacteroidota; class Bacteroidia; order Bacteroidales; family Bacteroidaceae; genus UBA6382. Next base: position 10,177 of record CAVGQS010000011.1, on the reverse strand, counting down.
TTCGTTCATCAGCCTGATTCCCAGGCTCTCCGCTTTTTCGCGCTTGGAGGGTCCCATGTTGTCTCCTGCCAACACAAACGAGGTTTTGGAAGATATGCTGCTGGCGTTCTTGCCCCCATTGGCCTCAATTATCGCCTTGTATTCCTCGCGCGAATGGTGGCTAAATACTCCGCTTATCACGATACTCATGCCTGCCAGACGGTCACCGGCAGGCGCAGCGGACTCCCCTATCTCGAAGCTGACGCCATACTCCATCAGGCGATTGACCATCTCCATGTTTTTGGGCTCAGAGAAGAACTGCTTGACCGACTGCGCAATGACCGCCCCCACCCCGTCGACCTTAACGAGGTCGTCTAGCGAGCACGAGAGCAGATTGTCCATAGTGCGGAAGTGGCGCGCAATGACCTTGGCGGTGACTTTTCCCACAAACCTGATTCCCAAGGCGTAGAGCGAGCGTTCAAATCCAGCGCCCTTGCTTTTCTCTATTGCCGAAATGATTTTTTGCGCAGACTTGAGGCGTGTGCCGTTTTCGCCTTCCAGGTCGCTGACCTTCAGGGTGTAGAGGTCGGCAGCGTTCTTGATGAGTCCCCTTTCGTAGTATTCCGCTACAGTTTCGGGACCCAGCGAGTCGATGTTCATTGCGTCGCGTGAGATAAAATGCTCTATCTTGCCCTTAATCTGCGGCGGGCAGTTCGCGTCGTTGATGCAGTAGTGTGCAGCCTCTCCCTCATATCTCACCAAGGGACCGCCGCACTCGGGGCATGTCTTGACGAAGCAGACCTTGTCGCCTATGTTGTTGTTGGCGCGCTGGTCGTAGTCTACCCCTACCACTTGCGGAATTATCTCGCCGGCTTTCTCCACATAGACCATGTCGCCAATGTGCAGGTCGAGGGAGCGTATGATGTCTTCGTTGTGGAGCGAAGCTCTCTTGACTACGGTGCCAGAGAGGTGCACGGGGTCCATGTTTGCCACTGGGGTGACCGCGCCGGTACGACCCACATGGAAAGTTACCTCGTTGAGCCTCGTCAGCGCCCTCTCTGCTTGGAACTTGTAGGCTATCGCCCACCGCGGCGTCTTGGCGGTATAGCCCAGTTGCCTCTGCTGCTGCAACGAATCGACCTTGAGAACTATGCCGTCGGTCGCCACGGGCAGGTAGGAGCGCTGCTTATCCCAGTAGTCAATATATTCCATCACCTCGTCGATGGTCGACGCCAGCTTCATCTCGTCTGACACCTTGAAGCCGCAGCGCGCCATAGTGCGCATGTTTTCGTAGTGGCTGTCGGTTGGCAGCTGCTCTCCCAGCAAATAGTAGAGGTAGGCGTCGAGGTTTCTCTCCGCCACTACAGCCGAGCTCTTGCTCTTGAGCGTGCCGCTGGCGGCATTGCGCGGATTGGCGAAGAGTGGACTGCCCTCCTCCTCGCGCCGCTTGTTGAGTTTTTCAAAACTCTTCCAGGGCATCAGCACCTCGCCCCTAATCTCAAAATCGTCGGGATAGCCGTCGCCCTCAAGCACCAGCGGTATGGTGCGTATGGTCTTGACGTTTGCCGTGACATCGTCACCAAACTGGCCGTCGCCGCGCGTCACCGCCCTCGCCAGACGGCCTTTTTCGTATATCAGTGATATAGAGAGCCCGTCAAACTTCAGCTCGCAGCAGATGCGGAAGTCCTGTCCGTCAAGCCCCGCCTTTACCCTGTCGTAGAAGGCTTGCACGTCGCCGCGGTTGTAGGTATTGGCAAGCGACAACATCGGATAGCGGTGCTTGATCTGGGTGAACTCCACGCTCAGGTCGCTGCCCACGCGCAGTGAGGGCGAGTTGTCGTCGTACATCTCGGGGTGCTTCGCCTCCAACTGCATCAGCAGATGCATCTTGTCGTCAAACTCCTTGTCGGAAATGACGGGGTCGTTCTTCACGTAGTAGAGGTAGTTGTGGCGGTGCAGCTCCTCGCGAAGCTGAAGTATCTGTTCCTGCTCGGTCATAAAGTCTCGGTTTTATCGTGTCAAAATTACAACAAATTAAAATATTCGCAATAACTTTGCGTTATAAAACAACAGGTATAACCAGACAAGTTTTTCACATGCGGATTGACATCATCACCGTCTTGCCAGAAATGCTGTTGCCTTTCACCACACAGTCCATCGTGGGCAGAGCGCAGGCAAAGAACCTGGCAGAGATACACATACACAACCTCAGGGACTACACCAAGGACAAGCACAAGCGGGTCGACGACTACCCGTTCGGCGGCTTTGCGGGCATGGTGATGCAGTGCCAGCCTATTGACGACTGCATAGCCGAACTGACGTCGCAGCGCCACTACGACGAGATAATCTTCACCTCGCCCGACGGCGAGCAGTTCACCCAAAAGACAGCCAACGCCCTGTCGCTGAAGGAGAACATCATCATCTTGTGCGGCCACTACAAGGGCATAGACTTCCGCATCAGGGAGCACCTCATCACCAAGGAGATAAGCGTTGGCGACTACGTGCTGACGGGCGGCGAACTGGCTGCTGCCATCATCACCGACGCCGTGGTGCGCATAGTGCCCGGAGTCATCAGCGACGACCAGAGCGCGCTGTCAGACTCCTTCCAGGACAACCTGCTGGCGGCTCCCATCTACACGCGACCCGCTGACTACAAGGGATGGAAGGTTCCCGAAATTCTGCTCTCCGGCAACGAAGCGAAAATAAAGGAGTGGGAGTTCAACCAAGCCTTGAAACGTACACAAGAACTTAGACCCGACTTGCTCGATGACTAGATTTACCATACTCTTTGCCGCCGTCCTCATGATGTGCGTCGAAGCCTTTTCGCAAAACAAGATGCAGCTCTACGGCAAGGTGGTCGACGAATACGACAATCCCGTTGAGTTTGCGTCGATAATAATCGAGAAGCAAGGCGAGTTCACCGTATCGGGATCGGAGGGCAAATACCGGCTGACGTGTTCGCGGGCCGACTCTATATTCGTGACCTGTATGAAGATAGGCTACCGCACGCGCAAATTCAAAATCTACGCGCCCAGCGCCGACTCCATGCGCTTCGACATGAAGATTTCCACCAAGTCCATCATGCTGGGCGAGGCGGGCATCACCGCCATGAGGAAGCAGACCGATCTCGTGCAGCGCATCAAGACTAAATACACCAAGCAGATGCCCTCCACCACCGGCAACGGGGTCGAGGAAATCATAGCCACACAAATGGGAGTAAGCACCCACAACGAGCTCTCGTCGCAGTACAATGTGCGCGGCGGCAGCTTCGACGAAAACTGCGTGTACCTCAATGGCGTAGAGGTCTTCCGCCCCATGCTCGTCCGCTCGGGACAGCAGGAGGGACTCTCCATTATCAACAGCAACATGGTTGCCGACATTGACTTCTCCGCCGGAGGCTTCCCAGCGCGCTATGGCGACAAGATGTCGTCGGTTCTCGACATCACCTACAAGAAGCCCGAGCACTTCGAGGCCTCGCTGGCAGGCAGCCTGATGGGCGCCGACGCCTACGTGGGCTTTGGCAACAAGAACTTCTCCATGATGAACGGGCTGCGCTACAAGACCACCAAATACCTGATGGGCACCACCGACACCGACGGCGAATACAACCCCCGATTCCTCGACTTCCAGAACTACACATCCTGGTCTCCCACCAAGCACTGGACTTTCGACTTCATCGGCAACATTTCAGACAACAAGTACAACTTTGAGCCCAGCGACCGCGAGACCTCGTTCGGCACCATGGACTCCCCCATGTCCTTCAAGGTCTATTTCGACGGACAGGAGAAGGACCTGTTCCGCACCTATTTCAGCTCGCTCGGCATCACCTACAAGTTCAACTCCTCCACCGCCCTGCAGTGGCTGTCGTCGGCCTACTCCACCAAGGAGCAGGAGGCCTACGACATCAGGGGCGAATACTGGCTCAACTCAGCCGTCGGGCAGGAGCAGCTCGGAGTAGGCACCTACCTCGAGCATGCGCGCAACTACCTCACCGCACGGGTTATGTCTACCGCCCTCAACCTGCGCACTGCCATCAAGCGCCACACCATCCGTGCGGGCATAAGCCTTAAGAGCGAAAAAATCAAGGAGCACTCCACCGAGTGGGAGATGAGAGACTCTTCCGGCTACTCCGTCCCCCACAGCAGAGACGAACTGCTGCTTGTCTACAACTTCCACGCCAAGACGGAGGTCACATCCACACGCTTCGAGAGCTACCTGCAGGACAACTACCGCTTCAACAACAAGTCGGGAGTCTACAACCTCAACTTCGGAGTCAGGCTCACCCACAACTCGTGGAACAAGGAGACGCTCGTTTCGCCACGCGCCTCGCTGGGATTCATACCTGCCAAGAACGACAACTTCACCTTCCGCTTCGCCACTGGCTACTACTACCAGTCACCGTTCTACAAAGAACTGCGCGACACCACCAAGGTGGGGGCAAACACCATTGTGAAGCTCAACCACGACATCAAATCGCAGCGCTCCATCCACTTTCTGCTCGGTATGGACTATCAGTTCAAGGCCGTCGACCGCCCCTTCCGCTTCTCCACAGAGATATATTATAAGGTATTAGACAACATCATCCCCTACAACGTCAACAACCTCCGAGTGGTGTACTACGGCGAGAATCTCGCCAAAGGCCACGTGGCGGGCATCGACTTCAAGCTGTTCGGCGAATTTGTGCCGGGAGCTGACTCGTGGATTACGCTCTCGCTGATGTCCACAAAGCAGAAGTACAACGGGCTGTCGCTGCCGCTGCCTACCGACCAGCGCTACAACCTGTCGCTCTTCTTCACCGACTTCTTCCCCGGCTCTACCAGGTGGAAGATGACGCTCAAGGCTGCCCTCGCCGACGGACTGCCCTTTGGCGCGCCCCACTCCGGTATTGAGGGCAACAACTTCAGAGCCCCGGCATACCGTCGCGTCGACATCGGACTGAGCTACCGCCTGCTCAACAACGAGGACAAGCACAAGCGCCACAACCCCGTGCGCAACATTTGGCTCGGTGTCGACATGCTCAACCTGATGGACATCAAGAACGTCAACTCCTACTACTGGATTACCGACATCACCAACAGGCAATACGCCGTGCCCAACTACCTCACGGGCCGCTGCTTCAATTTCCGCTTCCTGGTGGAGATGTAAAACACTGAAGGAACCATGCCACTAAGCGTTAACGACAAGAAAGCCATCGTCTGGATAGCGGCTATCATTTTGGCTGCCAACGTGGGCATGTACTTCCTCTCCTCGTCCAACAAAGAGAAAACCAGCGTAGAGACCAACGCCCCCAACGACAAAGTAGCTGGCAGTGGCGGCACTGCTGCGGCTGCGGGCAAAAAGGCAGCCAAACCGTTTCCCTTCGACCCCAACACAGCCGACTACAACACGTTTCTCGCACTCGGGCTCAAGCCCGGCACTGCCAAGGCCATCGTCAATTACCGAAATGCAGGCGGCGTATTCCGCCGTCCCAAAGACTTCGCGCGCATCTATACACTTGACGAAAGCGACTACAAGAGGCTGCTGCCATACATCACAATCAAAGACGCTGGCTACCAGCAGAGCTACCGCCAGAGACCTGACGCACGCAGCCAGAGCAACGACATGGCACAGCCCGGCACGCAGCGGCAAGACTCCTACGGCTATACGTCCTACAAGCTCAAGCCCGGGCAGACCATCGACCTCAATCAGGCCGACAGCGCCTCTTTCCAGCGCATACCCGGCATCGGTCCTTACTACGCCGGCAAAATCATCCGATACCGCAACAGGTTGGGAGGTTTTGTCTCCCTTTCCCAAATCAAGGAGGTGTACGGCGTGCCCGACGACATAGGCCAATGGCTTAAACTCAGCAAGACGGAGACCACCAAATTGAAAATCAACAAGGCTGAGTTCAAGCAACTCCTCAGACACCCCTACTTCAGCTACGAGCAGGTCGTTGCAGTCTTCAACTACCGCAAAGTCTACGGAAACATTCACAACATCAGCGAACTCGCCAACTACGCGGCGTTCACCCAGTCCGACTTTGCCCGCCTCGCGCCCTACCTCGACTACTCCGAATAGAGCGCACCCACTCCCCCCACCTGACCATTTATGCAAAAACGCGTGCATTTAACTTGTCGTTTTTGCAACGCCCGAAATTGCATTACGGCACATTGCCGCCCCTCAAACCATTATTCTTTACAAAAATGCGCTGCCATATTCAAAAATAGTACGGCAGAGCCTTCTTGCTACTGTGATATTTGGTTAACTTTGGATATAAATTGCTGCACATGCACTTGTACGGCACGCCTCAGCGCACACTAACACAAACAACATTATAAATTAAATTATCATGAGAAAAGTTCTATCATGCCTTTCCCTGCTGCTCTTTTTGTTTGCGGGGCAATCCTACGCTTTGGTAGATGACGTCAACTCCACCGACATCATCACCGTAAGCTCTTCGGTTGTGAAGGAAGGCTTCAGTGCCAACACATGGTACACCGTCTACAACGAAGGACGCAAAGCCTACCTTTACGGAGATGCCAAAGTGACCTCGACAACACCGCAAGACGGCAGCTCGGTCGAGAAGATGGCAGCCTACCTCTTCCGCTTCATCCCAAGCGAAACCGATGGCAAGTACTACATTCAGAATGCCGAGGGCAACTACCTCAAGGAGCTGACCTACAACACCTGCCAGGGTGTTGCCGCCACCACTGCCGGCGCCGGTCTGTTCACCATTGAAGAGGTGACGGACTCTCCGGGCAACTTCGGCATCAAGGGTGCGACATACTACCTTGACAGCAATGGCTCTACGGCTCTTGGCTACTCCACAGAGGCGCCCACCACATCTGGCCTCAACAAGGACTGGTCCTTCCGCACCGTGACCCTCACTAGCCTTGAGGACCTCTCTGGCGGCCCGCTGGTTCTCTACCAGCTGCAGCAAGGCGGCTTGTTCCGCATCCACAGCAGGAACAAGACCGGACAGTACATCTATGAGAACGCCACAAGCCACGCAGCCAGCACACAGTCACTCGTCAGTGCCGCCGCCACACGCATGCAGCAGATGTGGATCATCGAATACGAAGGCAGCAACTTCAGCCTGCGCAACGCCATGACCGGCAAATACCTGCAGAGCGACTACACCTGCGCCGACAGCAAGGCATACTGGACCATTGCGCTCAGTCCTAACAACACCTCCACCGCCGACAAGCACATCGTGATCTGCCACGGTGACCTTGAGTCCAAAGAGAAGAACTGCATCAACCTCAACGGAGGCAACTCCGGCCTGACAGACTGGTACTACGACAACGACAAGAACTCTGAGTGGGACATCGTTGCCGTTGAGGAGACCGAAGTAACTGCCGCAGACGTGAAGGCCAACATCGACTCTGTGTATGAGTCTCAGACCATCGACACCGACGCCTGCAGCTACTACCAGTTCATCAACCTCAACACAGGCGAATACATGACCGAGCGCCTCAGCGACGCCATGATCATCACACAGTCCATCTCTGACGTGAAGTGGAACCAGTACTGGAAAGTCACCAAAAACGAGGACGGCACATACTGCATCCAAAACATCTACTCCAGCAAGTCGATCAACAGGAAAGCCACTGGCGAAACCAGTGCATGCGGCGGCAACTACGTCACCACAGCGGCTACAGCCACGAGCCACAACTGGACTCTCGCGCCAGGAACCTACGACTGGCAGACCACTTTCAGCTTTATTGAGCCCAACAAGCCCACCACAGGCCTGTCTGTCAACTCAAAGGGCCTTTCTGAGAACGCCTCCATCGACCTCCCGGCTGCACAGTGGATTGTGAAGCGCGCAGACCTGACCGAGGCACAAGTCCAGGAGGCTGAGGAAGCATACGACGATAACCAAAGCCTTCTCAAGACCAGCGTCGCCACGCTCAACATCCGTCTGCAGAAGTTCTTCTCCGACTATGCGTGCACCACGCTGAAGGATACCTACCAGACTCTTACCGACGACTCGCTGAACACCGTTATGTCCGACGCCGGCCTGCCTAAGTCCATCATACGCATGGCACTCAAGGTAAAGAACAACACCTGGGGACACCGCGAGAAGGAATTCCGCATCTACGACTACGAGCCCTACAGCGACCCCACCAAGTGGAACAGCACAGCATATATGGGCACCGGCTACCAGTTCTCACCGCAGACTGGCCCTACCGGCATCAGCGTCAAGGCTGGCGACATCGTAGTCTTCTATGTGGGCGCCAACGCTGCAGCCAACACAACGCTCCAGTACAGCTCCGTCAAGGGCTGCGCAGTCTATGCTGACCGCACTGCCCTCAAGCGAGGCATCAACATCTTCACGCCCAACGACGAAGGCTTCATCTTCATCCACCACACCATCACCAGCACCTCCAAGAAGCTGGCCGATGTAGACCCCATCACCATCCACATCGAAGGCGGTAGGGTTCAGGGATACTTCGACATCACCCGCGGCCACACCAACGCCGACTGGAAAGACATGGTCGACAGCCTCTTCCAGGACGAAATCGTACACCTCAAGTCCAAGTACTACGAGTATAACATGCACTACGACCAGCTCCTCAAGCAGATTCCTGACGAGCAGCTCGACGAGATAGACACCGACGGCACCGCCAAGGCCATCGAGGGTACACTCCACCGCTGGGACGGCATCGTTGAGAACCAGCGCAAGATAATGGGAGCTGAGCAGTTCGCTGACCGCTTCAACTGCATGCTGTCGGCATCAAGCTCATCTGACGGCAACCCCTACGCTTCATCCTACGGTACATACTATCCGGGCGTGGGCACCATCATGAACTATGACGCCCTCACCCACGGCACCGAAAACGACAACGGCGGCAACTTCTGGTGTATCGCCCACGAGACCGGCCACATCCACCAGGGACTCTATAACATGGCTGGATGTACCGAAATCTCCAACAACAACTTCTCGCAGATCAACACATGGCTGCAGGGCTCCAACACGGGCCGCGGCGGAGCGTGGAGCCAGGCTCAGTCCTCATTCCACGAAAAAGTGTTCTGGCAGGAGTATAACCTCTGGCAGCGCAGCCGCGCATACTTCCAGCTGTGGCTCTACTTCCACCTCATGGAGCACGACACCACATTCTATCCGCGCCTCTTCGACAAGTTCCGCGAGACACCTATGACCCGTTCCGGCAACGCCAGCAGCCCTGGCAGCGGTACCACCGACTACCTGCGTTTCGCAAAGTTTGCGTGCGACGTGGCCCAGGCAGACCTCTCCGAGTTCTTCCAGTTCTGGGGATTCTTTATTCCTCTCGAAAACTACACCGTGGGTGACTACTCCAACTCCTACTTCACCACCACTCAGGCTGAGATTGACCAGACACTTGCCTACATGCACAAGTACACCAAGAAGCTGGGCAACATCCTCTTCATCGACGAGCGCATCGAGAAGTATCCGGCTGACTATCCCGGCATGGCAGAAGGCACTATGCGTGTCGCCACAACCCCGGGCGTAACCCCCGGCAACACCAGCGTGGTGGGCGAAACCGGCATGTTCACACAGTTTGTGGACAATCCTGAAACAAAGCAGTATTCTTGCGTATACTCTCCCACTACTGGCAAGACCGTAGTCAGCAAGTCGAGCGGAAAGGGCGCTGTAGGATTCAAGGTATACAACTCCAACAATGAGTTCGTCTACGCATTCAACACCCACACGTTCGTAATTCCCACAGAACTCCGTTCACAGCCGTTCTACATCATGGCGGCTCTCGGCGACGGAAACGACATGCTCATCTACGACCCCAAGGACATTTGCTCCGTCAACGATGCAACACAGGCTGAAGGCGACACCGCCTTCGACAAGAACCAGCCATTCTGCGACCTCAACGGAAGATTCGTCACCACTCCCCAACCGGGTGGCATCTACATCCAGAACGGCAAGAAGTATCGTCTGAAATAACGGCAGGGCCAACGCCCGCCAACTCCACAGCACTGTACCGCCTGCCAAGGCACTGCGGTACAGTGCTTTTTTTGCACCCATACCGCTGCCCGCAAAAACTCTTATTCGTGAAATTTAGCGAATTTGCAACCGTCTATTTTTCAGCGCATTAAGTCTGGCGCGCACTTAAGAATTTTTTGAAGCCACTTGAGCGATTGAAAAGTAGGACTTAAAAAAATTTTATGCGGACTTAACGAAAAAATCTCGCCGCGAAACGCTGCAACGTTTCGGGCGAAACAAAGC